>JAVBSG010000088.1:0-85536 GCA_031547245.1 Propionivibrio sp.
ACTATTTCTAGGTGACTATGCGATCAGGGAAAATACATTCCGAGTGCGGAGGCCCTGATCCCCAACCCCAGATGCATGTTTGCAGAGAATTCCGATTCCGTCTGAGTTGAAATGGATTGCTTAACGCTATCCGGAAGAATCTTATCCACCTGAATGAAACAATCTTCCAAATTTTCCGGAATATAGCTTTCTTCATTCTTTTGTTTTTTTTCATGATCGACAGCCCGATCCTCGGCGGCATTCAATGGCTGAGAAAATATAGGAAGCATTAAAAACAAAACGATGACGATTATCTGCCGCATATTCATAGAATCCGGATATTTCTGTGATTAGCGCAATTTCTTGATGGCATCATTCCAGTTCACGCAGCCTCTGGAAGGCCTCCTCGACCCGCCTTACGGCGATGACCTCCATGCCGGCAATCGCCTGCTTGGGTTTGTTGGCTTCGGGGATCATCGCGCGCGTAAAACCGAGCTTTGCTGCTTCCTTCAAGCGCTCCTGGCCGCGCGGCGCCGGACGGATTTCTCCAGCAAGGCCAACCTCACCAAAAACTATAAGTTTACTTGGTAACGATTTGTTTTTTAATGAAGAAACGATAGATAGAAGAACTGAAAGATCGGCCGCCGGCTCACTGATCTTGACGCCGCCAACCGCATTTACGAAAACATCCTGATCGAAACACAGAATTCCGGCGTGGCGGTGCAGCACGGCGAGCAACATCGCCAAACGCTGTGCGTCGAGTCCAACGGTGAGCCGCCGGGGGTTGCCGTGCGCCTGGTCGACCAGCGCCTGGATTTCGACGAGAAGCGGCCGTGTCCCCTCCTGCGTGACCAGCACGCAGGACCCCGGCACATCCTGGCCGTGTTGCGAAAGAAACATGGCCGAGGGGTTGCTGACGCCCTTCAGGCCTTTGTCCGTCATGGCGAAAACGCCGATCTCGTTGACCGCGCCATAGCGGTTTTTTACCGCACGGATCAAGCGAAAACTCGAATGTGTATCGCCCTCGAAATACAGCACGGTATCGACGATATGCTCCAGCACGCGGGGGCCGGCGAGCGCTCCTTCCTTCGTCACGTGGCCGACGAGAATGACCGTCACCCCCGTCTGCTTGGCCAGCCTTGTCAGCTGCGCCGCACACTCGCGCACCTGCGCCACCGATCCCGGCGCGGAACTTAGCTGCTCCGACCACAATGTCTGGATCGAATCGATCACGGCGACCTGCGGTTTTTCCGTCTGAAGCACGGCAAGAATCTTTTCCAGATTGATCTCGGCCAGCAGCTTGAGCTTTTGCGTGTTGAGCGCCAGCCGGCGGGCGCGCAGGGCGATCTGCTGCCCCGACTCCTCGCCGCTCACGTAAAGCACATGGCTGGATGCGGACAACACCGTCAACGCCTGCAAAAGGAGCGTACTCTTGCCGATCCCCGGATCGCCGCCGATCAACACCACGCCGCCGGCTACCAGCCCGCCGCCGAGCGCCCTATCGAACTCGCCGATGCCGGTCGGCAACCTGTCTTCCTCGCGCGCCTCGATCTCCGATAAGTGTTGCACCGCCGACGTGCCCGCCAGCGCGGCAAAGCGCTTTGATGACGGCGACGGCGTTTCGGCTATCGTCTCGACCAGCGTGTTCCACACGCCGCAACCCGGACACTGGCCCTGCCATTTTGACGACGTGGCGCCGCACTCGGTACAGGAATAGACGGTTTTCGCCTTGGCCATCGTTTAACCCTGGACCTCGACAACCGACACACGGCGCGCCAGGGCGCAAAACAGTTCATAGCTGATAGTGCCGGCGGATGTCGCCACCTCGTCCGCAGGCAATCCCTCGCCCCACAGCGTCACCAGGCTATCGACGCCAGCTTCCGGGATGTCGGTCAGGTCGCAGGCCAGCATGTCCATCGAAACGCGCCCCACGGTCACCGTCCGCCGTCCGTCGACGAGAATCGGCGTGCCGCTTGCCGCATGCCGCGGATAACCATCCGCATAGCCGCAGGCGACGATTCCGACGCGCGTTGAATGCGTTGCCCGAAAAGTGCCGCCGTACCCGACCCGCTCCCCGGCCTGAATGTTCTGCACGGCAATGACACGGCTGTTCAGCGTCATGACGGGCCTCAACCCCAGGCCGGCCGCACTGGCATCGGCGAAAGGGCTGCCCCCGTACAGCATGATGCCCGGACGCACCCAGTCGCATATGGTATGCGGATACTTCAGAAGCGCCGCCGAATTGGACATGCATACTGGCAAGTGCCAGCCGGACGCCATCTGCTGAAAACGCTCCAGCTGCCATGCCACACCCATTTCGCCGTCGGCTTCGGCGAAATGCACCATCAGCGTTATCGAATCGATCGCCGTATTGCGCGCCAGTTCTGTTTTGACCTCCGCCATCTGCTCCGGCATGAAGCCCAGGCGGTTCATGCCGGTATTGAGCTTGAGATACACCGGAATACGCACAGGCAACGCCGCCTGACGGATCATCTGCAATTGTTCTACGCGATGGACTACAGTCGTCAGCCCGTATTCGGCGCAGGCATTCAGGTCGCTTTCGTCAAAAAATCCTTCCAGCAGCAGGATCGGCTGGCGGAATCCCGCCTCGCGCAACGCAACGGCCGCCTCGATATCGAGCAGGGCAAAACCGTCGGCCAGATCGCCCAACGCTTTCGCTACGCGCAACAGACCGTGCCCATAGGCGTCCGCTTTGACAACGGCCCAGGCTTTGGCCTGTTTGCCGGATTGCTCGATGTGTTTCTTGGCGACCTGGTAATTATTGGCAATGGCGGACAGATCGATCCGCGCCTGAATCGGACGGGGCATGTAAGGGAAATTCCAGAAAAACCTGCATTGGCATCGGAAACAAGCCTGCATTCTGCCTCAAATAAACGGAACCATGGCATGCAACCAGAACACACAGTACAGCAGCTTAAAGCAGAATAAACATTTTCATATTTATAAACAACAATATACACACCACACAGCATTATGACGACCATCACCGCCTTGCCTCCGAGCACTTCCCCCTCTACTCTCATAGAAGACGAAGAATGAAACTTTCCGCAGGCCAGTCGATCTTCTAATACTAACGTTCTCGAAATTGGCAGCGACACAAGGCAGAGGAAATACGTTTCTGGGCAATGAGACGCAACAGGTCCCGTCCAGACATTTTCAGAGACATTCATATCGGCAAACAGCGGTGAGCAGAAGAGGAGGTTTTTTATGATGTCGCAATCCCCTTCACCATCAGCAACATACTGGTATCAAAACACCATCATCTATGAACTGCACGTGCGCTCCTTTGCGGACGGCAATGGCGATGGCATCGGTGACTTCAAGGGTCTGATCGAAAAGCTGGAATACCTGGAAAAGCTGGGGGTCGGCGCCATCTGGCTGCTGCCTTTCTACCCCTCTCCCTTGCGCGACGATGGCTATGACGTCGCCGATTACACGGACATTCATCCCGATTATGGAACGCTGGCCGATTTCCGGCATTTTCTGCGCGAAGCCCATGCGCGCGGGTTGAAGGTGATTACCGAACTGGTGCTGAACCATACCTCGGACCAGCACCCCTGGTTTCGCCGCGCCTGTGCCGCCCCGCCTAATTCCGTTCATCGGGATTTCTATGTCTGGAACGACACGCCGGACAAATACCCCGAGGCACGAATCATCTTTGAAGATTACGAAGACTCCAACTGGTCATGGAACCAGCAAGCCGGAGCCTATTACTGGCACCGTTTTTACGCGCACCAGCCTGATCTCAACTTCGACAATCCGGAAGTCCGCCGCGCCGTTCTCAAGGTGGTGGATTTCTGGCTGAGCATGGGCATCGACGGCATGCGCCTGGATGCCGTACCCTACCTCATCGAACGCCCCGGCACGATTTGCGAGAATCTGCCGGAAACCCACGCCTACCTGCAGGAATTGCGCGCCTACATCGACGAGAAGTTTCCTGGGCGGATGCTGCTGGCCGAAGCCAACCTGTGGCCCGAGGAAGCCATCACCTATTTTGGGCAAGGCGACGAATGCCACATGGCATTCCATTTCCCGCTCATGCCGCGCATTTTCATGTCCATGTGGCAGGAAGACCGCCACCCCATCATGGACATCATGGAGCAGACGCCGGCGATTCCGGGAAACTGCCAGTGGGCGCTGTTTTTACGCAACCACGACGAACTGACGCTGGAAAAGATCAGTTACGAAGAGCAGGACTACATGTTCCATGCCTATGCGCGCAACACCAAGGCACGGTTCAACCTGGGCATACGGCGCCGGCTGGCGCCGTTGATGCAGAAACACCGCCGGAAGATGGAATTGATCAACGTCCTGCTCTTTTCCTTCCCCGGCACCCCCTGTCTCTACTACGGCGATGAAATCGGCATGGGAGACAATTATTACCTCGGCGACCGCAACGGCGTACGCACCCCCATGCAGTGGACGGCAGGCCGCAATGGCGGCTTTTCCGACGCCAACCCCCAGGCGCTGTACCTGCCGATGATCATCGATCCTGAGTACCACTACGAGGCTGTCAACGTCGAAACGGAAGAGCGCAGCCCCTCGTCTTTCCTCTGGTGGATGCGCCGTTTCATTGCCGTGTATAAAGAACAGCAACCGGTACTGGGGCGCGGCACGTTACGTTTCATACACAGCGAAAACACACGGGTTCTGAGCTTCCTGCGTGAAAACAACGAAGCGCGCATGCTGGTCGTCGCCAATCTTTCGCGTTTCGCGCAGGTTGCGGAGCTTGATCTGTCCGAGTTCACCGGTTATACGCCTTTTGAGGTGTTCGGCGCATCCCGGTTTCCGGTGATCGACAAAGGCCACTACACCCTGACGCTGGGTCCGCTTGACTATTTCTGGCTGCGCCTGGAAAAGGAATCCATCACCCCGCTGTTTGCCGTGGCGGCAAAAGCGGACCTGACCTACAGCGAGGAGACCGGGGTCTTCTCCCAGGACAACTGGAACAAACTGGAAAAGATCGTGCTTCCCGCACTGGTACGCCAACGCCTGCGGAGCTACCCCTATGCCGCAGTGCCCCGCGAGTTGACCATTCTGGACACGCTCACGTCCCGCAACGACTATCTGGACGCTACGCTCGTCCTGGCCGAAGACACAAGCACTTCCAAGCTGCAAAACACCTTCCTGCTCATGACGGCGGCAATTGCCGAGCGCCGTGGAGAAGCGGCCGCCGATGCCTCATCCGACATGGCGGTAGCCAACCTGCAAGGCAGAGAAACGCAAAAGATATTGACCGACGGTTTCCAGCGCCCGGAAGCCGTGCGATTGTTCACCGATTTGCTGGGAGCAAGCCGGAAGCGGCATGGGAGACGGCAACAAGGCCATTCGGGCAATTTTTTCGTCCAGAATTATGCTCCGGGGTTGTTGCGCGAGCTTCTCGCAAAAAACCCGGGGCCGACGCGCTCCATCCACACAAGCCTGCACACCTGCGCACATGCGCTGAGCAACACGGTTTATCTGAAATTCTATCGCCGGCCCACGGCTGGGATTCATCCTGAAGTGGAATTGCTGGGGCATCTCAATGCCGCGAGATTCCCTGGGGTTCCCAAGCTGCTGGCGAGCCTGGCCTATCAGCCGCCGCAAAACGATCCCATGACCCTGGCAATCGCCATGGAATACGTGCCGGGAGCGATAAACGGGCAAACCTTCGTCGAAAGCAATCTTGGCCGTTTCTTCGAGGACGTGCAGGCGTCGAACCTACCCCCGCCCAATGTCGGAGCCGTCACCGCGCTCACCATGCCCGGCAGTTTCACCGATGAGCAGCTTCTCATGGTGAGAACCCATACCGTCGACTTTTTCCGGCAACTGGGGAAACGCCTTCTGCAACTCCATAGGGTTCTCGCCGCCCAGCATACGCCAACCATGGAACCCGAACCGTACAGCGCCTTCTATGTGCGTTCGCTGTACCAGATTATCCGCAACCAGACCTACCGTGTCGTGCTGGGGCTGCAAAAATTGCGGCGTTCTTCCGCAGCCAAAGGATCGCCGTTCCTCCTGCGGTCTTTTCCCGAAAAGCGCATCATGGAACGCTTCTCCCGCCTGCAGCAAATGACGATCACCGGGCAGCGCATCCGCATCCACGGGGATTTCCGTCTGGCCAACGTCCTGCATCTGGGGAAAGACTTCATGTTGGTCAATTTCGACGGCGACGCGCACCTGCCTGTCCGCGAACGCTTGGTCAAGCGCTCGCCACTGCGCGATGTGGCATCGATGCTCTTTTCCATTGGGCTGATTTCCGAGAAAGCCCTGCGCAGCCACCTGGAACGCGCCCCGGCCGACAAGAATCTGCTTCCCTGGCTGATACTGTGGCGGCATACCGTCTTCGGCGATTTTTTGAGCGGCTATAAAGAAGAAAGCGCTGACGCCGATTTTCTGCCGCACAGTGAAAAGGAGTTTCTGCAGTTTCTGGAAATCTGCCTGTTCAACCACATCGAACTCACCCTGGAACGCAGCCTGGAAGAAAACCCCGAGGATGTTCCGTTGCTGCTGGACATCACCCACGCTTTGCTCAGGATATTCCCATGAGCCTTCCCGGACTCGCACAGCTGCTGCGACACCCCGCATTACGGGCCATTCTGTCGGGAGAGCGGCCGGGACTCCTGTTGCTGGATTACGACGGCACGCTGGCGCCGTTTCAAATTCAACGCGGACAAGCATTTCCTTATCCCGGCGTGCGCGAGATTCTGTCGCGCCTGCCCCCCAGCGGGCCTGGACGTTGCATTCTGGTCAGCGGCAGGGACGCGCCGGAGGTTGCCCGGCTGCTGCAGGTTAAGCCAACGCCGGAAATATGGGGCGGCCATGGCGGCCAGCGGCTTTTCCCCTCAGGGGAAATTCGATCCACGATGCTCAGCCAGGAACAGGAAGCATTCCTGCGCGATGCCGCTGCCATGCTTGAAAATCGGGCGCCCAACGCTCTGGAAAGGAAATTCTGTTCGTTGGCCCTCCACGTGCGTGGGCTGACCGAAGCCGAGCAGATCCGGTTGCTCACCTGGACGGCAAACGCCTGGCGGCTGCCGGCAACCCGACTCGGATTGGAACTGCATCCATTCAACGGCGGCCTGGAAATCCGCTTGCCGGGAATCGACAAAGGCCGTGCCGTACTAACGCTGGCCGCCGAAAATCCCGACCACGTTCTCGTCTACCTCGGCGACGACAGAACCGACGAGGACGCCCTGGCAGCGTTGCGCGACGGCGATATCGGAATACTCGTCAACCGCCGCTCCCGCCACACCGCGGCCTCGTTCCGGATAACGCCGCCGGAAGAATTGTTGTTGTTTCTCGAAGCCTGGCAGGGTGGAGGGAGATACCATCCGCAATAAAAACGCATCGAAACAGAAAGGGTCTAACCATGACAAATACCGAACAACGCAAACTGATTGTCATGTCCAACCGGTTGCCCATCGCCATTTCCCGAAATGAAGAAGGCAATCCGGTCGTCAGCCAGGGCGCAGGGGGATTAATTACTGCCCTGGCGCCTGTGCTGAAGGATCGCGGCGGACTGTGGATCGGCTGGCCGGGCACTACCGGAAAGGGGCTCGGGAAACCGTTGCGCGAATTTTCCAGGGATGCCGGATACGTTCTTCGCCCGGTGGCGCTCGACGAACATGACATCAACGATTTCTACCTCGGATTTTCCAACGAAATCCTCTGGCCGCTGTTCCACGAATTCCAGTTGCCCAGCAATTACAAGACCTCCTATTGGGACGCTTACCGCGTGGCCAACATGAAGTTCGCCGAGGTGGCAGCCGCCTCGTCGCAAATGGGCGATTTCATCTGGGTGCACGACTACCATCTGATGCTTCAGGCATCGCATCTCAAGCAAATGGGGCAGGACCGGCACACGGGATTTTTCCTCCATATCCCCTTCCCGCCTGCCGATATTTTCCTCAAGCTCCCGTGGCGCAAGGAACTCGTGGATGCCATGCTGGATTTCGATCTGCTGGGTTTTCAGACCACGCGCGACTGCCGCAATTTCTACGAAGTCATCAAACGGATCTACCCCAAGGCAACAAAGCGAGGGCGCGGCGCCATCGCCGCTGTCTCGGCAGACAGCAAAAAAACCCGTCTGGGCACGTTTCCCATCAGCATCGATTTCCGCTTTTTCGCCCGCCTGGCGGCGCAACCGGAAACGCGCGAACGCAGCCAGGCGATCCGCAACGCTTTCGGCAACCGCTTCCTGCTTTTCAGCGCCGACCGCCTGGACTATACCAAGGGAATACCACAGCGGCTGAGCGCCCTGCGCGAGGCTCTCTGCCGCTATCCGGAATTGCGCGAACGGCTCTGCATGATTCAGGTGCTGGTACCCAGCCGCGAAGATGTGCCGCAATACCAGGCCATGAAAGTGGAAATCGAACGCCTGGTGGGCGAACTCAACGGTCAGTTTGCCACGCCCGGATGGACTCCTGTGCAATACATGTACCGCAACCTGGATCACCACGAACTTGCCAGCTATTACATGGCGGCCGACATGTGCATGGTCACGCCGCTGCGCGACGGCATGAACCTGGTTGCCAAGGAGTATGCGGCATGCAACGTGGACGCGCACGGCATCTTATGCCTTAGTGAATTTGCCGGCGCCGCCATGGAATTTCACCGTTACGCCCTGATGGTCAATCCGTTCGACATCGTCAGGACGGCCGAGGCCATCCGTCAGGCCGTGGATATTCCACTCGAAGTAAGACGCCGAAAAATGCGCCGCATGCGCGCAATCCTGCGCCGCTACGATATTTTCCAATGGGTGGATGACTTCCTGGTGGCGGCCTTCGCCAAGCGCCTGGCGGATTTCCCGACCAAGCATGAAGCCTGGAAAGACTGGGAGGCAAAACTTGGCCCCCCCTGGGATGAAGACGTTCCCGCCTCTTGAGCAAGGCGGCAATCGTCCCCGGAAAAACCTGACGCAACTTCTCCGGTCTTTGTGCCAGAGCAAATACTACGGTAGCGGATGGATACAATCGTTACCGTAGTTCGTTCGTGCTTGGCGTGCTCAACTAAACTCTTCAGCGCGTTGCCTTTGACGAAACCTTCGTCGATCGCAGTAATCGGGTCGTACCGGTTTTTCCCGGCTTGCCGCAATACGCGTTGGTTTCGTTAATCCTTTGCAGACGGAACTAAGTACAAAAAAGAGCGGACAAATAACCACAACAACAAAATAGCTACTTCGCTTTGTCCCGTCTACTGAAGGAGATTGCACTATGGCCGAAAAGACTCTGCAGCACAGTGATGCAGACTTTATGTTTACGCCGATCCCTCTCTCGGAACGTCGCCCGACATGGAAACAGGTTCTTGTCTGGGTTGGTTTCGGGTATGTCGCCACGGGACTGTTCATCGGCGGCGCCCTGGCCGGCGCCGGCGGAAAGCCAGGATTACCATTCGACACGGCGTTGCTGGCAATCACGCTGGGGATGGGCACGCTCTTCATTCTCACTTCGCTGCTGGGCGTCATGGCGCAAAAAACCGGGTTGAGCCTGGCGCTGATCAGCCGCTATTCCTATGGCAGCATGGGGGCGAACCTGCCGATTACCGCCATGAGCCTGCTGACGTTGGGCTGGTTCGCTTCGATTACGGGCATGGTCGGCGACATTTGGGGAACCTTTGTCGGCAACCCTTCAGGCATTGTCGTCTTTGATCCGCAGCAATACGGCTACAGCGGCATGGTCATTACGCTGGAGATATTCCTCGCCTGCGTCGTCAGCGGCCTGCTGTTCACCCTCACCTCGGTGTATGGCATCAAGGGACTGGAGATCGTTGCCATCCCGGTTTCTCCGATCATCATGGCCATCGCGGCCATCACCGGCGTCGTGATGCTGGAGGAAGGCGGCGGACTGGCGTCATTCATCGAGAAATCGGCGAGCAATACCGGACTGCCGCTCTCCACGGCCGTCACGATGGTGATCGGCAGCTGGATTGCCGGCGCGGTCATGGGAGTCGATCTGTTCCGCT
Organism: Propionivibrio sp.; assembly: GCA_031547245.1. Classification (GTDB taxonomy): domain Bacteria; phylum Pseudomonadota; class Gammaproteobacteria; order Burkholderiales; family Rhodocyclaceae; genus Propionivibrio. The sequence continues at coordinate 9,943 of JAVBSG010000088.1, forward strand.
TCAACAAATCGCTCCCTGCCGTATTCTGGGGCGCTGCCGCCTGCTTCATCTTCACCAATCCGTTGCTCAACGTCGTGGGCTACATCGGCACAATGACGGCCGGCATGCCCAACTACGTCGTATGGATGATGGACAAAAGCTTTCTGCTGGCAGTCATCGGCGTACTGACCTGGACGCTTTCGCTTTGGACCACCAATGACGCCGAGCTCTACTGCAACTCGCTCTACACCGGCCCAGTGCTAAGTTCCAACGGTATAAAAGTCGACAAGAAAAAGCTCGTCGCAACGGTCGGCATCTTTGGTACCTTGCTTGGAGCGATAGGATTCTATCAGCTGTTCTTCGCCGATTTCATCAACTACCTCGGCGTAATGGCGCCGCCGCTGGCTGGACCGCTGCTGGCGGATTACTACCTCGTGAAAAAGCGTAGCTACGCCATTGACAAAGTCCACCAGCAAGCGCGCTACAACTGGCCTGGGGTCATCTCGGCGTCGTTCGGCATGTTGCTCGGCCTGGGATTTTCGGTATTCGGCATCCTTGCCGAATGGCCGACAGGCCTGCTGGCGCTATTCGTTACCATCGTACTCTACGTTTTCCTGTACCGCCTGCTCAACAGCGAGGGGAAATTCTCCATTCCAGAAGGAGGAGCCGCGTGAAAAAAGTCTTTCTGAACGAATTCCGCACTTCCGAAATCGAAACGCTGTTGTGTGAAAAAAGAATCGACAGCGCCATAACGATTTTCGGCAGTTGCGAAAGCCACGGGAACCATCTGCCGCTCGGCCCCGACCTGTTCGTCCCCACCGAAGCGGCGCGCCGCGCCGCCTTGCAGCTGGAACAAACAATCGTCGTTCCCGGCGTGCCGTTCGGCACCTCCATGCACTACAACGCCAATCCGATGGCCGTCACCCTAAGTTTCGAAACCGTGGTTGCCATTGCCGAAGATATCTTCGAGAGTCTGATCCGCTATGGCGTCAAGCATATTCTGGTATTCAACGGCCATGACGGTAACATTCCACCCCTGGAAATCGCCCAGCGCAAGGTCAAGGCGCGCCATCCCGATGCCGTCTTCGCGTTTCTGCCGGCATGGTGGTATCTGATGCGCAACCGGCTGGGAGACGGTTTTTTCGACTCATGGGACGGGCTGGGCCACGGCGGCGAAGGCGAGGCTTCGATCACTGCTGCGGTTTGCCCGCAGTGGTGCGATCTTTCCCAGGCGGTGCGGCAAATGCCGGACGACAGCATCCGTCTTGGTCAGGAGATCCAGCTGATGTGGGATATTTCGGAAGTTTCCGCCACGGGGGCCACGGGAGATCCGACCAAAGCCAGCATCGAAAAAGGCGAAAAAATGCTGGACGCCCTGGTGGCCATTCTCGTCGACAATATCCGCGCACTCGAAGCCAGTAACTGGAACTACGATCGGCGCAGCACCGGGCCTGCATAACTGCTGACGGGCTTATCCTGAAATTCACGCGGGAAGGGTCGGTTCCGGCCTTTCCCGCACTTACGCCTATGCAGCAACACCAAATAAAAGGATATCTGGGTATCGCCCTGCCCTTACGAGCGGCAATGGGTAGTCGGCTGGATGGGCAACGGATAGAATCCATACTTTCCCGACAACACTCCATACCCAGACCATGACCCAGGATGATATGAAACAGGCCGTTGCCCTGGCCGCGCTTGATTATGTCGTTGAAGGCCGCCTCGTCGGCGTCGGCACCGGTTCGACGGCGCGATTGTTCATCGAAGCGCTGGCCGGCATGAAAGACCGCATCGCCGGCGCCGTCGCCAGTTCGGAAGACACCCGGCAGCGTTTGCAGAAACACGGCATCCGCGTTTTCGACCTGAACAAGGTAACCGACCTGCCGGTATATATCGACGGAGCTGACGAGATCACGCCCGAGATGCACATGATCAAGGGCGGCGGCGGCGCGTTGACGCGGGAAAAGATTGTCTCCGCAGTCGCCGGAAAATTCGTCTGCATTGTCGATGGCACGAAGGTCGTCGACTACCTCGGCCGTTTCCCGCTGCCCGTCGAGGTCATCCCGATGGCCAGCGCCTACGTAACGCGCGAACTAGCCAGGCTGGGCGGAACACCGGTGCAGCGTGCGGGCTTCACGACCGACAATGGGAATATCATCCTGGACGTCAAGGGTTTGGAAATCCTCGATCCGGTCGAGCTGGAGACCCATCTCAACCAGATTGCGGGGGTGGTCACCAACGGACTGTTCGCCCGCCGCGCCGCCGATGTCTGCCTGATCGGCACACAGGAAGGCGTCGAAACGATGCTGCCCGATTGACGACTGATTATCGCCGCTGCAACAAAACTGTAACCTGCCCCGCGTAAACTTCCCGGACGATATCCCGCATGCAACGAAAACCCGGAGCCAGAAGCATGACCGACCATACGTCCAAGAATTTCGATCTAGAGCTGGAAAGCCTGCGCACGCGCGTACTGCAGATGGGCGGCCTGGCCGAACAACAGGTGCGCAAGGCGGTCGACGGGCTATACAGCGGCGACAAGCAACTGCTGGAGGCCGTCATTCGCGACGACGACGACGTCAACCAGATGGAAATGGACATCGACGCCCTGTGCAACCAGATCATCGCCAAGCGTCAGCCGACAGCCATCGACTTGCGCATGATCGTATCGGTGCTCAAGGCCATTTCCGACATCGAGCGCGTCGGCGACAAGGCGCGCAAAATCGCCCGATTGGGAATCTCGTTGAGCGGCCAGGCTGCAGTTGCCATGCCCAACATCGAAGTCAATTACATGACGGAAACCGCGCTGAAAATGCTGCGGTTGTCGCTGGACGGTTTCGCCCGCCTCGACACGGCGCTGGCCGCCGAAGCCGTTCGCCTCGACGAACAAGTAAACTCGGAGTACCGCGGCATTGCCCGGCAGCTCATCACGTACATGATGGAAGACCCGCGCACCATCACCCGTTCGCTGGACATCATGACCATCGCCAAGGCCATCGAACGCATCGGCGACCATGCTACCAACATTGCCGAATACGTGGTTTACATGGTCAAGGGACTCAACGTCCGCCATGCCACGGCGGATGAGGTCGAGGCGCGCCTGCGGGAAGAATAGGTCTCAACAGATCAACGATTTGACCGATGCCCTGACGATAAGCTCGGACTTGACGACATAGGTTCTGGTGGAAAATGCATCCGCATTCTCAATGCGCTCAAGCAGGAACCGGACCGCAACGGAGCAGAGATCTTCAGTATCTGGCCTTATCGCCGTAAGGGATGGGTTCAAATACGGGCTCCAGTCAGGATCGTCGAAACAAATGAGAGAAAGGTCGTCTGGAATACGCAGGCCAAGATCGTGTATCGCCCGCAAGCAGTCGATTAGAAGCGAACTGGTCGCCACCAGAAGCAAGGTTGGACGATTTTCCGCATCGAGCAGCTCTTTTGCAGTGAAATAGCCGTTTTCCGGAGAAGCCATGTCTACGCGTATCATTTTTTGATCGCAGGGATAATGGCGTTCGCGCATTGCACGCAGGTATCCGTCAATGCGCTCTTTGCTTGCCGAAGTATGTGCTGCGCTGGAAATGATCGCAATATGCCTATGGCCAAGATCGAGAGCATAGGTAGTGGCGCGGTAAACGCCGTTTTCGTTGTCGAGAACAATCGTATCGTGCATTGCTTGGTCGATGCCCCGAACAATCAAAACAACGGGGATTCCTAGAGCTTCATATGTGTTTAGTTCACGTTCGATCCGTTGAGGATCCTTGCGTCCAACCGTCGCCAGAATCAGACCGTCGATGCGCATGGCAGCAAAGGTTCTCAGGTAGCGGAGCTCGGTGTCCAGGTCATCATCGGAATTTCCAAGAATGAGGGTATAGCCATGGCTTTTTACCAGCTTCTCGACAGCGTCGATGATCTGGACGTAGAACGCGTTCTTTATTTTCGGAATGATCAAGCCAATGGCCAACGTCCGGTTCTTTTTGATGCTACGCGCCAGTGCGCTCGGATGATATCCCAGTTTTTCGATGACCTTTTCGACACGCATCCTCAGATCGCTGCTGACGATGTCCTGCCGGTTTATGGCATTCGATGCCGTACCGACCGAAACACCGGCTTCCCTGGCGATATCCTTGAGGGTGATCGATTGCTTGCGGTCTTTTTTTTGCATTTATCGTTCTCAAAATCGGTTCGCGGCGAACTTAAGGGCACAGTATAGCCATTCCAAAAACATGGTGGGACATCGCCATTTTTGCCGCCCTCAACCGGGTACATCACGAAAAAAACACTTGTTGCAATCCCAACCATCAATGGCGTTTCTGACTTTATGAATATTTGTTGACAACAACTATATCACATGTTAAATTGAAATCAATCATGAAACGTTTCAATTATAGTTCAACAATTTTACAAGGCCACAAATATATATTTATATAAATACAATAAGTTATACTAAATTATTTATATTATTTTTGCAGTTTAAGGATTGATACGTTTCAATATTTTTATCGAACGCTAAATGAAGATGCAGAGTACGTGAAGAAATCGGAGCGTTTTCCGATCGGTTGTCGATCAATTCACTTTTAAGGAGAGATTGCCGTGAAAGACAAAGTCGAGCTGTTTGCCTACGCAAAAGACATGGAATTGGTTGTAAACAAAACCAATGGTCGACACTCCACCCTGCTTGTCACAAAAGAGGACATGGGCGCCGATGGTTTCATACTTGGCTGCCACCGCATGGATCCGCAAGGAGGTGCCCCAATCCACTCTCACGCAAAAGAGTCCGAAGCCATGTTCTTTTATGAAGGAACGGGCATTGCCACTATCGACGGCAAGGAATACGAGATCGTCCCGGAGTCGGTCATGATCGCCCCTGCAGGAGTGCCGCACAGCATCCGCAATACGGGAAGCGGCCCGCTTAAATTTGTGTTTGTTTATTGCCCGCCGCTTCCGGAGCACGTCAGCCGGCAAGCTTACTTTGATGGAGCCAAAGACAAAATTCCGACATGATTGCGAGGGTCCATTTTCATGCCTGAAAACGCACCTCTGCCCATGTTCGGCTTGAGCAGCTATGCTTTTCGCTGGGCTATCGGTTGCAACGGATTTTGCCCAAGCCAGCCGATGTCTGCCGTTGGGCTGATCGACTTCGCTGCGCTGCACGGGCTTGACGTCGTACAGCTATGCGACAACGTGCCGCTGCTCTCCTGCTCTCCGACACAACTCGCCGCAATACGCGATCATGCCAGGGCAAGGGGAATACGCCTCGAAATGGGAATTCGCGGCACGCAACCTGATCAGGTGGAGCGGGCACTCTCCGTTGTGGAATGCATTGGCGCAAATTTGCTGCGAATCGTCATCGATGTCGGCGATCGGAACGAGTCGGGCACCCAGGCCCGGATCGAACGCGCTGCCGCCGTTTTGAACGGTGCACTGTCAAGGGCAGGAAATAAATCGATTTGCCTGGCCATCGAGAATCCTCCCGGTGGAGCTGCCATCGAAGTTGTCCAACTGATTGGGCTGATCAAGGAGGGAACATGCGGCGCCTGTGTCGACACGATGAACCCTGTTCTAGGCTCGGAGTCACCGGAACAGGCAGTGCTGACGCTTGCTCCTCACGCGCTTACCGTCCACTTGAAAGACTTTATGCCATTCAAGGAAACGGATTTCTTTCGTATCGAAGGCACGGCGCTCGGTCAAGGAATTCTCAACCTACCGGAATTGGTTCGGGTTTTGCAGGAACGAGGCCAGGTGCTTTCCTGGCATGTAGAGCTGTACGCCGCGCGTGCGGAAAACGAAAAGGTGACGCTTGAGCGCGAGCGGTATCTGGTTGAACAAAGCATTGAGTATCTGAATCGCCTGAAAGGCAGGATTCGTGGCAAGCCGTCAGCCACAAGTGATCGCTGATTGGGTTGAGGACATCATGAGAAAGTGAATACAGTTCCGGTCAATGACACAACCCGCCGCGTCAATGACCATACAAGGCATTTGCTCTCGATAGCGCATGCCAATTACGAAACAAGGAGGTGACAAGATGAAACTCGGAAAAAAATTTTCTATTGCATGTGTCTTGGCACTCGTAGTCTGTGGTGCCGGTTTCGCGCATGCCGCTGAAACCTATCCTGTAAAAGGCAGACCCATCACAATAATCGTGCCGAATGCTGCCGGGGGGGTCAATGACATGACGGCCCGACTGATTGCGCCCGTTCTGGAAAACCAATTGGGTACACCGGTACAGGTGGTCAACAAACCGGGCGGAGCGACTCAGGTCGGCCTGACCGAAGCTGCGTTGGCCAAACCCAATGGCTACACGTTGGTAATGACCGGGGTTACCGGCACGATAACGACCTACCTCGACCCGGATCGAAAAGCCGTACCGCAGATAAGCCAATTGGCTCAGGTCGCTCTGCATAACATCGATGTAGGAGCTGTCGTTGTACCGAAAGACAGTCCTTACAAAACGCTTGAGGACTTGGTCAAGGCCGCCAAGGAGAATCCGGGCGCTGTGAAAGTAGCTACCGACGGCTTGATGGGTTCGGATCATATGGCGACGCTGTTCTTCCAGAAAAACACCGGAACCCGCCTGCGGCTCGTTCACTTCGACGGGGGCGGCCCGGCGACGACCGCACTCGCCGGCGGACACGTCGACCTGCGCATTGGGAAAGTTGGAAGCGTTTATCCCCAGCTATCTTCGGGGATTGTGCGCGTACTGGCAGTCATGGACAAGGAGCGCAGCAAATTTGTGCCCGATGCTCCAACCATGGTGGAACTCGGGTATCAGGACGCAATATGGTACAACGCCACAGGCATATGCGCCCCGCAAGGAACCCCGGCGGACATCATCAATAAGCTTGCCGGCATTATAAGAACGACCGTGGAAAGCGACGAGGCCAGAAAAAAACTCGATAGCCTGGCACTTATTGGAAGTTTCAAAGGGCCCGAAGAGTTTTCCTCCTACTGGAAACAGCTCGAAAAAACCGTGGAGCCGTTGTTGTCCGAGGCGAAGTCTCAGTAGATCGACGGGGAAAACGGCATGGCGGTGCAAGAGCTATTCCCAAATATTTGGCGACAGCACCGGCATTGCCTTGCCGCTCTCACGCTGGAGGAAGGCCTTTCATTCCCTCACCTGGTGTGCTCCCGTACCCTTCCGTTTCGATATGCTCTTCCATTAACACAGGCACGGCGCATCTGCGCAGTTGAGCAATGAGTGTTGGTCTTCCCCTAAATTCAAACCAGGGAGGCTGCGTTGAAAACAATGAAAGTTCCTTATCAAGCGACCAGCTTGGTGCTGCTTTTCGTTTCCGGGTTCGTCGGATTCGAGTCCTGGAAAATGAAAATCTACACGCCGCTTGGGCCCGGACCCGGTTTTTTCCCCCTGTGCCTCGCCGTCCTGCTAGCCATTCTTTCCATTGCCATGTTCGTGCAAGCAACATACGGCAAACCCATGCCGCAGAGCGACGATTTCGTGGCGGACGTGAAGGCTTACCGAAAAATGGGGGCAGTCGCAGTTGCCGTCATATTCGTCGTTCTTTTTCTTGAGCCCCTCGGGTTTTGCCTTTCCATGCTGGTGTTTTATCTGTTTCTTCTCAGCATACTCGATCGCCAAGGCTGGTTATTGAAAACGGCAATAGCGTCGATTGGAAGCTTCGGTACGTATTACATATTTACACATTGGCTGTCGAGTCCTCTCCCAGCCGGTCTTCTGGGAATTTAGGAGAATTCAAATGAACGCCATCAATCTGTTACTGGATGGATTCTCCGTAGCTCTCCAGCCTGCCAACCTGATGTTTGCTTTCATCGGCAGCGTGGTCGGCACGCTCATCGGCGTTTTACCCGGCCTTGGTCCGTCGGCGGCAACGGCCATTCTGATTCCATTGACGGTGGCGCTCGATCCGACCGGCGCGATCATCATGCTGGCAGCGATCTATTATGGGGCCATGTACGGAGGGACGATCACTTCCGTGCTCATCAACGTTCCTGGTGAAGCCGCTTCGGCGATCACCTGCCTTGACGGTTATCAGATGGCAAAAAATGGGAGGGCTGGCGCAGCACTGACAATTGCCGCCGTCGGTTCGTTCGTCGGCGGAACGGCAGCCGTTGCGGCGCTGGTGGTCGTGGCGCTGCCCTTGTCGTCGTTGGCGCTAAAGTTCGGCCCACCGGAGTTTTTCGGATTGATGCTTATCGGTCTGACGATGGTAACCGGTTTGGCCGGCCGTTCCATAACACGCGGCCTGATATCAGCGGTATTTGGATTGTTGGTCGCGATGATCGGCATCGATCCCGTACAGGGTGCTCCGCGGTTCACTTTCGGCATTACTGATTTGCTCAGTGGGCTCGATATTGTTCCGGTCATCATGGGGCTGTTCGGTATTGGAGAGATACTGTTGAATATCGAATCGTCCAAGCGAGGCGTATTCACTTCAAAAGTCGGCAGCTTGATGCCAACCCGCAACGAGTGGCGACGGTCGGTCGCTCCCATAGGCCGGGGCACGATCGTCGGGTTGCTACTGGGAATCATTCCTGGGATAGGAACCATGATCCCGACATTCATTGCCTATTTCATCGAAAAGAAATCCTCCAAGACGCCTGACAAATTCGGAACTGGAATGATCGAAGGTGTCGCCGGACCTGAAACGGCCAATAACGCCTATGCGAACGGCGCCATGATCCCCTTGTTTACCCTGGGCATTCCGGCCTCACCGACGCTTGCCATACTCATGGGCGCATTGATGATGAATGGACTGCTCCCTGGCCCACTGCTATTCACAGAGCACAGTGCCTTCGTTTGGGCGGTAATTGCCAGCTTTGTCGTGGGAAACGTTTTGCTGCTCGTTCTTAACCTGCCGTTGATTCCGCTCTGGGTTTCGGTTCTCAAGATTCCCACAGGAATTCTTTTCACCTTGATTCTCGGCTTTGCCGTCGTCGGCGCATACAGCGTAAACAACAGCGTATTTGGAATAATCGTAATGTTCGTGTTCTCGATATTGGGCTACGCATTCAAAAAACTTGATATTCCTCTGGCGCCCTTCGCCCTGACCCTGATTCTCGGCCCAATGATGGAAAAAGCGTTGCGCCAGTCCCTGGAGATGTCGAACGGAACAATGTGGATATTCCTCGAAAGGCCTCTCTGCACTGTTCTGATAGGCATCGCCATCCTGATCATCATTGTCAATACGGCAAAATTCTTGACACCATTCAAGGCAGATTCGCAGATTTAGAAAGCATCTATAGGGAGATCCTTATGAAAACCGTTGCTGCAATCTTCACGACTTATGCACTGATAGAACCCGTCAAAAAGGTCTTCGGCGAACTCATGCCTAAACACCGCTTGGTTGATCTGCTCGACGACAGCCTGGTCCCGGACATCCTTTCGGTCGGAAACGCCGTAACCGTCGACATAAAACAGCGGATGCTGGCCTATTGCCAAGCCTGCGAAAACATCGGCGCCAGTGTCATTCTCAGCACCTGTGCTTCCATGGGAGATGTGGTCGATCAGATCCGGCCGTTCGTCAAACTGCCGATTCTGAAAATCGATGAACCTATGATCAGGTACGCTGTAGAGAATGGATCGTCAATCGCCGTGATGATGACAAATCCATCGGTCGCCGTTCCGACAACGGGTTTGGTCAGGTCGGTTTCCGAAAAGATGGGAAAACCCGTACGCATTACCGAACGCTTGGTTGAAGGGGCTGCGCAAGTGCTATCGGAAGGAAACGGGGAAAAATTCGACCAACTGCTCCTAGCTGCCGCTTCGGATATCGCTCACGAAACGGATGTTTTTGTACTGGCACAGGGGTCGATGGCGCGCACGCAAGATAAGCTCGCGGCAGCGACGGGGAAACCGGTGCTTGCCAGCTTACGGACGGGGCTGACAGCGGTCAAATCGTTTCTCGACAAGTGAAATTCGATTGAATTGGAACGCGTCGGCGTTGCCGAACCGGGCAACACTATCCGCGTTGAAGCGTATTGAATCTGTCGATATGTTCAAGCGGGAAACTACGCCCGATGCTGCGGCTCGTCCGAATGGTTCCTTTCAGCATCGCTTTCCCCACCAGTCTCCGATTCGAAAACCAGAAGCTCAGACAAGGAGTTGTGACGCCGCATACATCGTCACCAGAGTCATCAACGTCAGGATTGCGGCGGCACGTATCCTTGCACCTGATCGGCGCCATCGCCGAAGAAATGTTTTTCGACCTGTTCGGCAAGATATTTGCGGTGTGCGGAATCGGCCAGATTCAACCGGTTCTCGTTAATGATCATCGTCTGCATGCGGATCCACTGCTGCCACGCCTCTTTTGAAACGCTCGCGTAAATCCGCTTGCCCAGTTCGCCGGGGTAAGGCGGGAAATCCAGTGCTTCCGCCTCGCGGCCGAGTTTGATGCAATTGACCATCCGTGCCATAAATAGACTCCAACTGATTGATTGTAGCAATTTCCGTATGCTGGAATTCTACACTACAGAAGTTTGGCAAAAATCTTGGAACGACGCTGCAGGTTGTAAACCAGGCGTTTTTCCGTGGGCAGCTGTTCCAGCGTCCGTTCCCCGAATCCGCGCTCGCGGAACCAATGCGCCGTCACCGTGGTAAGCACGAACAGGTGCTTGATACCCACCGCGCGCGCGCGCGTTTCGATACGTTTCAGCAACTGCTCGCCATAGCCCCAACGGCGATAGTGCGGATGTACCGCCAGGCAGGCCAGTTCGGCCTGATCGTTGCCGTAAGGATACAACGCCGCGCAACCGACGATCACCCCATCGTGCTCGATGACCGAGAAGCGCGTGATTTCGCGTTCCAGCAGCTCGCGCGACCGGCGCACCAGCGTGCCGTTTTCCTCCAGCGGCTCGATCAGGGCCACCAACCCGCCGATATCGTCCGGACGCGCGTCGCGCAGGATTTCCAGCGACTCGCGCGTGACGATGGTTCCCACGCCATCGCGTGTAAAAAGTTCGAGCAGCAGCGTGCCATCCTCGTTGTAACCGATCAGATGCACTCGCCCGACGCCGGCACGGCTGGCGCGCACGGCGCATGGCAGATAGCGCCGGATGTCGGGGGAAAGCCATGTACCCTCCGTGATCATCCGCTCCATGGCATCCGTCGTCATCTCCTCGAGCAGATTGCCCTGACTATCCGTCACGCCCCGGCTGTCGGTAAGGAAAATCAGCTTGTCGGCGCCGATGGCCGCCGCCGTCGCGTCAGCCACCTCCTCCATCGCCAGATTGAAGGTTTCGCCGGTCGGGCTGGCGCCAAGGCAGGAAAGCAGCACGATATTGCCGAGATTGAGCTGCGCCTTGATGCCTTCGGAATCGATCTTGCGCACCGTGCCCGCATACTGCATGTCTACGCCATCGATCACTCCGACGGGTTTGGCGGTAATGAAGTTACCGCCAATCACACGGATGCGGCTGTTGGCCATCGGCGTATCGGGCAAGCCCTGCGACAGCAGCGCATCGATTTCGAGGGATACGCTGCCCACGGCGTCGATCACGCAATCGAGCGTGGCGGCATCCGTAACGCGATACCCGGCATGTGTTTTCGATTCCAGCCCCTTCTCAAGCAATTCTTCCTCGATCTGAGGACGGGCGCCGTGTACCAGCACCATGCGTACGCCCAGCGCCGCCAGCAGGTTGGAGTCATAGGCCAGCGAACGTGCAAACGGGCCGGAAATCGCCTTGCCGCCGAACGCGATCACGAATGTTTTACCGCGAAAAAGATTGATGTATGGCGCAACGGACCGGAATAGCGAGACGAACTGCGAAGCGCTCAGGGCATCGAACATGGTTTCATCAATCCTTTCTCTTCTTGGGGGTTTCGTTCTTCAGCACCTTCTCCAGGCGTTCGCAGATCGTACGCAGAATCTTGATGCGGGCATAGTACTTGTCGTTGGCTTCCACCAGCGTCCATGGCGACGTTCCCGTGCTCGTCCGGTCAACCATGTCGCACACGGCAGCGTGATAGGCTGGGGCTTTGTCACGATTGCGCCAATCCTCGTCAGTGATCTTGAAACGCTTGAAGGCAATTTTCTCCCGTTCCTTGAAGCGTTTCAACTGTTCTTTATCGTTTATCTGCAGCCAGAACTTGATGACGATCGCGCCATCATCATGTAACTCATGCTCGAAATCGTTGATTTCCGTATAGGCCCGCAGCCAGTCGGCTTCGGAACAGAATTTCTCCACTCGCTCGACAAGCACTCGGCCATACCAGGTCCGGTCGAAAATGGTAATCCTGCCTTTGCCTGGAATATGCCGCCAGAAACGCCACAAATAGGGCTGTGCACGCTCCTCCTCGGTCGGCGCGGCGATCGGGACTATCTGATACTGGCGCGAATCGAGCGCTGAGGCCACACGCCTGATGCTGCCTCCTTTGCCGGCTGCATCCTGCCCTTCAAACGCAAGGATCAGCGAGTGATTTTTGAAATTTTTATGGCGTACGAGTTCGGAGAAACGCCCCTGCCATTTGGCCAGCTGCGTTTCATAATCCTTCCGCTCCAGCGAAAGCGTCAGATCGAGCGCCGTCAGCACATCCAGGCTGTCCGTTTTCAACGTGATCGGCGGCGCCACCGGATAATTCTGGTCGCGCGTGTCGGCCAGCCGCTTCTGCAGGGCATCGAGCACGATTTTGCCCACGGTCAGCGAGCGGTAGCGGTCGTCCGTCCCCTCAATGACGATCCACGGCGCCCACGGCGTGTTGGTCATGCGCAGGACGTGCCCTGCCACATCCTGCAGCTTGTCGTAAGTCTTCAGGCGCGCCCAGCTTTCCTTGGTCACGCGCCATGCCGTGCGCGGATCCTTTTCCAGCGCTTTCAGCCGCTGCCGGCAGGCATCCTTGGAAAGGTGAAACCAGAACTTCAACACCAGCGCGCCCTCATTGACCAGCATCGCCTCGAAGCGGTTGATCTGGTCCATGCGCTGGTCGAGGCCGCTTTTTACCAGAGAGTCCTCGACCTCTTGGGCCACCGGCTCCGAATACCACGAACTGAAAAATATTCCGATTCTTCCCTTGCCCGGCAGAGTGCGCCAGTAACGCCACATGAAGGGATGTGCGAGTTCCTCGTCCGACGGCGCCGAGAACGCCTGCGTGGACAAAAAGCGGGCATCCATCCATTCATGCAGGACGTTGATCGTTTCGCTCTTGCCGGCGCCATCGACGCCGCTGATCAGGATAATGACCGGAAACTGCCCTTTCTCGCGCACGTCGAACTGCGCATCGAGCAGAGCTTCGCGCAGTTTCGGCACTTCCTCGCTGAAAGTTCTCTTGTCGATTTTGTGTCCCAACTCAGCCGATTCAAACATGACTAGCTCCCGCATTGAAATCGCCCCACAAACACTGAATTGCCGCCAGCACGGCCAGCCCTGCCGTTTCGGTTCGCAAAATGCGCGGCCCCAAACGGATTCCGGTAAAACCCGCTCGTTCGGCAAGATCCATTTCCTCGGGCGACAGACCGCCCTCGGCACCAACCAGCAATTCGATCCTGCTGTCCGCGTCAAGTTTCGGAAGATCGGCCAACGTGCACAAAGAACGGGGATCGAGCATCAACCGCATTATCCTCCTTTCATCACCAGGGGGCCGGCCAAGCCATTGCCGCAGGTCGGACAATGCGGCTACCCTGGGTACATGGTTGCGCCCGCATTGCTCGCAGGCGGAAACTGCCACCGCCTGCCAGTGCGCCACCCGCCGCTCCGCCCGCTCGCCCGCAAGACGGACCACGCCGCGTTGCGACATCACCGGCACGACGCGCGCCACACCCAGTTCGACCGCTTTCTGCACCGTCAGATCCATCTTGTCGCCGGACTGCAAAGCCTGCACCAGCGTAATATCCAGCGGCGACTCGCACTCCCGGTCGAGCCACCCGGATACTTCGACGGACACTTCATCCCGCCCGCAACTGGCGATGCGCGCCTCATATTCTCCGCCTTTTCCGTCGAACAGCGTCAATGCATCGCCTTCGCGCAGCCGCAACACCCGCACGGCATGGCGCGCGGCATTCTCCGAAAGCACGGCGCGCATGCCAACCGCCAGCGGATAAGGACTGTAAAATCGAGAGAAATTCATGGCCGGTATTATAGAAGCAAGCGCCGATCTCAACAGCAGCTATTCTGCCGAACACATTGCTTTGCGCGATGGCGGCGGACGCCACGGAAGCGATGCGTTTGCTCTTGAAGGAATATGGGTGTAAAACTTAAGTAACACCTCCGCCATGAGGGAGACTCCATCATGGCGAGCAGCTGCCACCTCAACAGTTCAACAAGGAGGAATCCACCATGGCTGCCGTCAGTCCCCCCGTATGTGATTTCGGCTGGAAAGCTGCTGGCTTTCAACTTCCCGATACCGAAGGCAAGCTCTGGACGCCGGAGTCGTTGCGCGGCGCCAATGGCCTGCTCCTTATGTTCATCTGCAACCACTGCCCCTACGTCATGGCTGTCATCGACAGGCTCTGCCACGATGCCGCCGAAGTGCAGCAAATGGGCTTCGGCATTGCTGCCGTCATGAGCAACGACACCGTCGCCTACCCCGACGATTCGCCGGAAGACATGAAACGCATCGCCCGGAAATACTCTTTCACTTTCCCCTACCTTTTCGACGAAACACAAACCGTCGCCCGCACCTACGGCGCCGCCTGCACGCCCGATTTCTTCGGCTTCAACCGCGATCTGGAACTGCAATATCGCGGCAGGCTCGATTCGAGCGGACGCGCGCCCTTCACCTCGGAGACGCGCCGCGAACTCGTCGACGCCATGCGCCTGATCGCAGACACCGGCAAAGGCCCTGAGAACCAGATTGCCAGCATCGGCTGTTCGATCAAGTGGCGGGATGAATAATTCCATTTATAAATCGCGAGTGACACGAAGACGAGCCGCAGACAGTGCTGCAGCACGGCAAGGCGAAGACGACAAAGTCACTCGCGAGTTAGTGAAATGGAATAACGCGCAAAAAAGCCGGACTATTCATGGGTAAGTGAAAAGCACAGCGCATGAAAGTCTTTTTCGACAAGAAGCGGGGGCTGTGTCTCCAAAGAAAGGATGCTGGAAACGGAAAGCCCCCGAAAGAAAACAATGCGACAAGTGCAAAAATAATGGGATGCTTGGCGATTGTCGAAGGCATTCTCTTTTTTGCCGGCGTAGTCGGCCTGTTCAAGATTTTTTCCTGAAGCTGCTCCCTGGTCAATTCCGCGCATAAAGCCTGTGTATAATTTTCCCGCCCATTTTCCGCCGAAGGCGGATATCAACACAGGAGCCCGTCAATGGACAATGAAACAAAAATTCTCGGCTTGATGAAAGAAGCCGGCAAACCGGTATCCGCTGGAGAAATCGAGAAAGTGTCGGATCTGGATCGCAAAACGATCGATAAAGCTTTCAAGACCCTGAAAGACAAGGGATTGATCGTCTCCCCCGTTCGCTGCAAGTGGGAGCCGGCGCAGAAATAAGCGATTGCCTCCAGGCCATGCGTTTAAATGGCGGGCCGGCCAGGCAGTAGCGCTGCCAGATCCCGCCCGCCACACCAATCAAAGCACCATGAGCGGTTTCTCAATTATCCTGCAATATGCTTAACTCGTTATTGGCGTGGCGCAGCCTGACGGCCAGCATGCGCGCGAGGTTGGCAAGCAGAACGAAAGCGATCGGTTTATTCCCCTCCACGAGGCGGTTGTATTTTTCCCTGGTCAGCACGTACATGTCGCAATCGGTGACGGCCACGGCGTCGTTGCTGTGCATCTGGTTGTCGAGAAAAGACAGTCCGCCGACGAAGTCGCCGCGGCCGCAGGTGGCGATATGCTTCAGGCTGGTGCTGCGGCCGATGTAGCCCATGAGTTTCACCTGCCCTTTTCGGAGCAGGAACAGTTCATGTCCCGGTTCGCCGCTGGAGAAAATCGTGTCTCCGGCATGCCACGAGCGGTTTTCCAGACAATTTTTCAGGTCACCCAGCGAATCGGGGGCACACCCCTTGAACAATTCGATCTCGTGCAATTCGAGCGGGGTCTCCTCTTCCTTGACTGCCAGCGTGCCGCTTTCGATCAACACCCGCGCCTCGACCCATTCGATGGCCGCCGGCAGAGTCGGCATATAGATGACGTTCTTTCCGTCGGGTTCCAGCCCGGAGAGCTCCAGGAATTCGCGCAGGTTCCGCCCGTTCGGCAGCCGCTCCCTGACCGTCGACAAGATGAGCGGCACACGATGCTCGGCCAGCATGTCGCGGATCACGTTCAGCGTGTGGGCAGCTGTCACGTCGACCGACTGCACGCGCTGCAGATCGAGGATCAGGCAACTGATCGCCTGGATTTCCGGTTCGATCAATCGGTACAACTGCTGTGACGTGCCAAAGAACAGGCTGCCCTGAAGCTCGAAAATGATCGCCGAGTGTCCTTTCGTTTCCAGAATGCGCATTTCCTGCACGGGCCGGTACCATGCCGACGAACGCTCGCTGACCAGGCTCTTGCGCCGCAGCACGACGCCACCCACCTGTTCGCGCAGGAAAAGCATGACCGACAGGACGACGCCCGTTGCCGATGCGGCAATCAGCCCGACGGTCAAGGCCACGCCGATCACGGCGAGGACGACCGAAAAATCGATCACCGTCGAGGTCGATTCGAGAAAGCGTAACGGATCGGTATCGATCATGCGCAGGCCGACGACGATCAGCACGCCGCTCAAGGCCGCCACGGGAATCCATGCGACAAAGGCGCCCAACGCCAGCGCCGCGACGGCGGTCATGAGGCCTTCGAAGATGCCGGACACCCGCGTCTTCGCCCCACTCGAGAAATTGACCATGCTTGCGCCCATGGTGCCTGCTCCCGGCATGCCGCCGACACCGGAAGAAACGATGTTGGCCAGCCCCTGGGCCACCAGTTCACGGTTGGAATCGTGGCGGCTGCGTGTCAGCTGATCTAGCACCACGCAGGTTTTCAGCGTATCGATTGAGAGCAGCGCCGCCAGCGTCAGCGCGCTACCGACAAGGCCGCCGATTTGTGACAGTTGCAGCGTCCCGATCTGGCTCCAACGGTCCGTGATGAGCCCGAGGTAACCGTCGCCGGTCACCCCCAGGGCGCCGATGACCAAGCCATTCCCTTCCAGAACGCGCAGGGAAGAATCCATCACGGCGATGGCGGCATAAACCAGCATTCCGGCCAGGATGCCGACGATGGTCGATGGTATGAGCCTGACGAAGCGGCCGGCGCTGAGCGTGACAAACACCGTGGCGCCGCCGATAACGAGTCCGCGCCAATCCCAGTGCTGCGGGTTGACGATGACTTCCAGCCACGCCGTATCCATCGGCGCGCCGGCAAACTTCGGGAGCTGGCTGCCGATGATGATCAGGCCGACAGCGCTCATGTAGCCGCTGACCACCGGATATGGAATGTAGCGGATAAGCCGCCCGATGCCCAGAAAACCGATCAGCAACTGCAGCAAACCGCCCAAAATGCCGAGTACCGTCACCAGCAGGACAATGCTGGTCGGTTCGTTTCCCTGATGAGCCATCTCGATGGCGAAAGCCGAAAGAATGGCGGCTGCCGGCGCGCATGGCGCGCTGATGAGCCTGTCGGTACCGCCGAAAGTCGGTGCGATCAGCCCGAGCGCCATGGCTCCCAGCGCCCCTGTCAAGGCCCCGAAAGCCGCGTATTGCGGCGAGATGGTCGAGTACACAGTCACGCCGAAGGCAATAGCTGCCGGCAACGCCACCAGCATGGCCGCCAGCCCGCCCCACAGGTCACCGGAATAACGCACCCAGGCGCCGGAAAAATTTCGCATACTCGCCCCTATCCCATCTTCTTCGAAAACGCCACAAAAACCCGGCGATGCCCAGCATAAGCCTAACATTACACTATGGAAATCTGCTTATATGCTTATAATTCGTCATTTGAACCGATTGAACAACTTTCAACTTTATTTGGTCTTTAGTAAACGTCAACTTACAGTCCACTACCTTGTCTGAGTTTTCGGATAGCATCTCGTTTATAGCTAAAGCCTGATCGAAACACCATAGGAGAATTAGAACGATGTCTGACGAAAAGACAAACAATGCGGATAGCGCAGCTTTCCGCGCCGAGGTCGATAGTGAATTGCTGCATGTCATGGCCGCAGAACCGGCAACTGCCAATACCAAGGAAACCTATACCGCGCTGGCCGTCGTCGCCCGCGAACAACTGGCCCGCCGCTGGGTGAAAACCCAGGTGGAGGATCGCAAAAACAAGGCGCGCCGAATCTATTACATGTCAATGGAATTTCTGATCGGCCGTTCGCTGGACAATGCCCTGGCCGCGCTCAACCTGCGCGACAAGGCCGCCGCCGCCTTCTCCAACGCCGGCGGCCCGAACCTGACCGACCTCATCGAATGCGAACCGGACGCCGCACTCGGCAACGGCGGCCTGGGCCGTCTGGCCGCCTGCTTCCTCGACTCGATGGCGACGGTGGAACTGCCCTCCTGGGGATACGGCATGCGCTATGAATATGGCATGTTCGCCCAATCGATCATCAACGGCGGACAGGTAGAGCACCCCGACTCCTGGCTGGTCAACGGCACCGCCTGGGAATTCCCGCGGCCGGGCACGGTCTTCCCCGTCCGCTTCGGCGGCACGGCGGAGCACCATGGCGAATGGGCGGAGTGGAATGCCGCCGAAGCGGTCGAGGCGCGCGCGTACGACTACGTCATCCCCGGACACGGCACGGAACGCGTCAGCACGCTGCGGTTGTGGAAGGCCGGCGCGCCAGCGCAGATCGACCTCAATGCCTTCAACTCCGGCGACTACGCTCGCGCCGCCGAATTCAAGAACCGATTCGAGAACATTTCCTGGGTGCTCTATCCGAACGACAGCACCCCGGCAGGGCGCGAACTGCGCCTGCGGCAGGAGTACTTCTTCGTTTCCGCGTCGCTGCAGGACATCATCTTCCATCACTTCGAAGAGCACGGGTACCTGCACAACCTTGCCGACCAGATCGCGATCCACCTCAACGACACCCACCCGGCCATTGCCGTCGCCGAACTCATGCGCCTGCTGTGCGATGAACACGGCATGCTGTGGAACACGGCCTGGGCGCAGTGCCAGCGCATCTTCTCGTACACCAACCACACGCTGATGCCCGAAGCGCTCGAAACCTGGCCGGTCAGCCTGATCCAGTCGCTGCTGCCGCGCCACATGCGCATCATCTACCGCATCAATTTCGAGTTCCTCGCCGAAGTCGAAAAACGCTTCCCTGGCGACATCGATCTCATCCGCCGCGTGTCGCTGATCGACGATGGCGACGGCAGCGACGAAAGCAAGCGCGTGCGCATGGCGCATTTGTGCATTGTCGGCAGCCATCGCATCAACGGCGTGTCGCAATTGCACTCCGACCTGATGGTGCGGACGATCTTCTCCGGCTTCGCCAAACTGTTCCCCGAGCGTTTCCACAACAAAACGAACGGCGTTACGCCGCGCCGCTGGCTGGCGCAAGCCAATCCGCGGCTGTCGGACCTGCTCGACCAGCGGATCGGGCGTGACTGGCGGCTCAACCTCGATAAGCTGCAGAACATCCGCCCGCTGGCTGACGACGAAGGATTCCGCAACGATTTCGCCGCCGCAAAACGCCACAACAAGATCCGCCTGGCCGATTACATTCAACGCGAAACCGGCGTCATCCTCAATCCGGACAGCCTGTTCGACGTGCAGGTCAAGCGCATCCACGAATACAAGCGGCAACTGCTCAACGTGCTGCATGTCATTACCCATTACAACGCCATCCTGCACGGCCTGGCGGACGATGCGCCGCCGCGCAGCGTCATCTTCGCCGGCAAGGCGGCTTCGTCCTACCAGATGGCCAAGCAGATCATTCACCTGATCAATGACGTCGCCGCCGTCGTCAACAACGACCCGCGCACCCGCGGCAAGCTGAAAGTCGTCTTCGTTCCCAACTACGGCGTGTCCGTCGCCGAGTTGATCATGCCCGCCGCGGATCTGTCCGAACAGATCTCCACCGCCGGAACAGAAGCCTCTGGGACCGGCAACATGAAGTTCTCGCTCAACGGCGCGCTGACCATCGGCACCGAGGATGGCGCCAACATCGAGATCCGCGATGCCGTAGGGGCGGAAAACATCTTCATCTTCGGCAACAGCGCCCAGCAGGTCGAAGCCCTGCGCCGCGTCGGCTACGACCCGCGCGCCATCTATCAGAGCAATCCGATGCTCAGGGAAACGCTGGACAAGATCGATGGTGGCCTGTTCTCGATGAACGACCGCCGGCGTTATCACGACATCTTCAACAGCCTCGTCAACTATGGCGACCACTACATGCTGCTGGCTGATTATGCCGATTACATGGATACGCAAAAGCGTGTCGACAGCCTTTACGTGAAACCCGCGGAGTGGCATCGAATGGCCATCCTCAACGTCGCCGGCATGGGGCGCTTCTCCTCCGACAGGACGATACGGGAATACGCGATCGACACCTGGAACCTCGGCGCCTCGCTGAAGAAAGGCTGATATGCTGAACAAAGCGGAAGCTCTGGCCCTGTGCCGCGGAGAACACGGTGACCCGTTCGCCGTGTTGGGAATGCACACCGACAACAAGGAACGCCTCTGGGTGCGCACGATGCAGCCGGGCGCTCTGCAGGTTTTCCTCATCGACGCTGAAAGCGGCAAGGAGATTACCGAACTTCCCCAGCGGAAGTTCACCTCCGGCATCAGCGGCCCTTCCGGGCTTTTCGAAGGCTCGCTGCTTGGGCGGAGCGACCGCTTCAGCTACCGTCTGCGCGTCGTCTGGCCCGGCGGCGAACAGGAGGTCCATGATCCCTATTCCTTCTCGACGATCATCGGCGACCTGGATGTCTGGCTGCTGGCCGAAGGTTCGCACCTGCGTCCGTTCGAGCGCCTGGGTGCGCACCTGAGGGAAATAGACGGCGTCAAGGGCGTCACCTTTGCCGTCTGGGCTCCCGACGCCCAACGCGTCAGCGTCATCGGCGATTTCAATACCTGGGATGGCCGCCGCCATCCGATGCGCCTGCGCCGCGAATGCGGCGTCTGGGAACTGTTCGTTCCGGGAATCGAAGCCGGCGCCTGCTACAAGTACGAAATCCGCACCAGGGACGGCCGCATCCTGCCGCAAAAAGCCGACCCCTACGGTTTTGCCGCCGAACTCCGCCCGTCGACCGCGTCGATCGTCCATGACCTGCCGCCCATAAAGAAGCGGCAAGGCATTGGAGCACGCAGCCACCTCGATTCGCCGGTCTCGATCTATGAAGTGCATCTGGGCTCCTGGCGCCGCGCCGAAAACGGCGGGTTCCTGGATTGGCAACACCTGGCCGAGACACTGATTCCTTACGTCACCGATCTTGGATTCACGCACCTCGAGCTTCTACCGGTTTCTGAACATCCCTTCGACGGTTCCTGGGGCTACCAGCCGCTTGGCCTGTACGCGCCGACGGCGCGTTTCGGCTCGCCCGCCGGTTTCCGTGATTTCGTAAGCGCCTGTCACGAAGCCGGGCTGGAAGTCATCATCGACTGGGTACCGGCGCATTTCCCGACCGACGCGCACGGCCTCGGCCGCTTCGACGGCCAGGCGCTGTTCGAGCACGCCGATCCGCGCGAAGGCATGCATCAGGACTGGGGAACGCTGATCTACAACTTCGGTCGGCGTGAGGTGTTCAACTACCTGGTCGGCAACGCATTGTTCTGGATCGAGCAGTACGGCATCGACGGTCTGCGCGTCGACGCCGTGGCCTCGATGCTGTACCGCGACTACAGCCGCAAGGCTGGCCAATGGATTCCCAACGTCTTTGGCGGCCGCGAAAACCTGGAAGCCGTGCATTTCCTGCGCCGCGTCAACGAGATTCTCGGCCAGGAGTGCCCCGGTGCGACGACCTACGCCGAAGAATCGACGGCTTGGCCTGCCGTCAGCCGGCCGCCGGCGATGGGCGGGCTGGGTTTCAATTACAAATGGAACATGGGCTGGATGCACGACGTGCTCGACTACATGAGGCACGACCCGGTGCACCGCCGCTACCACCACAACCAGCTGACCTTCGGGCTGCTTTACGCCTTCACGGAGAACTTCGTCCTACCCCTCTCACATGACGAAGTCGTGCATGGCAAAGGCTCGCTGATCAGCAAAATGGCGGGCGACTACTGGCAGAAATTTGCCAACCTGCGTGCCCTGTACGCTTTCATGTGGGCGCATCCGGGCAAGAAGCTGCTGTTCATGGGCGGCGAGTTCGCCCAATGGAACGAATGGAACGACGCCGGCGAGCTCGACTGGAATCTGCTCGATTTTCCGCAGCACGATGGCGTCCGCCACCTGATCCGCGATCTGAACGCGCTCTACCGGGCAACGCCGGCGCTGCACGAAATCGATTTCGATCACCACGGTTTCGAATGGATCTCGGCCAATGACTCGGACAACTCGGTATTCGCCTTCCTGCGCCGCGGCAGGGATTCTTCGCGCGTCATGCTGTGCGTCTGCAACTTCACCCCGGTCGTCCGCCACGATTACCGGGTCGGCGTTCCCGGCCCCGGCATCTACCGCGAACGCCTGAACACGGATTCGCAGCATTACGGCGGCAGCAATGTCGGCAACCCGTTTGGCATGGTCGACGCCGAACAGATTCCATCGCACGGAAGGGAGTGGTCGGCCTCGATGACCCTGCCGCCACTGGCTGCCGTGTACCTGGAATGGTCGCCGGATACTCCTTGAGCATGAAGCTCGAACTGCAGGACGGAGCTCCTTACCCGCTCGGCGCACACTGGGACGGCGAAGGCGTCAACTTCGCCGTTTTCTCGGCGCATGCGGAAAAAATCGAACTGTGCCTGCTGAAGGACGGCGCGGTATCCGCCCTGCCTCTCCCGTGCAGTACCGACCAGATTTTCCATGGCTACCTGCCCGGCGGCGCCCCTGGGCTTGAGTACGCCTTTCGGGTTCACGGCCCCTTGGGGGCGGAACATCGCTTCGATCCGCAGAAACTGTTGATCGACCCGTATGCCAAAAAACTGGCCGGGGAGTTTTCCTACGGACGCTCCCTGCCGCCTGGGCAAGGGTTGCGCGCTTGCGTCGTCCATGAGCCCTTCGACTGGGGCGATGATGCGCCGCCCGCCATCGCCTGGCGCGACTCGGTGCTCTACGAGGCACACGTCAAGGGCAGCACCTGGCGCCATCCGGGCGTGCCGGAGCGCCTGCGCGGAACCTACGCCGGCCTCGCTTCACCGGCCATGCTGGCACATTTCAAACGCCTCGGCGTTACCGCCGTGAAGCTACTGCCAGTACACGCCTTTCTCGACGAACGGCGCCTGCTGGGACTGGGGCTGACCAATTACTGGGGCTACAACACACTGTCCTTTTTTGCCCCGGAAACCCGCTACGCTTCGCATGGCGGACAATCGTCGGTCATCAGTGAATTCCGTTCGATGGTCCGCACGCTGCATGCCAACAACATCGAAATCATACTCGACGTGGTGTTCAATCACACGGCAGAAACCGATGAATTCGGCCCAACGATTTCCTTCCGCGGCATCGACAATGCCAGCTACTACCGCCTGCGCGAGGATGATCCCAAGCTTTACGAAAACTTCACCGGCTGCGGCAACACCTTCAATCTGGCGCATCCCCGCGTGCTGCAGCTGGTCATGGACGCCCTGCGCTACTGGGTCGAGGAAATGCGCGTCGATGGCTTCCGTTTCGATCTGGCGGCCACGTTGACCCGCGACAGCGCCTTCCTGGAAGCAATCCGCCAGGACCCGGTGCTGAACCGCGTCAAACTGATCGCGGAGCCCTGGGACCTGGGCCCCGGCGGCTATCGCCTGGGACATTTCCCGCCCGGCTGGAGCGAGTGGAACGACCGCTTCCGCGACGACATCCGCGCCTTCTGGCTGACGCAAGGCACAGGCATTGGTACGCTGGCGCAGCGGCTCGCCGGCTCGAGCGAAATATTCCGCCACGATGGACGCGCACCGAGCGCCGGCGTCAATTTCGTTACCGCGCACGACGGATTCACCCTGCGCGATCTCGTCAGTTATCGGGACAAGCACAACGAGGCGAACGGCGAGGCCAACCACGATGGACATGGGCATAACCTGTCCTGCAACGGCGGCGTCGAGGGCGAAACCCGCGACCCCGGCGTGCTGCAATACCGCAGGCGGCTACAGCGCGCGCTGCTGGCCACGCTCTTCGCCGCGCAGGGCGTACCGATGCTGCAGGGCGGCGACGAGATCGGCCGCACGCAGTCCGGCAACAACAACGCCTATTGCCAGGACAACGCCTTGACCTGGTTGAATTGGCCGCAGGCCGATGAGGATCTGCTTGAATTCGCTTCCCGTCTGATCGCCCTTCGCCAACGTTTTCCGCAACTGCGGCAAACCCGGTGGCTCTCCGGCGAAACCGGCGCTTCCGGCTGCCGCGACATCGTCTGGTGGCATGCGGACGGACGCGAAATGAACGGCCACGACTGGAATGCCTCGCCAGGCAGCAGGCTGGGCATGCTGCTTGCACCCATCGAATTACCCAGCGGTTCAGCCGGCCGCCAGGACGTTCCAGGAGCATTGCTCGTCCTGTTCAACCGCGAGGCCTACCCGGTAAGTTTCAATCTTCCTTCCAGCAATTGGCGGCAGCTTTGCGACAGCGGCGCCGATGCGCCGTTCGCAGAGAAAACGTTGAAAACCGCGTGTCCGCTCGCCGGAAACAGCGTCGTGTTTCTGGAACAACACAGCCCCTGATCCAACCCGTCTTCTTTCAAAAAAGGCTATATTGCCATGACTACTCACCGTCATAGCGGCATTCTGCTGCACCCCACCTCCCTTCCCGGCCCGCACGGCTCGGGCGATCTCGGCCCTTCGGCCTATCATTTCATCGATTGGCTGGTCGCCGCCAATCAAACGCTCTGGCAGGTACTGCCGATTGGCGGCATCGGCCCCGGGAACTCCCCCTACATGAGCCCATCGGCCTTTGCCGGCAACGAACTCCTGATCGACCTCGGCCGCCTGCGTGATGCCGGATGGTTGACCGAGGCCGACATCGCCCCCGATCCGATTTTCCGTGACAACCGGGTCGATTACTCGGCGGTCCGTCCTTTCCGCATGTCGCGTCTTCGCCTTGCCGCCGAGCGCTTCTTCTCCGACGCACGCAAAGACGCCCACAAGGCTTTCCTTGCATTTTGCAGGGAAGAGCGTGACTGGCTGGACGATTATGCCTTGTTCATGGCGCTGGACTGGAAGCTGGCTGCCAGCGGCAAACTCTGGCAGGATCTGTCGCCCGACCTCGCGCAACGCAAACCCAAGGCGCTGAGGGATGCGGCCAAGTCGCAGGAAGACGAATGCAATTTCTGGAAATTCTGCCAATGGTGTTTCGACAATCAATGGGCTTCCGTCAAGAAATACGCCAACGAGCGCGGCATCCGCATCATCGGCGACATGCCCATTTTCGTTTCGCCACACAGCGCCGACGTGTGGGCTCACCAGGATCTGTTCGACCTGACGAAGACCGGCCATCCTCGTGTCATTGCCGGCGTGCCGCCCGACTATTTCAGCGTGACCGGACAGCGCTGGGGGAATCCGCTTTACCAGTGGGTGGAGCACGAAAAGGACGACTACCTTTGGTGGACGGAGAGAATGCGGCGCACGCTCAAACTCTGCGACATCGTCCGCATCGATCATTTCCGCGGATTCGAGTCCTACTGGGAAATCCCTGCGCAATCAGCCACGGCGATCAACGGACAATGGCAGCCGGGACCCGGCCAGGCGCTGTTTTCCGAAATGCACAAAGCCCTCGGCCTGAAGGTCGGCAAGGATCCGGGCACGTTCAAAATCATCGCCGAGGATTTGGGCATCATCACGCCGAAAGTCGTTGCGCTACGCAAGGCGGCCGGATTTCCCGGCATGCGCGTGCTGCAATTCGCCTTCGACGGGCATAGCAACAATCCCTACCTGCCGCACAATTTCGAGCCGCATACCGTCGTCTATACGGGAACGCATGACAATGACACAACCTGCGGCTGGTGGAGCACGCTCTCCGACCAGGAGCGCGACTACATCCGGCGATATCTCGGCATCAATGGCACGTCGATCCACTGGGACCTGATCCATGTGGCATCCGCTTCGGTTGCGTCCATTGCCATTGTTCCGATGCAGGACGTACTGGGCCTGGATTCCACCGCGCGCATGAACCAGCCCGGCCTCGGCGAGGGTTCATGGGAATGGCGATTCGGCTGGCATCAGGTTGCGCCGTGGCATGCCGAACGGCTCGCCGAATTGAGCCGCCTTCACGGACGGAACCTGCGCCGCAAGAGTGATGAATACAGGCCGTAAAGCCGTCGCGCCTAGCCGGAAAACCCGCATCCGCAGCTATGCGGATAGCGGGGTTTCATATTTCCGGAGCTTCATATTTCCGAAGAATGTAGTACGATTGATGTAATCGAGACAAAAATCGTTGATGTACCCCGCTTCTTGAAAGGAGAAACCATGGCAGAAAAGACTTTGAATACGCCCAAGAAAGCAGCATCGAAACCGGCTAAGGCAGAAGCCGCTCCCGCGAAGCCGGCAGCCACGAAAAAGGCTGCGGACAAAGTCGCCGCCAAGGTTGCCGCACCAAAAACGACAGCCGTCAAAGCAAAGCCTGCCGCAGTGAAAAAACCGGCAGCGGAAAAACCTGCAGCACCGCGCCAGACCGCCAAGAAAGAAGCCCCCGTCAAGAAAACGACGGTTGTCGTCGTCACCGAGGAACAACGCTACCGTATGATCGCTGAAGCGGCGTACTACCGTGCCGAGAGCAGCCATTTCAAGAGCGATCCGTTGCGCGACTGGATCGAGGCCGAACGGGATATCGCCATTCTGCTCAGCGAGGATTGACCACGTCATTCCATTTACATATCGTGAGTGACACGAAGGCGAGCCGCTTCACAGTGCCGTAGCACGGCAAGGCGAAGGCGGCACAGCCACTCGCGATTTAGAAATGGAATTATTCCCAGCGCCGGCTAACGACGGTAATCGCAAGCCGGCGCCGTAAGAAAACGCAAAAACCGGGAAATCACAAACCGCGGTAAAGCGCCTCGTAATGCGCTGCCGAGCCGTCCCAGGAGAAGTCCTGGTGCATGCCGCGCTTTTGCACTTGCCGCCAGGCGTTCTCGTCGCGGAAAAACCCGCAGGCGTCGCGGATGCGTCCGGCAAGTTCGTGGCGGGCTGCGTCGTTGAAAACGAAGCCCGTGGCGCGATCCGCAGCCAGATTGTCGCCATTCACATCGACGACCGTATCCGCCAGCCCGCCGACCCGGCGCACCAGCGGCAGCGTGCCATAGCGCAACGCATAAAGCTGGGTCAGCCCGCAAGGCTCGAAGCGCGACGGAACAAGCAGGACATCCGCTCCGGCCATGAAACGGTGCGACATTTCTTCGTCATATCCAATGTGTACCGCCACATTGTCGGGATTGACGGAAGCTGCATAGCGGAACCCCGCTTCCAGATCGCCATCGCCAGTTCCGAGCACGATCAGTTGCCCGCCTTCCCGCAACAAGTCGGGCAGCGCCGCCAGCAGCAGATCCATGCCTTTCTGCGAAGTCAGGCGGCTGACAACGGCAAAAAGCGGTCCGCCGGCCTCGGCGAGTCCGAACTCTTTCCTGAGAGCACTCTTGCATACCTGCTTGCCGTCCAGATCGTCGACCGAATAACGGCAGGGAATCTCGGCTTCGGCCGGGTTCCATATTTCGTAATCCACCCCGTTGAGAATGCCGGACAAATCGCCGCCGCGGTCGCGCAAAATACCGTCCATGCCGCATCCAAATTCCGTCGTGCAAATTTCCCGGGCATAACTCGGGCTAACCGTCGTGATCTTTCTGGAATACACGAGACCGGCCTTCATAAAGGAAATCTTGCCATGAAACTCGATCCCATGAGGCGTCAGCTTACGCATCGGCAGCCCCAGGTCGTAGTAGCTCTCCATAGCGAAAAGCCCACGGAACGCCAGGTTGTGGATGGTAAAGATCGTGGGAGTGCGCAAGGCAGGATTCTGGCCGATGTAAGCCGGGGTCAGTCCGGCATGCCAATCGTGCGCATGAATGACATCCGGCACCCACTCGGGATCGAGTTCGCCCGATGCCAGGTGCGCCGCAACCCAGCCGAGCAGGCCGAAACGGCGGATATTGTCACTCCAGTCCTGTCCGTCCGGGCCAACGTAGGGATTTCCGTCACGGCGGTAGAGGAAAGGCGCATCGATCACGTACGCCGGCAGCATGCTGTCGGGCAGGCTGCCTCTGCTGAGCGTCACCGACGCCGCACCGAATGCGGGCCCAATCCGCATCACCGGCTGTAGATCGACAATACCGGCAACGACCCCCGGCAAGCCCGGCAGAAGAATCCGTACATCGAGACCGCGCTTGACCAACGCCGGAGGCAACGAACCGACCACATCGGCCAGTCCGCCGGTTTTGACTAAAGGAAATATTTCAGAGGCAACTTGAAGTATACGCATTGGGCTAATTGTTCACTAG
The DNA here is from genome assembly GCA_031547245.1 of Propionivibrio sp. Taxonomy (GTDB): domain Bacteria; phylum Pseudomonadota; class Gammaproteobacteria; order Burkholderiales; family Rhodocyclaceae; genus Propionivibrio. Next base: position 38,333 of record JAVBSG010000088.1, read on the forward strand.
GTTGTAACCGTTTTTGAGGACACAAAGGCAGTACGGCACCACCGTGCCGTACCGAAGTATACAGACCACGCGGCCGTTGTCGACTCGCCCGCGTGTCTCCTTGCTTTTATGAACCGCGGCAGAATGGATCAGCGAATCCGATCGATCATCTCCCGCGTCACGAGCGTCACCCCGTTGTTGGTCCGCCTGAAGCGGCGCGCGTCCACGTCGGGATCCTCGCCGATCACCAAGCCCGGCGGAATGCTGACGCCATGGTCGATGATGCATTTATTCAGACGCGCGCCCCGGCCTACCTCGACATCGGGCAGCAGCACCGACCAGTTGACTTTGGCATAGGAGTGCACACGGCATGACGAGAAGAGCAGCGAGCGGTTCAATTCGCCGGAGATGATGCAGCCGCCCGATACGGTGGACTCAAGAGCGATACCGTGCCGGTCTATCTGGTTATGCACGAATTTCGCCGGCGGCAGCTGTTGCTGGTAAGTCCATACCGGCCAGTTCCTGTCATAGAGGTTCAAGGCCGGACTGGTCGCCGTCAGGTCGATATTGGCTTCCCAGTAGGCGTCGACCGTTCCGGCATCACGCCAGTAATTCTCTTTGCCCTCCTCTTCCTCCGGAGCCTGCACGCAGCTTCTGTCGAACGAATGGGCATAGGCGCAGCCGTTCCGCACCGCCTGGGGAATGATGTCCTTGCCGAAATCGTGGCTGGAGGTCTGGTCGGTAATATCACGCGCCAATTCGCTGTATAAATACTGGGCATTGAAAACGTAGATTCCCATGCTGCACAGCGCCTTATCGGGTTTCCCCGGCATGGCAGGCGGGTTGGCTGGTTTTTCCACGAAGTCGGTAACCCGGCCGCTCTCGTCGACCGCCATGACGCCGAATCCCGTCGCCTCCATGCGCGGCACCTCGATACAGGCGACGGTGCATTCTGCGCCGCTCTCGACATGATCCACCAGCATGGCCGCGTAATTCATCTTGTACACGTGGTCGCCCGCCAGAATCACCACGTACTGCGGCGACGGCCGGTAGGTTTCGATGATGTCGATATTCTGGTAGACGGCATCCGCCGTTCCACGGTACCAGGATTCCTCGTCGACGCGCTGCTGCGCCGGCAGCAGGTCGACAAACTCGTTGTTCTCCCCGCGCAGGAAGCCCCAGCCACGCTGGATATGGCGCAGTAAACTGTGCGATTTGTACTGGGTCACGACCCCAACGCGGCGGATGCCCGAGTTGACGCAGTTGGACATGGCGAAATCCACGATGCGGTATTTACCGCCGAAATAAACCGCAGGCTTCGCGCGCCGGTCGGTCAGTTCATACAAGCGGCTGCCGCGACCACCTGCCAGAACCAGCGCCACAGCACGGCCCGGCAATTGAAAAGTTCTTCTTTCTATCATTTGGACTCCTCCTTTTTCAAATCGATTACCGCTCTCGCCGAAGCTACACAGGCATATCCGGTCAGCTAATCACATCCGGAGATTTCCTTCCCGTGATTTCCTCTATTCCGGCAAGTTCTCCTGCCAGTTTCACAAGAGGCGCCAACGCCAACTGCGTGGGAACCTCATGTTGTGTCGAATCCGCGACGTAGCGTTCCAGATACACGCGCAGCGTCGCGCCTTCTGTGCCCGTTCCCGACAGACGGAAGACTACGCGCGAGTCCCCCTCCAGCAGAATCCGCACTCCCTGTTTTTCGCTACGCGACTTGTCGATCGGATCGACGTACGAAAAATCATCGGCGGCACGAATCTTGAGCCCGGCATACTCTTTCCCGGCCAATTCCGGCAGCTTCTGCCGCAACCCGGCAAACAGCTTCTCTGCTCTCGCGGTTTCAATGCCTTCGTAATCGTGCCGCGAATAGACGTTCCGGCCAAAGAGCTTCCAATGCCCGCGGACGATCTCGGCCACCGGTTCGTTGCGCGCCGCCAGGATGTTCAACCAGTAGAGCACGGCCCAGAGGCCGTCCTTCTCACGCACGTGATTCGACCCCGTGCCGGCGCTTTCCTCACCGCACAGGGTGACCTTGCCCGCATCCAGCAGAGTGCCAAAGAATTTCCACCCGGTCGGCGTCTCGAAGCAGGAAATCCCCAGTGCTTCCGCGACCCTGTCGACGGCGCAGCTGGTAGGCATCGAACGCGCCACGCCCGCCAGCCCATTGGCATACGCCGGCACATGCATGTAATTGGCGGCAATGACCGCCAGGCTGTCGCTCGGGCTGACGATGAAATCGCGGCCGACGATCATGTTGCGGTCGCCGTCGCCGTCCGAAGCCGCACCGAAAGACAATCCCGACCGGGGATCGGCCAGCGCCGCAACCAGATCGGCCGCATAGACCGGGTTCGGATCCGGATGGCCGCCGCCGAAATCGGGCAGCGGAACGCCATTGACGACCGTCCCTGCGGGTGCGCCCAAGCGCCTTTCCAGAATCTCCTTGGCATAAGGCCCGGTCACGGCATGCATCGCGTCGAAACGCATGCGAAATTCCGGGCGCATCAGCAGGTTGGAGATTTTCTCGAAATCGAACAGCGACTCGAGGAGCTCGGCATAATCAACGACGGGATCGATCACTTGCACAGTCATGTCGCCGATCTTCGTTTCGCCGAGGCTGCCGAGATCGACGTCTTTGGCGTCGACATAATGGTACGCGGTGATGGTCTGGCTGCGCTGGTATACGGCCTCGGTAAAGGTTTCATTGGCCGGACCGCCGTTGCCCAGGTTGTATTTGATGCCAAAGTCGCCTTCCGGACCGCCGGAATTATGGCTTGCAGAGAGGATGATGCCGCCGAAAGCCGCATGTTTGCGAATGACTGCGCTCGCCGCTGGCGTCGAGAGAATACCCTTCTGCCCGACGAGCACGCGGCCGAAACCCGCCGCCGCCGCCATGCGCAGAATCCTCTGTATCGCCGTATCGTTGAAATAGCGGCCATCGCCCCCGAGCACCAGCGTTTTTCCCTGCTGCCCCGAAAGCGTGTCGAAAATCGATTGGACGAAATTCTCCAGATAGCCGGGCTGGCTGAACACCTCGACCTTTTTGCGCAGGCCCGAAGTCCCGGGTTTTTGGCCCGGGAAAGGTGTCGTGGGATGCGTGATGATTTTCATTTCTTTCCCCTTCAGCGTTACCAAAACCGTCCGGTATTATTACGTGATCATTAAGCGTGTTTGCGATAATAGGCCAGCAGCCCCTGCGTCGAAGAATCGAAGGCCGACGCCAGCGCCGGATCGTTGATTGCCGGAAGAATGCGGCTGGCCATCGCCTTGCCGAGTTCCACGCCCCATTGGTCGAACGAATTGACGCCCCAGATGCTCCCCTGCACAAACACTTTGTGTTCGTAAAGCGCTACCAGCGCCCCCAGCGTCGCCGGATCGAGGCTCTTCAACAGCAGTGTCGACGACGGCTGATTCCCCGCGAAAACGCGGTGCGGCAGCAGATCGGCGATTTCCTCCGGCGGCACGGACTCTTTTTCCATGCTCTCGCGCACCTCGCTCTCCGTCTTTCCGAACGCCAGCGCCGCACTCTGCGCAAAGCAGTTCGAAAGCAGCGCCTCCTGGTGCCCCGGCAGCGGATAGTCGGAACGCGTCGAAGCGATGAAATCGCAGGGCACCAGCCGCCCGCCCTGATGCAGCAGTTGGAAAAAGGCATGCTGCCCATTGTTGCCCAATTCGCCCCAGACGATGGGGCAGGTCGAGCAGTCCATGGCCTCGCCGGCAATGCTCACCGATTTGCCGTTGCTTTCCATTTCGAGTTGCTGCAGGAAAGACGGCAGGTATTTGAGCGACTCGTTGTAAGGCAACACGGCATTCGTTTCGGCGCCCAGGAAATTACTGTTCCAGATGCCGATGAGCGCCATGATGACCGGCAGGTTCCGCTCGAAAGGCGTCGAACGGAAATGTTCGTCCATGCGTTCCGCGCCGCGCAGCATTTCACCAAACGCATGCGGGCCGATGGCGATCATCAATGCCAGGCCAACGGCCGACCATAGCGAATAGCGCCCGCCAACCCAATCCCAGATCGGGAAAACACGATCCTTGTTTACGCCGAACTCGACGGCGCGCTCGGGTTTGCTGGAAACGGCGGCGAAATGGTTGGCCAGGTTCACCTGCTCGCCGAGATTCGACCTGAGCCAGTTGCGCGCCGTCTCGGCATTGAGCCGCGTTTCCTGCGTCGTGAAGGTTTTGCTGACGATGATGAACAGCGTCGTCCGTGGATCGAGCGACTGCAGAAGCGGCGCGAGTTGGGCGCCGTCCAGGTTCGACACGTAATGCACGCCGAGCGCCGGATGGCTGATCGAGCGTAGCACCTGGTTCATCATTTTCGGTCCCAGGTCGGAACCGCCGATGCCGATATTCACCACGTCGCGGATGGCCATGCCGTTATGCCCAAGGCATTTCCCCGCACGCAACAGTTCGGAGAACTCGGTCATCCTTTTCCGTGTTCCCAGAACTTCGGGCATCACGTCGCACTCTTTGCCGGGGAACGGCGAAGAAGAGCGCCGCAAGGCCGTATGCAGAACGGCACGCCCCTCGCTGGCATTGATCTTGTCCCCGGCAAACATGCGGTCTATCCGCTCGGACACGCCGGCCTGCTCGGCTAGCTTGAGCAGCAGGCCGATCGTTTCCCGGGTCAGGCGCTGTTTGGAAAAATCGTAAAGGATTCCATCGAAAGGCAGGCTGAGCGAAGCAACCCGCCCCGGATCGCCTGCGAACAGATCCCGTAAGTGCGCCGTACCAAGCTGATGGCGGTGGGCGCAAAGGTCAGCCCATGCCTGAGAAGCCGTAATCGTCATTTTGCATCCTCCATCTTTCTTGCAACTCTCGGGGTATTCGTCAAACCTCTCGATAAACCGCGTACTCTGATCTTATTCTATGCCGAACAGCCCTATTCACGCGACTCTTGAATCACAAAATTTTTGCGCCGGCATCGCAAAGAGGCAGGCATCTGCCGCGGCGCCGGCGCAAAACCTTGCCCGCCCAGGCCGTTGCCCCTCTTTCCAGGAATATTCTTTCTGATTGGAAATATTCTAAGTCGACTCATGGACTGGAAATAAATCCGGAGTTGGCGGATAATGATGCTCCCGAAATGTGGTGATCCGAAGCCCCCTGTGATCGGAGATGTCTGACTTCCGTGGTTTACGCTACTGCCAGGACCTGCCAACGCGATGATTTTTATTATCCGAGCCCCATGGATCGTCTGACGCCAGCAACAGAATTTATGCCAAAAGCATTATCACCCGTTTTGCCATCCGGTTTTTTTAACAAGGAAAGTGAATCATGACTATTAAAGTAGGCATCAATGGTTTTGGTCGTATTGGCCGCATGGTTTTCCGCGCTGCCGTGCAGAATTTCAGCGACATCGAGATTGTTGGCATCAACGACCTGCTAGAGCCGGATTATCTTGCATACATGCTGACGTACGATTCCGTTCATGGGCGCTTCAAAGGCACTGTCGCCGTCGAGGGCAATACGCTGATCGTCAATGGCAAGAAAATCCGCCTGACTGCCGAAAAGGACCCTGCAGCCCTCAAGTGGAACGAAGTCGGCGCCGACATCGTCGTCGAATCCACCGGCCTTTTCCTCACCAAAGAAACCTGCCAGAAGCACATCGATGCGGGCGCCAAGAAAGTCATTCAGTCCGCCCCCTCGAAGGATGACACCCCGATGTTCGTTTACGGCGTGAATGACAAGGCCTACGCCGGCGAGACCATCATCTCGAACGCTTCCTGCACCACCAACTGTCTGGCGCCGCTGGCCAAGGTCATCAATGACTCCTTCGGCATCAAGCGCGGCCTGATGACGACGGTGCACGCCGCCACGGCAACGCAGAAGACGGTTGACGGCCCGTCGAACAAGGATTGGCGCGGCGGTCGCGGCATTCTCGAAAACATCATTCCGTCCTCGACCGGCGCCGCCAAGGCCGTCGGCAAGGTCATCCCCGAGCTGAACAAGAAGCTCACCGGCATGGCCTTCCGCGTGCCGACTTCCGACGTCTCCGTCGTCGACCTGACCGTCGAACTGAACAAGGCTGCCTCCTATGACGAGATCAAGGCTGCCGTCAAGGCTGCCGCCGAAGGCCCGATGAAGGGCGTGCTCGGCTATACGACCGACAAGGTCGTCTCGACCGATTTCCGCGGTGAAGCGCAGACCTCGGTGTTCGATGCCGACGCCGGCATCGCGCTCGATCCGACCTTCGTCAAGCTGGTTGCCTGGTACGACAACGAATGGGGCTACTCCAACAAGGTTCTGGAGATGGTCCGTGTCATGTCCAAGAAGTAACGACTAGACGAAAAGGGCACGATCGATAAATCGTGCCCTTTTTGTTTTCCCTGTTCCCGAATCGAAACGAGAGTATTTCCATGACCTTCAAACGTCTTACCGATCTCGATGTCGCCGGCAAGCGTGTCTTCATCCGCGCCGACCTGAACGTCCCGCAGGACGATAACCTGGCCATCACCGACGACACCCGCATCCGCGCTGCGCTTTCCGGCATCAAGTATGCCCTTTCCAAGGGCGCGGCCGTAATGGTCACCTCCCACCTCGGCCGGCCGACCGAGGGCGAATTCAAGCCGAAAGATTCACTGGCCCCGGTTGCCAAGCACATGTCCGAACTGCTGGGCAAGGAAGTCCGCCTGGTCCAGAACTGGGTCGACGGCGGTTTCGACGTCAAGCCCGGCGAAGTAGTCATGCTCGAAAACAGCCGCTGCAACAAGGGTGAAAAGAAGTGCAGCGACGAACTTTCGCAAAAGATGGCCGCCCTCTGCGATGTGTGGGTAATGGACGCCTTCGGCACCGCGCACCGCGCCGAAGCCACCACCTACGGCATGGGTAAATACGCCAAGGTCGCCTGCGCTGGCCCCTGTGTGGCTTCCGAACTCGAAGCGCTGACCAAGGCGCTGGCGCACCCCGCCCGCCCGATGGTGGCCATCGTTGGCGGCTCCAAGGTGTCCACCAAGCTGACCGTCCTGGAAAGCCTTTCCGCGAAAGTCGACCAACTGGTCGTCGGCGGCGGCATCGCCAATACCTTCCTGCTGGCCTCCGGCAAGAATATCGGCAAGTCGCTGGCCGAAAAGGACCTTGTCGACCAAGCCAGGTCCGTCATGGCCAAGGTCAACGTGCCGCTGCCCACGGACGTCGTCTGCGCCAAGGAGTTTTCCGCCACGGCGCCGGCTACCGTCAAGAGCATCGACGACGTTGCCGACGACGACATGATCCTCGACATCGGCCCGCAGTCCGCCAAGGCGCTCGCCGACATCATCGCCAAGGCCGGCACGGTGGTCTGGAACGGCCCGGTCGGTGTGTTCGAAATGGACGCCTTCGCCAACGGCACCAAGGAACTGGCCAAGGCCATCGCCAACTCGAAAGCATTCACCCTGGCAGGCGGCGGCGATACGGTCTCGGCCATCAACGTGTTCAAGATCGAAGACAAGGTCGGCTACATCTCAACAGCCGGCGGTGCCTTCCTGGAGTTCCTCGAAGGCAAACGCCTACCGGCCGTCGACATCCTCGAATCACGTTTCCAGAATTGATCTCCCGGCGGTGGCCGATTTCTTCGGCCACCGCCCTGATTGATTCTTTGTTGCATGTGTAGTCAGGTCGTACGTGTCGGGAGGCCGTCTGCCTGCATAATGCGGACGCTTTTTTTTCATTTATCGATTCAAAAAAGAAACCATGCCTATAAAATCGGAACTCATTGAAACACTGCGCCAAAAGCGCGAACAGATAGTCGATCACATCCCACCTGAAAAGCTTGAAGCCCTGCATGCCAAGGGATTGCTGTCGGCGCGCGAGCGCATCGGCACCCTGTTCGATGCCGGAACATTTCAGGAAACCGGAATGCACGCCAAACATCATGCGGTGCATTTCGGCATGGCAAAACGGGAGCTGCCTGCCGACGGCGTCATTACCGGCACGGGATACATCGGCCATCAGCAGGTGGCCGCTTTCTGCCAGGACTTTAGCGTTCTGGCCGGGACGCTCGGCAAGATGCAGGCGCGGAAAATCACGCGCACCATGCGCTACGCGCTGAAGACCGGCATTCCTCTGATCGCCTTCAAGGATTCCGGCGGTGCCCGGATACAGGAGGGCGTAGATGCCCTCTCGGGCTATGGCGACGTTTTTTACGCCAACGTCCTGCTCACCGGCGTCGTGCCGCAGATCGCAATCATTTGCGGCCCCTGCGCCGGCGGCGCAGCCTATTCGCCTGCGTTGATGGACTTCGTCATCATGACGCGCAAGAACTCGCACATGTTCCTGACGGGACCGGAAGTCATCAAGGCCGTCACAGGGCGCGCCACCACCATGGCTGAAATCGGCGGCGCCGAAATGCATGCTTCGGTCAGCGGCAATGCGCACTTTCTGGCCGAAGACGACCAGCATGCCGTCGCCATCGCCAAGCAGTTGCTGAGCTATCTGCCGTCCAACAACACGGAAGATCCGCCACACAACCTGTCGATGCCGATCAGCAACGACCCCGACATGGCAATCAACGACCTGATTCCGTCCACCCCGTCGGAGCCGCTGGACACGATGGCTGTCATCCGCCGCCTCGTAGACAATGGGGAAATCCTTGAAGTCCACAAGAATTTCGCCCGCAACGCCATCGTCGGATTCGCCCGGATCGCCGGGGTGGTCGTCGGCGTCGTCGCCAACCAGCCGATGGTCATGGCCGGCGCGCTGGACATCGATGCCTCGGACAAGATTTCGCGTTTCATCCGCACCTGCAACGTTTTCAACATACCGCTCGTCACGCTGGTCGACGTCCCAGGCTTCCTGCCGGGTATCGAGCAGGAACGCGGCGGCATCATCCGCCATGGCGCTAAAATGCTGTACGCCTACGCATCCTGCACCACGCCGAAAATCACCGTCATCCTGCGCAAATCCTATGGCGGTTCCTATCTGGCCATGTGCAGCCAGGAACTCGGCGCCGACACGGTCTTCGCCTGGCCAACCGCCGAGATCGCCGTCATGGGCGCCGAAGCAGCCGTCAAGCTGCTGTACCGCAAGGAACTCGAGAAGGCCGAAGATCCTGCGGCCAAGGCCAGTGAACTGACGCAGGCCTATCGCGACGAGTTTGCCTCGCCCTACGAAGCGGCGGCGAATTTCTACATCAGTGATGTCATCGAACCATGCGATACGCGTGCAACCGTGGCGCTGGCCCTGCGCAAACTGCTCAACAAGCGCGAGCAGCGGCCGGGCAAGAAGCACGGCAACATGCCGGTCTGATTGGCGGAGACAGACATGGACAACATGCTTGGCTTTGCCATCGCCAAATCATTCCAGAACTACGGAATCGCCATCTGCATCTCAATGCTCGTCGCCGTCCTCATCAAGGTCATGGTTATCGTCACGAGCCGCGTCGAGCAGGCCCACAGAAAGGCGGCCGCAGCAGCAGCGCCGGCATCCCCGCCGGCCAGCAGCGCTCCGCCTGCAAGCATCCAGGGCGTCCCCGAAGAAGTCGTTGCCGCCATTTCGGTGGCAGTGGCGGCGATCACTGGACCGCACCGTATTCTGCACATTGCTGAGAGCAGCCGCTCCTGGGTACTTGAGGGACGCAGCCAGTTGCACTCGCATCAGCCAAAACGTTAAACATATATTAGGGATAAGGAATTTCATCATGCAAAGATTTTTCAAAATCACCGTCAATGGCAAGGAATATGACGTCACCGTCGACGAGCTTTCAGTCGGCGCTTCCATGATGCCGAACTACCTCGGCACACCGTTGATGACCCCCGCTGCTTCGACGGTTTCGGCCCCCGCCACTGCATATACTCCGGCACCAGCAGCCCCGGCCGGCTCGGGCGACCAGTGCGCGCAGATGGGCGGCGTGATTACCGCCATTTTGGCCAAGGAAGGGCAAAGCGTCACGGAGGGGGAAAAAGTCGCCGAACTGGAAGCCATGAAAATGAAAGTTCCACTCATCGCTACCTGCTCCGGTAAAGTGAGCAAAATCCACTCCGCCGTCGGCGATGCCGTTTCGGCGGGACAGGCCGTGCTGACCATTTCCTGAAAGCTTTTTGCTAACGATCACGAAAAATCGTTAATTACGGGGACATGAGCGCCACTCCCGCACAGCCGTTCGGAAGGGCGGGAAGCGCGAAGGCGAGCCGCAGACAGCAGCGAGGCGAAGTCGCCATGTCACTATCTCTTTCAGTAATGGTCATAATGGGCAAAATTGTATGGATAACCTAAGTTTTCTCGATCTCTTCCAGGGGATCGCTACGCTTGCCGCCTCCGAACCGAAAATCATGATTGGGCGCATCTGTTTGATGCTGCTCGGTTTTGTCCTGATTTACCTGGGTTCGAAGAACGTGCTGGAACCCTTGTTGATGATCCCGATGGGACTCGGCATGTCGGCAATCAACGCCGGTGTGATGTTCATGGAAGCCGGAAAGATGGGCACGCTGTTCGTCGATCCGCTGATGTCCGATCCCTCGGATCTCGTCAACATTTTGCAAATCAACTGGCTGCAGCCGGTTTACACGCTGACGTTCAGCAACGGCCTGATCGCCTGTCTCGTCTTCATGGGCATCGGCGTCCTTCTGGACGTCGGCTACATCATGGCGCGTCCGTTCCAGAGCATGATCATCGCCCTGTTTGCCGAACTCGGCACGTTCGTCGTGTTCCCGCTCGCCGTCGCCCTGGGATTGAACCCGAATGAAGCCGCTTCGGTCGCCACCATCGGTGGTGCCGATGGTCCAATGGTGTTGTTTACCTCACTGGTCCTCGCCAAGAATCTGTTCGTGCCGATCACCGTCGTGGGCTACCTGTATCTCGGATTGTGCTATGGCGGCTATCCCTACCTGATCAAGTGGCTGATCCCGGAAAAGCTTCGCGGCATCAATATGGCCAACGACCGCGGCCCAAACATAAGCCGTTCGCAAAAACTTGTCTTTGCCGTGGTGACCTGCACCCTGCTGTGCCTGCTCTTCCCGGTGGCCGCGCCGCTGTTTTTCTCGCTGTTCATCGGCGTATCCGTACGCGAGAGCGGTCTGGACAACTTCACCACCCTGATCAGCGAGTCACTCCTCTATGGCGCGACCTTCTTCCTCGGGTTGACGCTGGGCGTACTCTGCGAGGCCAACACGCTGCTCGACGAAACAGTGCTCAAGCTGCTGCTGCTCGGCATGCTGGCCCTGCTGATATCGGCGCTTGGAGGCATTCTCGGCGGTTACGTCATGTATTTCGCCACCGGCAAGAAGTTCAACCCGATGATCGGCGTCGCCGGCGTCAGTTGCGTGCCGACCACGGCCAAGGTCGTGCAGAAGATCGCCATGGATGCCAATCCGGAAGCCGTCATCCTGCCGCAGGCCCTGGGCGCCAACATCAGCGGCGTCATCACCAGCGCAATCATCGCCGCCACCTTCATTTCCACCCTGCGTTAAAGGTGGCAGCATCAATCAATGCATCAATGCTCCAGCTTTGGCCATCCTGCGCTGCAGGATGGCCGAAAACCAAGACCCCGGTGCTGCCAGATCAAGGCAAAAACACCGGGGTTTTGTTAATGCGGGTATATTTCCGTATTGAACCCCGGACAGGATAATCCTCCTGTGCCGGCGAAGTCGTTTTCCCGCCGCGAAGGACCCGAATCCCAGCGGTCGAATCATCCGCCAATTGATAAAGAAAGACAGTTACACTATGGCCCGTCACACCAAAATCGTTGCTACCCTGGGACCCTCCTCCAGCGACCCGATAATTCTCGAAACACTGATCCGCGCCGGCGTCGATGTCGTACGGCTGAACTTCTCGCATGGCAAGACGGAAGACCATATCCAGCTTGCTGCCGACGTACGCCGGATTGCCGCCAAGGTTGGCCGGCCGATCGGCATCCTCGCCGACCTGCAAGGACCGAAGATCCGCATCGGCAAATTCGCCGAAGGCAGGATCCATCTGGAAATCGGCGACCACCTGATCCTCGATGCACAGTGCGAACTCGGCAACCAGGAACGCGTCGGGCTCGATTACAAGGATCTGCCGCGCGACGTCAACCGCGGTTGCGTGCTGCTGCTCGACGATGGGCGCATCGTCCTTGAAGTGGAGAAGGTGGTCGGCAACGAAATTTTCACCGTTGTGCGCCAGGGCGGACCGCTGTCCAACAACAAGGGCATCAACCGCCAGGGCGGCGGCCTCTCGGCGCCCCCGCTCACCGCCAAGGACATGGACGACATCAGGACGGCGGCGAAAATCGGCGCAGACTTTCTGGCCGTCTCCTTCCCCAAGAGCGCCTCGGACATGTACATGGCTCGCCAGCTGATGGTGGCCACGGGCGGCCGGGCGCTGACCATCGCCAAGATCGAGCGGGTCGAAGCCGTGGCCGCGCTGGATGAAATCCTTGACGCCTCCGACGGTCTGATGGTGGCGCGCGGCGACCTGGCAGTGGAAGTCGGCGACGCCGCTGTTCCTGCGCTGCAAAAACAGATGATCCGGCGCGCCCGCGAGAAGAACAAGCTGGCCATTACCGCCACGCAGATGATGGAATCCATGACGCATTCCCCGACGCCGACGCGCGCCGAGGTTTCCGACGTCGCCAACGCCGTGCTCGACGGCACCGACGCCGTCATGCTGTCCGGCGAAACCGCTGCCGGCGAATATCCGGTCGAAACCGTCGAAGCCATGGCGCGCATCTGCCAGGAAGCGGAAAAATCCCTGCCGGTCTCCCTCGACCGGCGCGGCTTTCTCGACCGCTCATTCACCCGCATCGATCAATCGATTGCCATGGCTGCGATGTTTGCCGCTTACCATTTGAGCGTCAAGGCTGTCGCCGTACTTACCACCACCGGTTCGACCGCCCTGTGGATGAGCCGGCTGAACTGCGGCATCCCGATCTTCGCGCTGACCGAAGAACCGACAGCGCAAACGCGCATGACGCTGTTCCGCGAAATATCCCCATTGTTGATGACCGATATGAACAACGATCGCGACGTCCTGCGCCAGAACGCCGAACGATGCCTCCTCGAAGCCGGTGTCGTCACGAAAGGCGATCTCATCGTACTCACCTACGGCGACCAGATGGGCATGGCCGGCGGCACCAACACCATGACCATCGTGCGCATCGGCGAGAAAAGCCGGCCGTGCTGATCATTGACGATTCACCGATAGTTTGTTCCCAAGGAGAGAAGCAATGCGTTTCATGAACCACCTTTTTGCGGCCGCGCTCGGCCTTGCCCTCGCTGCCGGCGCCCAGTCGGCCGAAAAAGTCTACCAGGCCGCCACCAATGCGGCCTTCCCGCCCTTCGAATCGCTGAGCAAGGAACAGAAGGCCGTCGGTTTCGACATTGACATTCTCACAGCCATCGCAGCCAGGGGCGGTTTTGAGGTTCGCTTCCGCGACACGCCGTGGGAAGGCATCTTCGCCACCCTGGCCTCCGGCGACAGCGACATCATCGCCTCGGCCGTGACCATCACCGAAGCGCGCCGCCAGACCATGGAATTCTCCGATCCGTATTTTGAAGCCAGGCAGCTGATCGGCGTGGACGAAGCCAGCCCGATCAAGGGCTTCGCCGACCTGAAGGAAAGAAAAGTGGGCGTGCAGACCGGCGCCACCGGCGACGAAGTAGTGCAAAAGCTGCTGGGCAAGTCCAACCCCAACATCAAGCGCTTCGATTCCATCCCGCTGGCCCTGCAGGAACTGCTCTCCGGCGGCGTCGACGCGGTGGTGGCCGACAACGGCGTGGTGGCGAACTTCATCGCCAACAACAAGAGCGCCAAGTTGAAGACGCTCGAAGACCCCGGCTTCGTCAAGGAATACTATGGCTTCGCGGTGAGAAAGGACGACAAGGAACTGGTCGCTAAGATCAACAAGGGGCTGGCTGCCATCAAGGCCGACGGAACCTACGACAAGATCTACCGCAAATACTTCGGCAACTGATCGCCCGGCACCGGCCTGCGCTTCCTTGCGATACTGCGAAGACAGGCCACCGGGTGCCCCCTTCCATAAGTCATTGACGGATCACGCCATAAAAGCCCGCATGTTGCCGGACGGAATCAACGCCGCACCGCATGAAGCACGGATACGCATGGCGGAACTTCGCTTATAATTTATCGCTTTCGCTAACCATTCCACGGATCGGAATCATGACTCAAGCCCTGTACGAATCGTCCATCAAAAGCCTTCCCCTGCTCGGTCGCGGCAAGGTTCGCGATATCTACGCCGTCGACGAGGACAAGCTGCTAATCGTCACCAGCGACCGCCTTTCGGCGTTCGACGTGGTTCTGCCCGATCCCATTCCGGCCAAGGGCACCGTACTCACGCAACTCGCCAATTTCTGGTTCGACAAGCTCGGCCACATCCTGCCCAACCAGCTCACCGGCATCGATCCGGAAAGCGTGGTCGCCGCCGACGAGCGCGAGCAGGTCAAGGGGCGCGGCCTCGTCGTCAAGCGTCTGAAGCCGCTGCCCATCGAGGCTGTCGTGCGCGGCTACCTGATCGGTTCCGGCTGGAAGGATTACCAGCAGACCGGTGCCGTCTGCGGCATCAAGCTGCCCGCCGGGCTCCAACTCGCCGCCAAACTGCCTGCCCCCATCTTCACGCCGGCCACCAAGGCCGAACAGGGCGAACATGACGAAAACATCTCCTTCGAGCAGGCGCAGATAAACTGCGGCAAGGCGCTGGCCGAAACGCTGAAAGGCACCGGCAAGGACGGCGCGCAGATCGCAGCGGAAGCGCGCGATGCCGCCATCGCGCTCTACTCGGCCGCCGCCGATTACGCGCTGACGAAAGGCATCATCATCGCCGACACCAAGTTCGAATTCGGTGTCGACGCCAAAGGCGTGCTGCACCTCATCGACGAAGCGCTAACACCCGATTCCTCGCGCTTCTGGCCGATGAACGCCTACGAAGTCGGCAAAAATCCGCCGTCATACGACAAGCAATACGTGCGCGACCACCTGGAAAGCCTGGGCTGGGGCAAAAAACCGCCCGCCCCGCCGCTGCCGGCCGACGTCATTTCCCGCACCAGCGCCAAATATATCGAAGCCTACGAGCAACTTACCGGCCGCAAGCTGGTCGATTGAGAAGCGCCCTCGGCTTGCGCTGTATCGCCAAACAATGACTATCTCCCGGGCGGCTGCGGCCGCCCGTTTCATTTCTGGAATAACTAAAAATGACTGAAAGCAATCCCCTGCTCGATTTTTCCGGCCTGCCCCGCTTCGACGCCATTCTCCCCGAACACGTTCAGCCCGCCATCCGCCGGTTGCTTGAAGAGAACCGCGCCCTGGTCGGCCGGCTGGGCGGCGACCCGAACCCGGCCAGTTGGGAGAATTTTGCCGGGCCGCTGACCGACGGCATCGAGCAGCTATCACGCGCCTGGGGCATCGTCGGCCATCTGCACTCGGTCAACGACATTCCCGAGTGGCGCGAAGCCTATAACGGGATGCTGCCGGAAGTCAGCCGCTTTTATGCCGAACTCGGGCAGAATCTGGCGCTGTTCCACAAGTACAAGGCCATCCGCGAAGGCGCGGATTACGCGAAGCTCTCCGCAGCACGGCGCAAGATCATCGATAACGAAGTGCGCGATTTCCGCCTCTCCGGCGCGGAGCTGCCGGAAGACAAGAAACCGCGCTTCCAGGCCATCCAGGAAGAACTGGCTTCGCTTGCCGCGAAATTCTCCGAAAACCTGCTCGATGCGACCAACGCCTTTACCGAGAGCGTTACCGACGAGAGCGAGCTTTCCGGCCTGCCGACCGACGTCATCCAGGCCGCCCGCGAAGCCGCCGAAAAAGACGGTCAGGCCGGCTGGAAGTTCACGCTGCACATGCCATCCTACCTGCCCGTGCTGCAGTTCGCCGATAGCCGCCGCCTGCGTTCCGCCCTCTACCGCGCTTCGGCAACCCGCGCCTCCGAGTTCGGCCCGGCCGAACTCGACAACACGCCGATCATCAAACGACTCCTCGAATTGCGGCAGGAAGAAGCGCAAATGCTCGGTTACCGCCATTTCGCCGAAGTATCGCTGGTCCCCAAGATGGCCGAATCCGTCGAACAAGTGCTGGCATTCCTGCTCGACCTGGCGCACAAAGCCAAGCCGTTCGCCGAAAAGGATATCGCCGAGTTGCGCGATTTCGCGCGCAAGGAGCTGGGGCTCGAAACGCTCGAGGCCTGGGACATGGGATACGCCGCCGAAAAGCTGCGGCAGGCGCGTTACGCTTTTTCCGAGCAGGAGGTAAAACAGTATTTCACCGAACCCAAGGTGCTGGCAGGACTGTTCCACGTCGTCGAATCGCTTTACGGCGTGCATATCAAACCCGATACGGCCCCGGTCTGGCACGAGGACGTGCGTTTCTTCCGCATCGAGAAAAACAGCGGGGAGCTCGTCGGCCAGTTCTATCTCGATCCCTACGCGCGTGAAACCAAGCGCGGTGGCGCCTGGATGGACGAAGCCATCACGCGGCGGCGCTTGGCGGCTGGCATCCAGACGCCCGTCGCCTATCTGAACTGCAACTTTCCGCGCCCGGTCGGCGGCAAACCCGCCACCTTCGCACACCACGACGTCGAAACCCTCTTCCACGAAGCGGGCCACGGTCTGCACCACCTGCTCACACACATCGATGAACTCGGCGTTTCAGGCATCCACGGCGTCGAGTGGGACGCCGTCGAGCTGCCGTCGCAGTTCATGGAGAACTACTGCTGGGAGTGGGGCGTCCTGCAAAACATGTCGGGCCATGTCGATACCGGCGAGCCGCTGCCGCGTGAACTGTTCGACAAGATGCTGGCGGCGCGTAACTTCCAGAGCGGCATGGCGACGCTGCGGCAGATCGAGTTCGCCCTGTTCGACATGCGGCTCTACAGCGAATTCGATCCGCATGGCTCGCGCAACGTACTCGATCTTCTCGGCGAAGTGCGCCGGGAAGTCGCCGTCGTCTTCCCCCCCGAATGGAACCGTTTCCCGAACAGTTTCTCGCACATTTTCGGTGGCGGATACGCGGCCGGCTACTACAGCTACAAATGGGCCGAAGTCCTCTCGGCCGACTGCTACGCTGCGTTCGAGGAGGCCGGAGATCCGTTCAGCCCGGAGGTCGGCAGACGCTTCCTGGATGAGATCATCGCCGCCGGCGGCTCCCGCCCGGCTCTGGAAAATTTCCGCGCCTTCCGCGGCCGCGATCCACAGGTCGATGCGCTGCTCCGGCACAGTGGTATGATTCCGGTTTAGTACCTAGGGTGTGTTCTCATTTGACGGACGGTCCCGCAAGTACTGCGCCGGGATGCAGCGCAAGGCGCCGCGAGTGCGGCGTGGCTATTCCACGCAAGCGAGCGGCAACGCAGCGATGCGCCCGGCGCAGTACTTGCCCTTAGGGTTGTTGCCAAATGCGCCCGATACGGCGTTTCTCGCCTCGCCAATGGAATCACCATTGGCGTCGGCTCGCGCCTTGTCTCGGGCGCATTTGGCAACAACGGGATCCGTCCGCTAAATGAGAATACACCCTAACATTTCCGGAGAAAACCACCATGCCCGCCATTCGTTTCGTCCTGCTATGTGCTGCCTTGGCATTGGCCTCGATGGCCAGTGCCCAGACAACCTACCGTTGGATCGACAAGGCCACCGGCAAGACTGTTTTCTCCGACCAGCCTCCTCCACCCGGCGCCGCCAAGGACGTCGAAACGAAGGAAGGGAAAAAAGCGGCTGAAGACAAGCAACAACTGCCCTACGCTACAAAACAGGCCGCCGAAAAGTATCCGGTAACCCTCTATACCACTGCCGACTGTACGGATGCTTGCGCCGGTGCCCGAACCTTTCTCAACGGGCGCGGAATCCCCTTCTCGGAGCGCATGCTGCAAACCCAGGAAGAATTCGACGAGGCAGCCAAGCTGATGGGCAACAAATCTTTCATTCCCGGCCTGAAAGTCGGTTCGCAGACTTTCGCCGGATTCGAGAAAGGCTCCTGGGACAATCTGCTTGATCTTGCCGGCTATCCGAAAACCGCCCCCTATGGCAGCAAACCGGTCAATCCGCTAGCCCAGTAATTTGGTTGCAGGCTGCCGAAACAGGCATCATGCCACCGAAATTCCAAACAGCCGGCCTACACCAAAGGTGATGGCGGCGGCAGCGCCGCCAAAAAGAATCTGACGAACAGCGGAAAAGATAAAACCGCGCCCGTTGAACAAGGCCGTGACCATGCCGGTCGCTCCAAGCCCCAGCAGACCGAACAGAATGCTGACGGCGATCGCCGTTGCGCCATCCCAGAAGAAAAACGGCAATAGCGGGCAAGCCGCGCCCAGCGAAAAAAGCAGCAGCGAAACGCCGGCAGCGCTCCATGGGTTGCCGCCAAGTTCGGCGGGGTCTATCCCCAGTTCCTCGCGAGCCAGGGTCTCCAACGCCATGTCGTGATTTTCCATGACTTTCGAAGCGATCTGCCAAGCCTGTTTGCGTTCTATCCCCTTGGCCTGATAAATCAGCGACAGTTCCTTTTTCTCTGCCTCCGGCGTCTGCTCCAGCTCCATGCTCTCCTTGCCGATTTGCGCCTTGGCCAGTTCGCGGGCATTGGTGACCGACAACCACTCTCCGAGCGCCATTGACAGCGCTCCTCCAACCAGCCCGGCCAAACCGGTAAGCAGCACAATGGACGAAGAAACCCCCGCCCCCGCTACCCCCATAACGAGACAAAAATTGGAAACAAGACCGTCGTTGACACCCAGAACAGCTGCCCGCAACTCATTGCCGGAGCCTCCCCGGTGCCAGGGCTCGGAACTGGCGATGTCCCGCCCGCTCGGCAAATCGCCGGGCCTCGCCACGGCACCAAGTACGGAAGCATGGCCGTATTCCTCGGCGGATAGTTCGCTGGCATCGGGCTGATTGAAGTACTTGTTGCGATCGGCGTACTCGTTGGCGGTCACGGTAGGCAGCACGAATTTCGTGCCGAACCGGCGGGCGGCGAGGATCAGCAGCCGCGCCTTCAGAGCCGGTTGCGACGGAAAATCGTTGGCGCCTTCAGCCAGAAGCTTTTTTCGCCAGAAATCGGCGTGTTCGTTTTCCGCCTGGGCCAACTGGCGAAAAATATCCTTGCGCGCAGGATCCGATTCGGAATGGGATAAGGCCGTATAAAGCGCCACGCTGTCGATTTCGTCCTGCAGATTCTGGCGATAACGCCGAGTCTGGCCTGATTCTGCTGGCATGGTTCCGTCCTTTCACTTTTTATTGATCTTTGGCATGCCGAAGACCGGAGCCAGGAAACAAAGCCGCTACAGCCTTTCAACTAAGGCGCTGTCCGACCGCCCCACCAACCAGACCAGATTGTCTGCCGCCGCAATAGACGCAAGCCCCTATACAGGCAGGGGATCGAACCGATCGTCCACGACGGCCACAGTATGGATCGGCGCTGCAGTTGCCGCCAGCCCGCCAATCGACCAGCCGGCAATGAATGCAAGCAACAAAAACGCCAAGACGAAAGAAAGCTGCTGGATTTTCTTCATGGCCTTCGGACAAAAAATCTGTAAAACAGGTTCCGCGGCCGCTACCGTTTCCGAGGATACGGAAACTTCGATTTTTCCGGCATCGTCATTTCAACGCAAAAAACAGCGGCCGATCCATGTAATCGGCCGCCATTCATCAACAGTCGTTCACAAAAAGCTTACTTCGCTGCCGCGTAAATCTCCGGAATCGTCGCCATCTGGTATCCCGCTTTCATCAGCCCCTCGCGCAGGGCCTTGGCGGTTGCCACGGCCTCGGCGTTGTCGCCATGCACGCAGATGCTCTGCGGGTTGGCGGGAATGCGCTTGCCGTTGATCGAGATCAACGCCTTTTCCTGCACCATGCGCAAGACGTGCTGCAGGCTGGCCTCCGCGCCGTGGACCATGGCTCCCGGCTGACTGCGCGGCACCAGATTGCCGTCATCGAGGTAGGCGCGGTCGGCGAAGACTTCCTCGACGATCGGCAGTCCCTGCTCCTGCCCCGCCAGCACCATCTGCGAGGTGGAGGGCGCCAACAGAATCAGCGTCGGGTCGAGGCGGCGCACGGCGCGGGCCACCGCGTCCGCTACCTTGCGGTCGGCACAGGCGATGTTGTTCAACGCGCCATGCGGCTTGACGTGCGTGACGCGCAGGCCCTGTGCCCGCGCGCAGGCGTCGAGCGCACCGATCTGGTAGATGAGCATGGCTTCCAGCTCGTCCGCCGGAATATCCATGCGCCGCCGGCCAAAGCCCTGCAGATCGGGAAAGCTCGGATGCGCACCGATGCTGACGCCGTGTTCCCGCGCCAGCCCGGCCGTTTTCAGCATCACCGACGGGTCGCCGCCATGATAGGCACAGGCAACGTTGGCAGAGTTCACGATGGCCAGCATGGCATCGTCGCTGCCCATTTTCCATGGGCCGAAACTCTCCCCGAGGTCGGAATTGAGATTAAGCAGTTGGGGCATATTCATTCTCCTTTGTTCTCATACGACAGCACCGTAAATATCGTCATCGTCATCCGGCATCTCAACGCCGGCAATGCTCTTTTCCCAGACTCTCCAGCGGTTTTCCTGCTCGTGCAGCGCGGCTCGCGCCTCGCCCGCGCTGACGGCGCGGAAATGAATGACCTGCTCCGGCCGCAACTGCGCCAGGCGCGGCAAGTCGGCGGAAATCACCGTGGCGATTTTCGGATAACCGCCAACCGTCTGGCAGTCGGCCAGCAGGATGATCGGCAGGCCGTTGCCGGGGACCTGAATCGCGCCCGGCGTGATACCGTCCGACACGATGTCCGCGGCCTCCTTGGCGACGTGCGCCAGCAATGGCCCCTCCAGCCGCATGCCCATGCGATCCATCTGCGTAGTCACCTTATAGCTGGCGTTCAGGAACTCGTGCACGGATTCGGACGTGAAATTGCCTTCCTGCGGCCCCAGCATGACGCGCACCGGACCATCAGGGTAATGCCAGGCAGGAGCCCGCCGCTCTCCTCCGCCACCCTCGACGGCGGCGCACGGCAGGAAATTACCATTCATGAGCAGGCGCCCGTCAATGCCGCCGATCAGCGCGCGCTGGTAGGTCGAGCGGCTGCCCAGTTGCACCGGTGTCGCAATGCCGCCGCTGACGGCGATATAGGCGACGCCGCCATTGACTTCGGCGCTCTCCAGGGTGTCGCCGACATTCAGCGTGATGCTTTGCCAGGATGGGCACGCCTCTTCCCCGCCATCGGCCCGGCTAATCCTCGCTACCAGATGGCCCACGATCGCCAGGCGCAGCGGCCCCTGCCGCACCGTCAGCGTCGGGCCGTAGGCGCGCACTTCGATACAAGCCTCGTTTTGCGCATTGCCGACCAGCGCATTGGCGCAACGGGCAAAAATCTGATCGAGGCAACCGGAAACGGCCACACCCATGTGACGGAAACCGAAACGGCCCTTGTCCTGAATGCTGTTGCCGAATCCGGCATGAACGACTTCAATCAATCCGCTCATGGCTGACCTCCCGCTGCCGGTACTAACAGGCTGTTGATGTCCAGCGTTCCGGTTTTCCCTGCCGCCTCCATCTCCTCGTATGTGGCGCGGTCAATGGCGCGCCAGCGCACGCGGTCGCCCGAAGCGAGCAGCGACGGCGACTCGGGATTGGCCATCGAAAACATCGGCACGGGAGTCCGGCCCAGCACGCGCCAGCCGCCGGGACTTTCCCACGGATAAACGGCACACATTTCCGCCGCAACGGCGAACGAGCGTTCCGGCAGAGCCTTGCGCGGCGTTGCCAGGCGCGGCATCTGCAGCTCGGCTGGCAAGCCGCCCATGTAGGGAAAGCCGGGCATGAAGCCGATCATGTATACCTGGAACTCAGTGCGCGTCATCAGGCCAATCACCGCCTCGCGCGTCATGTTCCGGGTCTGCATCAGATCGCCGAGATCGAGCGCGAAATCGTCGTCGAAGCAAACGGGAATGCACCAACGCCGCCCTTCTGCGCGCACCGCGCCGGAAGTCTGCGCCAACTGCACGAGAGCCGCCCCCAGATCCTCGCCCTGGCAACGCAGCGGATCGAAATGCACCGTCAGGGAACGGAAAGTCGGCACGACGTCGACGATGGCGGCAAAATCCCCGCCGCCCGCGCTCTGGCGCCTTTCCTCAACCGCACTTGCCAGCCCGAGCACCCGCGCGTGCAGCGCCGGATCGATCCTGGCTCCAAATTCGACCGTCCACGCTGCATCGCCCAGCGGCAGCAGGCGCGGAACGGGGTTTTCCGGCGACGTATCCAACATACCCTCCTTTCTTCCAGCAAGCTTCAAAAATCGCGTGCGGATTCGGTAAACACCGCGCTTGGCGCATTATGCCCAGCCACGAAAACAAGTTGGCGCGCAGGCTGGCAGCGCCTTCCGATCTTCACGAATGGCAGCGTTTCCGTCTTTTCCGCAGCGAGGCCTTTCCGGAAAGAATCATCAGAATTCCATATAAGTACAAAATCATCGATAACGCCAAACGACTGTTACAGCCGTGAATATCGATGCCAAAAGCATTGAAACCGGGTAAAGCTACGCCAACGCCAAGTCGGTGTTCAGCACATCGGTGATCAGCATGTAACCCGGCGCATGGGTGATGCAGAACTCGGGCATGGCCGCCATGGCCACCGACTGAGGCGTCACACCACAGGCCCAGAAGACGGGCAGTTCGTTCGGCAGTATGTCGACGGCATCGCCAAAATCGGGCTTGCTGATGTCGGCGATGCCGATCAGGGCCGGATCGCCCAGGTGCACCGGCGCGCCATGAACGGCAGGCACCCTGGCGCAAATCTGCACGGCGCGGATGGCGTCGGCCGCCGTCATCGGCCGCATCGACACCACCATCGGCCCATGAAACGGCCCGGCAGGCGCCGTTTCGATATTCGTGCGGTACATCGCCACGTTTTTTCCCTGCATCACGTGCCGTAGCTTGATCCCCGACTCGATCAGCGCATGCTCGAAGGAAAAGGAACAGCCAAGCACGAAGGAGACGAGATCGGCACGCCAGAACGGTGTGATGTCGTTCACCTCCTCGACCATCACGCCTTTCTTCCAGACACGATAGCGCGGGATGTCCGTGCGGATGTCCACGTCTTTTCCCAAGGTCGGCAGCAGGGGATCGCCCGGTTCGGAAACGGCCAGCAGCGGACATGGCTTGGGATTGCGCTGGCAGAAGCGGAGAAAATCCGAAGCCAGCGCTTCCGGCAGAATTGCCAGGTTGCCCTGTGCATTGCGCGCCGCCAACCCGCTGGTGTGCCGGCGCCATTCACCGCGGCGGATGGCCTGCCTGGCCTCGTAGGCGCTTGTCGACGCGGATAAATTTGCTTGCATGATCTTTTGATCGTTTGCCATGGTTTTCTCCCAAACAATTCGTCCGGAAATTATCAAATTCCCACAAGCAGAAGAACAAGCGCTATATTTCGCTTTTACTCCATCGATTATTTCGATGCCTGCATTATTTTTTCAGATGCTAACCTGGATCACAAGGCAAAGGAAATGAATCTACGCTTTGTTGAAGCTTTCGTTTGGGTTGCCCGGCTGAAAAGCGTAACCCGCAGTGCGAAAAAACTGTATCTCACCCAGTCTGCCGTTTCCAACCGGATCGCCGCGCTGGAGGAAGAACTCGGCGTCCAGCTGCTGGACCGGCGCGCCAGCGGATTCCGCCTGACCGATGCGGGAACACGCTTCCTGGAATACGCCGATCAACTGCTGGCGATGCAGAGCGAGCTGATGAACGAACTGGGTACGCCGGAACAGCACCCTTTCTCGCTCAGGGTGGGAGCCATCGAGAGCGTATTGCATACATGGCTGATCCCGCTGGTGGATAATCTGAAGAAAAACATGCCGCAAACCGAATTCGAACTCACCATCGAAATGACCCACGTTCTCGGCGAACAACTCAGGCAGGGCATGCTGGATCTGGTTTTCACCGCCACTCCCGTTTCCGGCAACGGCATCGTCGACGAAGCGCTCGAACCGCTCGAAATGGTATTTGTCGGCCCGACGGAATTAGCCGATCTAGGCCCCTTGACGCTACAGGAGATTCTTGCACACGACATCATGACTTTCCAGCGCGGCTCGCTTCCTCACGCTGCGCTGACCGAGATGTTCCGCGCCTCGGGGTCCGCCAACAAACACGTGCATGCCATTTCGTCGATTTCGGCGCTTGTCCGCTTGGTGGAAGGCGGCTTCGGCATATCGACGCTCCCCAAGGCGGTAGTCGGACAACTGCTATCCAAATACCGGATCGGCATTCTCGATACCACGCAAAAACTGCCGCCATTGCCGCTGTTTGCCAGTTACTGGGATATTTTCCCGGCGCCTGCCGTGCAACAGGCCATGAACCAAGCCCTACAATTTGCCAAGGAGTGGACCGCAAGTGAAGCACTCCCGGTCCACTAGCTCGAAGCAAACGGCCATCAGCGGCCGCGGAACACCAGTGTTGGCTGGATATCCTGAAGGATTTTCTGCATCCCTTTGCGGTTTTTCAGGTTCAGAATCACCGGCGAATGCGTGTTCGCCAGAATCTTGCCGCCTTGCGCCGCATCCCGGTAAACGATCACCACGACACTGGCATCCGTATCGCTTTTCAGGTCGATCAGCGCACAATCCTCGTCGGACATCTCGATCTGATATTCGAGATCGATCTGGTCAGGCGCGACGATGGGAAACATTATGTCCGTATCCTCGACGCACTGCAGCCAGAAAACCGTGCTGTGCCCTTCCTCGTGGAACAGCTTGAAACTCTTGCAGTTTTCGAAACCAGCCAGCCCCTTTGGAAAGGTAAACAATGTTTCAGGATCGACGCCAACGTCTTTCAGCCCCAGACGACCGATATCAATTTTCATGAACTTTCCCCCGAGATGATCCGACCACGACGGTCAAAATGAACGCAATACGGCATTTAACTCCATTCGCCCCGGCGGCGCAATATGATGATCGTTTGTCAATAACCGCTAAGTGTTTGTTCCTAAATTTATTCCGTGAAACCAAAAATTCGGGCGCTTGAATTTTGCCCGGCGATTGCGCATAGTTCGCCCTTTTCCCAATCACTCTGATCGTAATCAATGGCTTTTTCCGCAGAAACCCGCATCACCCTGAAAATCGCCGAGGAAATCGGCTCCCGCAAAGAACAGGTTCTGGCCGCCGTCGCCCTACTCGACGAAGGCGCAACGGTTCCCTTTATCGCCCGTTACCGCAAGGAAGTCACCGGCGGGCTCGACGACACGCAACTGCGCACGCTCGATGAACGCCTGACCTACCTACGCGAACTGGAAGAGCGCCGCGCCGCCATCCTGTCCTCGATCGGCGAGCAAGGCAAGCTGACGCCGGAACTTGCCGCCCAAATCGAAGCGGCAGAGACCAAACAAAACCTCGAAGACCTGTACCTGCCTTACAAGCCGAAGCGCCGCACCAAGGCGCAGATCGCCCGCGAAGCGGGTATTGCACCGCTGGCCGGGGCGCTGTTCGGCGACCCGACGCTGACGCCGGAAACCGAGGCCGAAAAATACCTCAATGCCGATGCCGGTTTCGCCGACGTCAAGGCCGTGCTCGACGGCGCACGCCAGATCCTCATGGAGCAATTCTCCGAAGATGCTGCGCTGCTCGGCAAACTGCGCGACTACCTTAGTGAGCATGGCGTCGTGAAATCGACCGTCGTCGAAGGCAAGGAAACCGAGGGCGCAAAATTCCGCGATTACTTCGACTATTCCGAGCCGGTCGGCAGCGTGCCCTCGCACCGGGCGCTGGCGCTTTTCCGCGGGCGCAACGAGGGCGTGCTGCAAATCGCGCTGGTTTTGGATTCCGAGCTTGACGAAGCCAACAAACCGGCCGGCCCCAACCCGTGCGAAGGCCGCATCGCCAAGCATTTCGGCATCGCCGACCAGGGCCGCCCGGGCGACAAATGGCTGGCCGACACAGTGCGCTGGACGTGGCGCATCAAGATATTCCTGCATCTCGAACTCGACCTGATGAACGCCCTGCGCGAGCGCGCCGAGGAAGAAGCGATCCGCGTCTTCGGCACCAACCTGCATGACCTGCTGCTCGCCGCGCCGGCCGGCCAGCGCGCCACCATGGGCCTCGACCCCGGCGTGCGCACCGGCGTCAAGGTCGCTGTCGTCGATGCCACCGGCAAGCTGCTCGACACCGCCACCGTTTACCCGCACGAACCGCGCCGCGACTGGGACGGGTCGATGCACACGCTGGCTGCCCTCGCCGCCCGCCACAATGTCGAGCTGATCAGCATAGGCAACGGCACGGCCTCGCGCGAAACCGACAAGCTGGCCGGCGACCTGATCCGCCAATATCCCGAACTGCGCCTGAAGAAGATCGTCGTCTCCGAGGCCGGCGCCTCGGTTTACTCGGCTTCCGAATACGCCGCGCGCGAATTCCCCGAACTCGACGTCAGCCTGCGCGGCGCCGTTTCCATCGCCCGCCGCCTGCAGGACCCGCTGGCCGAACTCGTCAAGATCGACCCAAAATCGATCGGCGTTGGCCAGTATCAGCACGACGTCAGCCAGACCAGGCTCGCCAGGGCGCTCGACGCCGTCGTCGAGGACTGCGTCAACGCCGTCGGCGTCGACGTCAACACCGCCTCGGCGCCGCTGCTGACGCGCGTATCCGGTCTCAACAGCACGCTCGCCGCCAATATCGTTGCCCACCGGGACAAGCATGGCGCTTTCAGCGACCGGCGGGCGCTGCGCGACGTGCCGCGCCTCGGCGAGAAGACCTTCGAGCAAGCCGCCGGCTTCCTGCGCATCACCGGCGGCGCCAACCCGCTCGACGCCTCGTCCGTGCACCCGGAAGCCTATCCGCTCGTCGAACGCATCCTCGCCGACATCAGGAAAAACATCGGCGAAGTCATCGGCGACGCCCGGCTCGTCAAATCGCTGCAACCGGCAAAATACACCGACGAGAAGTTCGGCCTGCCGACCGTGCAGGACATTCTCAAGGAACTCGAAAAGCCCGGCCGCGACCCGCGCCCGGAATTCAAGACCGCGGTGTTCAAGGATGGCGTCGAGTCCGTCAAGGACCTGCAGCCCGGCATGATCCTCGAAGGCGTCGTCACCAACGTTGCCAACTTTGGCGCCTTCGTCGACATCGGCGTGCATCAGGACGGCCTCGAGCACATCTCGGCGCTCTCCAACAAGTTCGTCAAGGACCCGCGCGAAGTCGTCAAGGCCGGCGATATCGTCAAGGTCAAGGTGCTGGAAGTCGACCTGCCGCGCCAGCGCATCGCGCTGACCATGCGCCTGGCCGACGATGCGGCTCCGTCGCCCAAGATGGGCGGCGTTCCGATGAGCAGCAAGGCTCGGCAGCAACAGGCCCGCCAGCCTGAGCCGGCAGGCGCCATGGCGGCGGCGTTCGCCAAGCTCAGACGTTGAAAAAGGCTTGCGGCTGCTTTCCATCCCGGGGATTCCGGCAGGAAGCAGCCGAATAAGTCCTCGGAAAGTACGCGCAGCCGTACTCACGCTGAACCTGGCTGTATACTTGAGCGGTGACTTCGTGGAATCGAGAGAAAAATGACCAGACAGCCGAACGAGAGCGAATTACAGCAAATCAAGGCGTTGTTGCAGGCCGGGCAAAAAGAGGAAGCCATGCGTATGTACCAGAAGGTGACGCAGGCGGGGATATTGATGACCCAGAACGCCATCAAGGAACTCGAACAGGCGCCCGACCATCTGGCGGATATCCGCTTGCTGGTGCAGCAGGGCGACAAAATCCGCGCCGTCAAACTTTATTATGAGCGCACGGCCGGCATCGGGCTGCAGGAAGCCAAACGCGCCATCGACGCGATGAGCAACGCCACCTCCACCCCTACCGATAATCCAGCTCCGACTCCCGCGCCAACGCCAAGCCCCTCCTCCGCCGATGGCGGGAAAATCGACCAGTACATCCTGCGCGGCGAAAAAGTCATGGCGATCAAGCTCTACCGCGAACAGCATCGCGTCGGTCTGAAAGAGGCGAAAGATGCCGTCGACGCCCGCGACGCGGTACTACGCGTCACCTCTCCCAAACAATTTCAGAAAGCTTCCGATTTCAGCCGCGCGCAAAAACAAGCCAATCCGCCGAAGAAGGCCGGATGGGGAATCGTTTTTTTTATGGTCTTGCTGCTGCTGGGGCTTATATGCTCCTACGCTTACATGCGGCTTGGTTGAAAAACCGGCGCGGTAGCGCTGCCTGCCCGCGCCGGGGCACGCTTCACGAGGCGGGCTTGTTTTCCTCCGCTACGATAACGTCGTCCTTCGCCGACACCGCAGACCGGTAGTACGCCGCAGCGTCTTCGCTGCGTTCCGTGGCTTCACAGTAGCGTGCGAGCTCGATCAGAATCTGCCGCTTGTCCTCGGCCTTGCCGGCCACCGAGAGGGCTGCATCCAGGTAATTTTGCGCCTTGCCCCACAGGCGCTGTTCCAGGCACATCCGCCCCAACGCCAGCAGGAGATGCGGATCGTCCCGATGCTCGGGCAACCAGGAGTCTGCCCGAGCGATGCGCGCTGTGACGTCTCCCCCTTTGACCAGCCCGTACAACCCCGCCAGCTGGGAATTCCACGTCTTGGCCAACCGCTTCCCGATGAATTCCGCCGCTTCTTCGTAAGCTTCGAGACTCAGCATCGCTTCGGCAATGCGGCAATCGAGCACGGACGTCTGCTCGTCCACCGGGATCGTTTTCAGATAACTTTGCAGTTCGGCGAGGCTCGATTGCTTCCGCTTGATGTTTTCCGCATGCGCCTGGCTCATAATCGGCATGGCTGCCTCGAGCGTCAGTCCGCCAAGGCTTTCGAGCTGGCGGACGATCGGCAGCACATCGTCCCATCGGCCGGCTCCCTGGTTGGCCAGCAGCTTCAGGCCCAACGCGGCGAACGTCGAGGCTCCCGCCGGCGATTCCTGCAAGCGCCAGAGCAGTCCGAGCGCTTCGTCATAACGCTTTGTTTCGATACACATCCTGGCGGCAAGCATCAAGCCTGCCGTTTCCGTTTTGGGATCCTCCCGGACGGCGCGGTCGAGCCAGGCCTTCTGCTGCTCCGCATCGCCCTGCATTTGAGCAGCCCGGGCCGCCAGCAAGGCCGACAGGGCAGCAAGACGGCCTGCATGCTTGTTTCCGCACACATCGGAAGCCTTTTTCATCGCCTGCGAGAAATTGCCTTCCATCAGCGAAAGCATGCTTTGGTCAAAAGCATCCTGATTCTTTTCCTGCGCGCGCCGTTCACGAAACTCGCGCGCGCGCTGCGGCAGGGATAGCGTCATGACGGCAGCGCGCACAAAACCGTAAAGCAGTGCGAACCCAAGCACGAGGGCAATAATCGCCAGATTGAGCGAGACCGTCGTCTTATAAGGCGGCATGACCAGCAGGACGTAACCCTCGCTGATATTGAAAGCCAGCGAGATACCCACGGCCAGCGCAAAAAGCGCCAGTATCCAGAACAAGCTTTTCATCGGCGATCCCTTTCACGCTCTTTATCCGCCCTGAAGTTCTTGATGGCCGAAAGGCTTTCGTTGAGGTTGGGGAGTTCGCTGCTGATTTCCGTCGATGACAATTCCTTGAGCGCGGTCAGACTGGACTGAACGCCTTTGTCCTGGACTTCGAAATAGCGCTGCATCCACTCCTGCGCCCGCTGCAATTCGTTGCGGTAGGTCCACTGATCGCGCGACAGCAGCGCAAGGCGCGCATTCAGCAGGCGCAGCTTGAGATTTTCGCGCAGGAAGAACCCCTGCCCCGGCGCCAGCAGCGCCGGCTCATCGCGATCCAGACGCTGGATCCTGATGAGTCCGCGCACTTCCTTCCAAAGGTCGCCCGCCAGCGCGCGCCAGTAGTCGAGCGTCAGCAGCGGCGATGAAGAAAAGGAAAAGTGCGATTGCGTATCGGGCGGAGTCGCGGGAGTCTCCGCCGGGGCACTGGCTTCCTGCGGTGGAGTTGCGGGAGCCGCCGGAGCACTGACTTCCTGGGGTGGAATCGCGCCGTTGGCAAGCGGCAACGAATCGACGGAAACCATCACATTCTCCAGGCGCAGATACATTCCCGGCAGATCCGTCTGCGGCAGTGCGCGCAAGCGCTCCAGGTCGCGCGCGAGAACTTTGCGCAGACTGATGAACTGTGGCCGGCTGCTGCCCGCCAGACGCGCATCCGCAGCCTGCAACGCAAAAACGGCTCCCTGCACGTTGCCAGCCAATTGCAGCTGTTCCGATGCCGAAGTCATGCTTTGTTCAATGTCGACCAGCGTCGATTCCTCGTTGTTTCGCGCCAGATTCTGGTACAGATTCTCCAATGTTTCCTGCTGGCTCTTCGACTCGGCAAGCCGGTTTTCCAATTCGCCCAGCTTGGTCTGCAACGCCACCAGTTGCTCCTGAGACTGTTTTGCCAGCGACTGGCTTTCCTTGACAACGGCATCGCCGCTGGCCAGGCGCTTGGCGACTTCCTGCTGCACCTCAGCCAGACGGTCCCGAGTTTCCATCCATTGCCATCCGGCAAGTCCCAGCGCCAATACGGCAATGACCAGCCACGGACTCAGCCAACTGCCGCTTCTTTGCGCCGGCTGAGGTTGGAACTGTGGCTGAGGTTGAGACGGCTGTTGCGCTTGCTGCTGAACCTGCGGTTGAACTTCCGGCGGCGCTTCCACCTTTGGCTGAGGTGCCTCCGGCTTTGGCTGTGGCTCTTCCGATTGGGCTTCCGGCCGCGCTTCCGTTTGAAGTTCCGGCTGGGATTGCTGTTGAGATTCCTGCGCTTCCGGCACGGATTCTGCGAGTGCGGAGTTCTCCGGCACCTGAGTCTCATCGGAAGCTATCGTAGGTGAAGAAGCCGGCATCTCGGGTTGCCGGTCTGTTTTTTCATTCATGATCAGACCAATCGTAGTTACAGAGGCTGTCGACAAGGCCCACGTCGGCGGGCCCGGTTTGTACCACGCGGCGCAGTCCCAGGCGCGCTGCCTCAGCGGCTATCCGTGCATGCGGAACAAATACCGGCAGTGCAAGCAGGCGCCCAAGGCTGGATGCATCCAACAGCCCCAGGAGATTGCGCAACCCTTCGCTGGACGAAAGGGTTATGGCGTCAAGACCATTATTGCACAACAGCGACATGATTGCCCCCCCGTCCGTCGGCGCCCGGCGGCAATAGCAGGCGGCGTGTTCCACCATCGCGCCGCGCGCCCTGAGCGTGTCGGTCAATAATTCCCGGCCGCCGTCGCCGCGCACGATCAGAATTCTCCTGCCGGCAACGGCATCGCGATGCAACGCAGGCAGCGCCAGCAATGCCTCCGAATCATAATCGCGCTCCGGCACCAGAACTTCGCGGATGCCATAGTTCGCCAGGCGTGCCGCCGTTCCGCCGCCGACGGCCGCCGCCCGCAGGCCTTCCGGCCACAGGCGCCGCGCCAGGATATCCGGCATGCAAAATTCCACCGCGTTCGGGCTGACGAAAACAACCATATGGAATTCATCGAGGCCGGCAATGGCGGTCTCCAGCGACCGCCTGTCTGCCATCGGCGTGATCACGAGCAACGGGAAGCGGATGGCCTCGCCCCCGGCGGCGTTTATCCGCGCGGCAAGATCCGCAGCCTGCGCTGCCGGACGCGTCACAAGAATGCGTTTGCCCCGTAGCGGTTCGTCCATCACTGGCTGACAAGACTTTCCAGAATGGCCGCCGCGCCCCGCGATCGCAGTCGCTCCGCGAGTTGCCGGCCGAGAAACTCGCACTCGTCCGGCGAGCCGCGCATTTCGCCTTCGATCATCTGCCGGCCGTCGGGCGAGGCCACGAAACCGCGCAGCCACAGTTCGCCGTTATCGCTAATGGCATAGGCTCCCAGCGGTACCCGGCAACTGCCACCCAGTTCGCGCGAAAAGGACCGCTCGGCGCGCACGCAATGCGCCGTCGCCTCGTCATGCAGGGGCTTGAGCCAGGCAGCCACGTCGGCGCGGCTCGACAGAATCTCGATCCCAAGTGCGCCCTGCCCGGGCGCCGGCAGGGATTGCTCCGGCGTCAGCAGGGCACGGATACGTTCTTCCAGTCCCAAACGGATCAGCCCTGCCGCCGCCAGAATGACCGCGTCGTATTGCCCCTCATCGAGCTTGCGCAGCCGGGTGTCGAGATTGCCCCGTAGCGGAAGAATCGTCAAATGCGGATAGGCCGCTCGCAGCATCGCCTCGCGCCGCAGGCTGGAGGTTCCCACTATCGCCCCTGCCGGCAGCTTATCGAGCGACTCGTGGCGATTCGAGACGAAAGCGTCACACGGATTCTCGCGTGAAGCGACAGCCGCCAGCGAAAACCCCTCCGGCATATCCATCGGCATATCCTTCAACGAGTGCACGGCCAGATCGGCCAGCCCTTCCTGCATGGCCAGCTCGAGTTCCTTGATGAACAATCCCTTGCCGCCTATCTGGGAGAGCGGACGGTCGAGGATCTGGTCGCCGCGCGTCGTCATCCCCAGGATTTCCACCTGGCATTGGGGATACAGCGCCGACAAGCGTTCCCGGACATGATGCGCCTGCCACATGGCCAGGCGCGACTCGCGGGAAGCGATCATAATCCGCAGTGGGGCGGAGGAAAAAACGGGGGAATGAAGTGAAGAAATTTCCATTGAACGCTACGAACTCAACTGTTTTGCATACGATTTGACCAACTGCCATTGCCGGCGGCTGACCGGAAGTTTTTCCGCCACTCCGCGCAGAAGCGCCTGCCACGGGGCTTCCGCCTCTTCTCCGACGCATTTTTCAAACCCGACGATGGCGTCCTTGGCCGCCAGTGTACTGCGATGCAGGCGGATGAATCGCTCGGCAAATTCCTGTTCGAGCTGGGTCAAGGACTCGTCGAGCAGATATTCGCGCTCGGTGGTCCGCGCCATCACGTATTTCAGGTCGGCCTTCAGGTAAAGGACATCCTCGACCGGGATCAGCAGCAAACGGCCGCGGTCGTGGAACGACAAATGAGTGCGCGCGCTTTTCTGCAGTTCGGCCAGCACCTGGCGGGGAACAGGCTGACTGTTCCGGGCCTTCTGCAGCGCCACGGCCAGCCGCTGCGCCCGCACCGGTTTGACCAGATAGTCGATGGCGTTGAGCTCGAAGGCCTCCACAGCATAACTGTCGAAGGCCGTAACAAAGATGATCGCCGGCGGACTATCGAGCTGGCAGAGGTGCCGTGCCAGTTCGATACCGTCCATCTTCGGCATGCGGATATCCAGCAGCAGCACGTCCGGCATCCGCTCCCTCAGGGTTTCCGCCGCCTGCTGGCCATCCGCGGCCTCGGCGACGATTCTGTTAGGCACCTCATCGGCGATATCCGCCAGCAGGTCGCGCATGCGCGCGCGCGCTGGTGCCTCGTCGTCGACAATCATCACGGCGAGAATCGGAGCGTCGGTTGACAGGGCATTCACGTTACAGGACTCCGGCAGGGAAGAACGATGTGCACGCGGTACTCGCGCGAGCCATTGGGCAAGGTTTCTTCGCGGGTATCCAGGCTGGCTTCCAGATCATAATACAACGTCAAACGTTCGCGAATGTTGGCCAGCGCCATCCGGTTTCCCTTGGCAGCCTCTTCCGCAGTGCCGCAGGGATTCGTCAACAGGATGTGGAGTTCGTCCCCGCGCCGGTAGAACTCGATGCGGATCGCTCCCGGCTCCTTCAACGGCTCGATGCCGTGGTAAACCGCGTTTTCCAGCAAGGGCTGCAACATCAGCGGCGGCACTTTCACGTCGGCGGGAACGTCGATGACTTCCCACTCCACATTGAGCCGCTCGCCCAGCCGCAGCTTTTCGATGTCGAGATACTGCCGGCAAAGCGCTATTTCGTCGGCCAGCGGCAGCAGGTTGCGGTGGTCTCGCATCAACACGCGGAAGAGATCAGCCAGCTCTTCCAGCGCCGTTTCCGCGCGGCGCGGCTCGGAACGGATCAGAGAGATGATGGCATTCAAGCTGTTGAACAGGAAATGCGGCCGGATACGCGCCGTCAGTGCCTGCAAACGGGCTTCGGTCAGCGCCGGCGCAAAGATCCGGGTACGCATCTCGAAGTAATACAGCATCGCTCCCGCCGTCAGCCCCCCCATCAACCCCGCCCGCAGCGCGGGCTGCCAGCCGCCCTCGGCCAATCCCATGAAACGCCAGCAGTCGAACAGCAGCCAGGAAGAAACCGCCGCCAGGCCAATCACGAGAATCTGCCCGATACGCACCGGCAGCATGCGAATCGGGCGCACCAGCAGCGCGAGGCATGCCAGGTTGAAAAGCAGCAAAGGCTGAACCCAGGCGGACATTTCGACATAAGACTGCGGCCAGTCTAAAATGCCGCGGCTTTGCACCAAGGCAGCCATCAGTGCCAGCAGGTTCACGCCCAGCAAAATACGCAGTATGACGCCGAAATTTCGGAAGTCTGGGAGCGGATGTGCCGGCGAATTATGCTTTATACTCGACATTTAAGGGGAAGGAGCCTGTCAGGGTTCCTGAGATTCTAGCTCAAGCTCTGCTTTTATCATGAATTCCAATACTTCAACACCTTCCGTGCAATATACGTGGGCCGGCCGCTTTTCCGAACCGATGTCCGATCTCGTCAAACGCTACACGGCCTCGGTCGATTTCGACAAACGCATGTGGCGGCAGGATATCCGCGGATCGCTTGCGCATGCCAAGATGCTGGCCCGGCAGGGCATCATTTCCAGCCAGGATCTGGCCGACATCCAGCGCGGCATGGCAGAAGTCACCACCGAGATAGAGGCAGGCAAGTTCGAGTGGTCGCTCGACCTCGAAGATGTTCATTTCAACATCGAAAAACGGCTGACCAGCCTCATCGGCGACGCCGGCAAGCGCCTGCACACCGCCCGCTCCCGCAACGATCAGGTGGCAACCGATATCCGCCTCTATCTGCGCGATGCCATCGACGACATTCTTGTTCTGCTGGAAAAATTCCAGGACAGCCTGCTCGATCTGGCCGAACGCGAAGCCGCTACCCCGATGCCCGGCTTTACGCACCTGCAAGTGGCGCAGCCGGTCACTTTCGGCCATCACCTGCTGGCCTGGTACGAAATGACACGGCGTGACGCCGAACGTTTCGTCGACGTACGCAAACGCACCAACCGCCTGCCGCTTGGCGCCGCCGCCCTGGCCGGCACGCCTTATCCGATAGATCGCAACTTCGTTGCCGCGGAGTTGGGATTTGAAGGTGTCTGCGAAAATTCGATCGACGCCGTTTCCGACCGCGATTTCGCCATTGAATTCTGCGCTGCCTGCGCTCTATTGATGATGCACATCTCGCGCATGTCCGAGGAACTGGTGTTGTGGATGAATCCGCGCATCGGGTTCGTCAAGATTGCCGACCGTTTCTGCACCGGCAGTTCGATCATGCCGCAGAAGAAAAATCCGGACGTCCCGGAACTCGCGCGCGGCAAGACGGGCCGCGTCTACGGCCATCTCCAGGCCCTGTTGACGCTGATGAAAGGCCAGCCCCTCGCCTACAACAAGGATAACCAGGAGGACAAGGAACCGCTGTTCGACGCCGTCGATACGGTTACCGACACCTTGCGCATTTTCGCCGAGATGATTCCCGGCCTGACCTCGCGTCCAGAGACCATGCGTGATGCATTGCGCCAGGGGTATGCCACGGCCACCGATCTCGCCGACTATCTGACGTTGAAAGGTTTGCCGTTCCGCGACGCGCACGAGGCAGTCGGCCATGCCGTGCGGCGTGCGGAAGAACTCGGCGTCGACCTGCCGCAACTGCCGATCGAAGAGCTGCGTGCTTTCGCGCCAGCGATCACCGAAGAAGTCTTTTCGGTGCTGACCATTGAAGGATCGCTGAATTCGCGCAATCACATCGGCGGTACGGCGCCGGATCTGGTGCGCCAGACCGTTGCTCGCGCCAAAGCGGCTCGGTCAAAGCCGTAGCCTGTATTTTTTGCCACCATGCAAAAAATCGGGAAATACGATCTGATCCGTGAACTCGGGCGCGGAGGGACATCGACCGTCTATCTGGGGCATGACCCGTTTGCCCAGCGCGATGTCGCCATCAAGATCGCCTTTCCCGATATTCTCAAGCATCCCGAACGCGGCAAACTCTACACGAATCTCTTTCTCAATGAAGCCTCCCTCGTCGGCAAACTGGCGCACCCCCATATCGTTCAGATATTCGACGCGGTCGTCGCCGAGGACCTCTGCTACATCGTCATGGAATACGTGCAGGGCGGCACGCTTGAAGAATGCTGCGACAAAAAGAAGCTGCTGCCGATCGAACGCATCGTCGACATCATTTTCAAATGCACGCGCGCGCTTGATTTTGCGCACCGCAACGGCGTAACCCACCGGGACATCAAACCGGCCAACATTTTGTACGTCGGGAGCAATTCCGGAAACGGCGATGTCAAGATTTCCGATTTCGGCGCCGCCATCGTCGAGCAGGCCGACCGCACCCTGGTTTCCGGCATCGGTTCGCCGGCCTACATGTCCCCCGAACAGGTTCGCGAGCTGCCGCTCGATCACCGGACGGACATCTATTCGCTGGGCGTCGTGATGTACCAGTTGCTGACCGGCCAGTTGCCTTTTCAGGCCACCAACAACTACAACATGGTCTACCAGATCATCAACAGCGAGCCGTTGCCGCCATCTCACCTGCGCCGCGAGATACCGGACATCCTCGACATGATCGTCGCCCTTGCCATGCACAAGGACATCGAAGCGCGCTACGCATCCTGGGAAGATTTCGCCAGCGATCTGACGCGGGTATCGCGGCAAACGCAGACCAAGGCTGTCAGACGCCACACGCTCCCTGAATTGGAGAAATTCGATACGCTGCGCAAGCTGGCGTTTTTCAACGACTTTTCCGATATCGAGCTATGGGAGGTCCTACGTTTCTCGGAATGGAGCATCGTCGCTCCGGATGACGTTATCATGCGTGACGAAGATTACGGCGATTCTTTCAGCTTCGTCGTCGAAGGCGAACTCGTAGTCACGAAAAACGCGCGCATGCTCAACCTGCTGACTGTCGGCGACTGTTTCGGCGAAATGGCCGTTATCGGCAAGAACCTGCAAAAGCGCGGCGCCGACATCACGGCATTGACCGACGCCCGGATCATCACCGTCAAGGGCGACACGTTGAACCACGCTTCCGATGCCTGCCGCATGCATTTCTACCAGGCCTTCCTGGAAGTCATGGCCAACCGGCTGGCATTATCCAACGCGCGGCTGGCGACGCTTTAGGGCGACCAAGGCGATGCCCCGCCGCGTCCGGCAAGCTGCCGTTCAGTGCCCGCAGGTCGGAACGATCCCGTCAAAGCCGCTGTAATCGGGCCGCTGCTGCGTAGAGCGAACCACACCGGTCGTGGCGTCGAACAGGACGTCGAAGTAAGCCTGCTGGTTCAGACCGTCGCAGAACAGCCAGGACCAGACCAGTTCGTCGCGCGCCTTGAAATAAGCCACATTCTGTGTCGGCACAGGACCGAGCAGTTTCAAAACATCATCCCGATTGCTCTTGCCGCTCTCGATGCGCGCGAAATGATCCATGTCAAGCACCTTCTCGATACGCGCCAAGCGTCCTTCGCGATTCGTAAACACCATGAAAGTCTGCGTCCCGTAAGGCCCCCGCGGGTAGGCCAACTGCTCGCTGCCATCAGGCTCCTTCCAGCTCATGGCGGGCCTGCCCATCGTAGCAACGACATCGGCAAGCGTCGATTCGTTCGGCTTCAGGCTGCTGCCGCCATAGCTGGCACATCCGGCCATCAGCAGCGCGGCACTGATCGCCATTCCGCACCGCGAAATACATGAAGAGAGAATTGCCATCACTTACCTCCGTTCCCTTTGGTTCACAAGGGATTAGTTTGACTTGCGTCCTGCTGCGGCGTTCGATTTCACCGAGACGACCCAGGAATGGAATTCCCGGCCAACCGATTCCGCAAGGAAAACTAATGATTCTATAAATTAAGTCTAGCTTTTAATAGTCAAAAAACCTATTTACACTGCTACCTCCATACTTTCTACCATCCTCCAGGCTCATGGCACAATCTCCTGATTCAAAGAACACCCCTCACCACTCCAAGCCTGCCGAACTTCAAGCCGTCATTTTCGATGTCGATGGCACGCTGGCCGAAACTGAAAGGGACGGGCATCGCGTTGCCTACAATCAGGCGTTTGCCGAACAGGGCATCGATTGGCACTGGACAATCGAAGAACACCGAAAGCTTCTCGGCATAGCGGGCGGCAAGGAACGCCTCCGGCGCTACGCTACCAACCGCACTCCGGATCATGCGCAGCAAAGCGGATTCGACGACTGGATCAACCGCCTCTACCAACGCAAGAGCGAAATCTATGCGTCGATCGTACTCGCGGGGAAGATCCCGCTCCGCCCGGGCGTTCGCCGCCTTCTCGAAGAATTGCGCCAGGGCGGGGTGCGCCTCGCTGTCGCCACAACCACGGACGCCGCCAACCTGAACTGCCTGACCATGGCCAATCTCGGCTGTTCCGCGGAATCCCTGTTCGAAGTCATCGGCGCCGGCGATCAGGTTTCCCATAAGAAACCCGCAGCGGACATCTATGAATGGGTACTGGAAAAGCTGGATTTGCCGGCAGCCGCCTGCCTGGCCGTCGAAGACGCCCGGATCGGGCTTGATGCGGCGCGCGGCGCAGGAATCCCCACCGTCGTAACGGTCAGCGACTATTCGGACGACGCTGATTTCCCAGGCGCCCTCACCATCGTTTCCGGCCTGGGAGAACCTATTCAGCCGGTGCGCCACCTCGGCGGGCATCCCCTGAGCGGAAGCTGCGTCGATCTCGGCCAGTTGAGGGAATGGCATAATCTTTCCCGCTGATTTCAATCCAGCGCACATCCCGAGCTTTCACCACGGAGAACTCCATGGACCAATCGAACCGCTATGTTGCCCTCGGCCTGAGCGAGGACGAGCTCATTCGCGAAGGCCGGCATATTCTGGCCGCCTACAGGATGAAGCCGAAAAGCGGCATGGGCTACCTGAGCGCCGCGGCGCACTTCGCGGCGGAGTCCTCCACCGGAACGAACGTCGAAGTCTCGACGACCGACGATTTCACCAAAGGCCTGGATGCCCTGGTATACCATGCGGATGAAGCGACGGAGGACCTGCGCATCGCCTACCCGATCGACCTATTCGACCGCAATATTACCGACGGCCGCTTCATGCTTGTTTCGTTTCTCACGCTGGTAGTCGGCAACAACCAGGGAATGAACGATATCGAACATGCCAGAATGATCGATTTCTACGTTCCCCCGCGCGTCATCCAGATGTTCGACGGCCCGGCGAAAGGCATCGCCGACCTCTGGCGCATCCTCGGCAGACCGGCCACCGAAGGTGGATACATCGCCGGAACGATCATCAAACCCAAGCTTGGACTGCGCCCCGAGCCGTTCGCCGAAGCCGCCTACCAGTTCTGGCTGGGCGGCGATTTCATCAAGAACGACGAGCCGCAGGGCAACCAGGTCTTCGCTCCGATCAGGAAAACCCTGCCTCTGGTCTATGACGCCATGAAGCGCGCGCAGGACGAAACCGGACAGGCCAAGCTGTTTTCCATGAACATCACGGCGGACGACCATTACGAGATGTGCGCCCGCGCCGATTTTGCCCTGGAAACCTTTGGTCCCGATGCCGACAAGCTGGCCTTCCTCGTCGACGGCTACATCGGCGGCCCCGGGATGGTAACGACCGCACGCCGACAGTACCCCGAACAATTCCTCCACTACCATCGCGCGGGACACGGCGCCGTCACGTCTCCCAGCTCCAAACGCGGTTACACCACCTTCGTCCTGGCCAAGATGAGCCGCCTCCAGGGCGCCTCCGGCATCCACGTCGGCACGATGGGCTACGGCAAGATGGAAGGCGAAGGTGACGACAAAAACATCGCCTACATGATCGAGCGCGACGAATGCCAGGGGCCGGTGTACTACCAGAAATGGCATGGCATGAAGCCGACCACGCCGATCGTTTCCGGCGGCATGAACGCGCTGCGCCTTCCCGCCCTCTTCGAAAACCTGGGCCACGGCAACATCCTCAATACGGCAGGCGGCGGCGCCTACGGCCATATTGACTCACCGGCAGCCGGTGCCCGTTCGCTGCGCCAAGCATACGAATGCTGGCGCGCCGGCGCCGATCCGATCGAATGGGCCCGCCAACACCACGAATTTGCCCGAGCCTTCGTGTCTTTTCCCGACGACGCGGATGCCCTCTACCCCGGCTGGCGGGAAAAGCTGGACATCATCCTTTGAAACCGACCATCATCAGGGCTTTTCCTGGGATCCGGCGACTGTCCCTGCCAGTTTTCCGGGATCCATGGCGGCTTCCAGGGAAGCCAGCTTCTCCAGGTACGCTGGCGCGGATTCGAGGATGAAATCCCAGAACGCAGCCAGCGCCGGCGTCAGGCGCTTGCCCTTGTGGCGCACCATGAACCAGCGGCGCATCACGGAAGCGCCTGCGACCTGCAATACGGCCAGCCGTCCGGCGCTCAACTCCAACCCCAGCGTGTGCTGCGAGAGGAAACTGATCCCCAGGCCGGCCACTACGGCCTGCTTGATGGCTTCGTTGCTGCCCATCTCCATGACGATATTGGGCTCGATGGACCGCAGCTTGAAAAACTCCTCCATCGCCGAACGCGTTCCCGACCCGATTTCCCTGACAATCATGGGTTCCTCGATGATGTCATCGATCGTCAATCCGCTGCGTCCCGCCAGAGGATGATCGGTGCTGGATACGATGACGAAGGGATGCGGCGCAAAATTGACGGCCTCGGCATCCATATCCGCCGGAGGCCGTCCCATGATGGCCATGTCCACTTCATTGGCTTCGAGCGCGCGCGCGACTTCTTCACGGTTATTCACCAGCAGGCGGACGCGTACCTCGGGATGCGCCTTGCGGAAAGCCGCCAGCAGGCCAGGGGCAAAATATTCCGCCGTACTGGTCACGGCAATCGCAACCCTGCCCCCCTTGAGCCCCTTGAGCGCCATTAGCGATTCATCCGCATCCTTGAGCAGGCGAAGAATCTGTCTAGCATGGTCCAGAAGAACTTCTCCCGCCTCCGTCAAAAATACGCGTTTGCCGATACGGTCGAACAATATGGAGTTCGATACCTCTTCCAGTTGTTTGATCTGCAAGGAAATGGCAGCATGCGTCAGGTGCAGCTCCTCGGCTGCGCGCGCAAAGGAAAGCCGGGTGGCCGCTACGGAAAAAATCTGGAGCTGGCGAATCGTAATGTTTTTCATCAACAAGCTATCGCTAAGTAAAATTCAAAGATGATTAACTAACACTTTTCTATCACACGAATAGCCTCCCGGCAACATTTTTTCGTCTTTCACCACGTTTTTGTATAAGATTAGCCACCGGAGCAACACCATGAGATTCGGACGCACCAACGTAAACAAATTCCTGATCAGCGAACAGCGCAGCAATCCGGCGATTGCCGGCGACTTCGCCATGCTGATCAGCGACGTGGTGCGCACCTGCAAAGCAGTTTCCCAACTCATTTCCCTGGGCAAGCTGGCCGGCCGCGGAGAGGATTCATCGCCGCCGGCGCCGGTGACGGAAACCCATCAGTTGCTCAAGGAC
Source organism: Propionivibrio sp. (assembly GCA_031547245.1). Classification (GTDB taxonomy): domain Bacteria; phylum Pseudomonadota; class Gammaproteobacteria; order Burkholderiales; family Rhodocyclaceae; genus Propionivibrio. The sequence continues at coordinate 79,727 of JAVBSG010000088.1, forward strand.
ATGACCAGCAAGCTCTTCCTGCAACACTGCGAATGGGGCGGACACCTCGCCGCGATATCGTCCGCCGAAACGGACGACATCTACACCATCCAGACCGAGAATCCTCGCGGCAAGTATCTGTTGCTTTTCGATGCGCTCGACGGCTCGTCGAACTTCGACATCAATCTGTCGGTCGGCAGTATTTTCTCGGTGCTCCGCTGTCCGGAAAACCTGTCCGGTTCGGTGATCGAGGATTTCCTGCAACCGGGATCGGCGCAAGTGGCCGCCGGCTACGCCCTTTACGGATCGTCGACGATGATGGTGCTGACGGTCGGAACCGGGACGCACGGATTCACCCTCGATCGCGAAATTGGCGAATTCCTGCTGACGGACCCGAATCTCGCCATTCCGGCGGACACGCAGAATTTTTCCATCAACTCATCCAATGAGCGCTTCTGGGAACCCCCTGTGCAGCGCTACGTCGATGAATGCCTCGCGGGACAGACGGGCAATCGCGGCAAGGACTTCAGCATGCGCTGGGCCGCCGCCACAGTCGCCAACGTGCACCGGATTCTCATGCGCGGCGGCGTTCTCCTGTATCCCCAGGATATTCGCGACCGGGAGGGCACGGGCCGCATCGACCTGCTGCATAAGGCCAACCCAATGGCCATGATAGTGGAACAGGCAGGAGGCGCCGCGTCGACCGGTTTTCTTAAAATCCGCGACATCGTTCCCGAAGATCTGCACCAGAAAATCCCCGTCATGCTCGGTGCGCGGGGCGAAATCGAACGGATCGAGCGCTACCATCAGGAATACCTCAGCGGTGACGACAAACCCTTCAGCTCGCCGCTGTTCGGCACACGGACACTTTTCCGCACCAACTAAAATGACCGATAATTGTGCCTGAAACTCATTCTTGAGGCAGGAGAAGCAGCATGTCGATCAAACACCCCATCATCGCCATCACGGGCTCTTCGGGTGCAGGCACCACCTCGGTAACAAGTTCCTTTCAACATATTTTCCGGCGCGAAAAGGTAAATGCCGAAATCATCGGCGGCGACAGTTTCCACCGCTTCAACCGTGCGACGATGAGCGCCAAGATGCTCGAAGAGGAAAATGCGGGCAACCATCATTTCAGCCATTTCGGACCTGAAGCCAATCTGCTGAAGGAACTCGAGAACCTGTTCCGCGAATACGGCGAAACGGGGCAAGGCAAACGGCGCCATTACATTCACGACGGGCCGGAGGCCACGCGTTTTGGCGTCCCTCCCGGATCGTTCACTCCGTGGGAACCGCTGCCGGAAAACACCGATATGCTGTTTTACGAGGGATTGCACGGCGCCGCCAGAACCGACCAGGTCGACATCGCCAGATATGTGGATCTGCGCATCGGCGTCGTTCCGATCATCAACCTGGAATGGATACAGAAGATTCATCGCGACAAGGCGCTACGCGGCTACTCGACCGAAGCCGTCATGGACACCATCCTGCGGCGTATGCCCGACTACATCAACTACATCTGCCCGCAATTTTCGCGCACCCACGTCAATTTCCAGCGCGTGCCAACGGTAGACACGTCCAATCCGCTGATCGCCAACGATATTCCTTCGCTCGATGAAAGCTTTCTGGTCATCCGTTTCGATGACCCGCGCGGCATCGATTTCCCTTATCTGCTCAGCATGCTGCATGATTCCTTCATGTCGCGGCCCAACAGTATCGTCTGCCCTGGCGGGAAAATGGGGCTGGCCATGCAAATCATCTTCACCCCGATGATCATGCAGTTGATGGACCGGAAACGCCGCGCACGCTGAATCGCCAGGAAAACCCAGGAGCTTTACTTGTTGGCTGTTTCCTGGCGCTGCTGCCACCAGCCGATCGCCACGGGAATCAGCGATACACCGATGATGCCGAGAATGACGACGCTCAAATTCCGCTGCACCCAGGGCAGATTGGCGAAAAAGTAGCCGCCGAGCGTCAAGGATCCCACCCAGGAAATGGCGCCAAGCAGGTTAAAAAACGAGAACCTGGCATAGTTCATTGCACCGACGCCCGCCACAAACGGAGCGAATGTCCGCAGCAGCGGCAAAAAACGCGAAATGACCAGGGTTTTACCACCGTGCTTCTCGTAAAAAACCTGCGTTTTGATCAATGCCGCCTTATTGAAGATCCGGGAATTCTCCCACTGAAAAACCTTGGGGCCGATAAAACGGCCGATCTGGTAATTCAGCATATTCCCCAGGGCGGCGGCAACAATCAGCGTTACGATTAATACATAGATGTCCATGCCGCCAACCGCTGCCAGCCCCCCGGCAACGAAGAGCAGGGAATCCCCTGGCAGAAACGGCGTCACGACGAATCCCGTTTCGCTGAAAATAATGGCGAAAAGAATCACATAAATCCATACGCCATATTGCTGGACAAGTACGGCAAGATACTTGTCCAAGTGAAGGATGATATCGACAAAGCTGGAGATGTATTCCATTTAACGTGACCGTCGCGAATGCCCTGATTGCTGAAAAGCTCGCATTTTACCGGATGTTTCTTCGAACGACGGCTATTGCGCAAGCAACCCGGAGCGGGAAGGCGGGATGATCGTAGCGCGCAGGGCGGCCGCGATGCTTTCTTTGCCATTACAGACGGTCACAAAACCCGCTTATAAACGCAACAGACGCCGGGAAACGGCGGCTTAGAATATAAGTGTTGTTTCAGCATCTCCTGCTGAAACTGCATGACCCTCCCTGACCCATCGCCAATGATGGGATTTCAATCCCGAGCCCAACAGGTTCGGGATTTTTTTATGCGTTGTTCCGTTATAAATCGCGAGTGACTTTGTCGCCTTGCCGCGCTGCAGCACTGAGAAGCGCCTCGACGGGACCGCGCCGGGCCGAACCGCTATATCGCCGAGCCCGCAGCGAGTATCCGCGCCAATTCGACGGCCGTTTTGACCCCCATCTTTTCAAACAGGCTCGCCCGATGAACTTCGACGGTGCGCATGCTCACCTGTAAGTCATCCGCGATGACCTTATTCAACTTTCCCGCGAGAATTCGTTCCATGACCTGCCGCTCGCGCGGGGTCAATTGGTCGAGCCGTGCTTTTATCGAGTTCGCCGAGGCCATCTCCAGCCGGCGCGTCTCATCCAATTTGAGCGCTTCGACGATCCGGTCGACAAGCTGGTTATCGTTGCAGGGCTTTTCCACAAAATCAAAAGCCCCATTTTTCAGAGTCGATACTGCCAAAGGAACGTCACCATGCCCGGTCAGGAAAATCACCGGCATCTTGCAGCCACGCTCCAGGAGGCGCTCGAACAATTCGGGGCCGCTCATTTCTTCCATTCGGATGTCCAGAAGAATACAGCCGGCATACGATGGTTCCCATGCCGCGAGAAAAGCCTCCGCAGAGCCGTAGGTCAGGCAGGCGATGCCCCTCGACTGCAACAACCAGCTCAATGAGTCACGAATGGCTTCGTCGTCGTCAACAATATAAGCATATTGCGTCATAGCACCGCTATCGGAAGAGAAATAACAATGATGGTACCGCCTTCTGGATTTTCTTCAATCCAGAGACGGCCGCGATGTAACTCGATAATCGAGCGACAGATGTTGAGCCCCATTCCCATACCATCCATTTTCGTCGAAAAAAACGGGGTAAACAGGCTGCTCCGGACTTCGGGCGAAATACCCGGACCGTAGTCAATAACACGGATCTGAACCTGCTCCTTGAATTGGCTGGCCTCCACTATCAGGCGGCGCCTCTCCGGCGGCAGTGCGGCTGAACTCGTGGCTTCAATGGCATTGCGCATCAGATTCAACAACACCTGCTCAAGCATTACCCGATCACCGACCAATTTGGGCAGCTCATTGAGTATTTTGCGTTCGATGCGGATATTGACGAGTTTAGCTGCGGGCCCGATCAATCCGATACTGTCCTCGATCACTTCGAGCAAATTGCACGGCGCCAATTTCGGTTCGCTTTTGCGCACGAAATCATGGACGCGGCGGATGATGCGTCCCGCGCGTTGCGCCTGCCCCGCCAGCTTGTTCAGCGCCTCCGACAACTCGCTGCGGGTAAAATTGTTCGCTTCCAGCTTGTTCAGGCAGCCGGCGGTATAGCTGGTAATGGCCGCCAAAGGCTGATTGAGTTCGTGCGCCAGCGTCGAAGCCAATTCGCCCATCGTCACCAGGCGCGAAGTGCTTTGCAGCTTCTCCTGCTGCTGACGCGCCAGTTCCTCGGCACGTTTGCGCGCGGTAACGTCGATGAAAGAAGCCATCCAGCCCGTGTGCCGGCCGTCGGCATCGATCAGCGGCGCCTCGTGGACCAGCGCATCGAAACGTGAGCCATCCTTGCGCATCAGGAGGATTTCGTCGCCATAGTGTTTAGTCTTGCCCTCGGCCACGGCATCGAAAATGGCACGCGCCTTGTCCAGTTCTTCCGGCGCCCAATACGGCATGGGGATGCGTGTTTGAAGAAGCTCCTCTTCACTGTACCCAAGCATCTGGCAAAACGCTGGATTGACATAGATCATGCGGCCGTCGAGGGCGCGGGCGCGCAAACCGACGGTCAGCGAATCCTCCATGGCCTTCCGGAAAGCGTGCTCCGAACGCTGGGCCTGTTCGGCGGCGATCCGGCGCTGAATGTGGCCGCGCATGGCCCAGAGGCTCATAAGCACAGCCAGCGCCAGCGCGATGACCAGCGCGGTCAGCAGAAACTGCGCAATACTGCCGGCGTTACGGTAGGCATCGACGCGGATAACCAGGCCGAATCCTGGGGGATCGAGCGGAATGGTGTAATTCAGGGCGGAGGCGGTGTCGCTCATCTCCGTGTTGCTGGCCAGCGTATTGCCGTTGCTGTCAAAGACATGGACCCGGTACTTCTCGGCAAACCACCAGGGAATCGCCTGCTTCAGCAAGGCATTGAATGAATAAACGCCGACCAGCACCCCCTGATACTGGTCACCCTCGAACACTGGAGAATACATTCTGAATTTGGCCTTGCCGGACGCAAAGTAGGCATCGGAGAAAACCGTCTTCCCCATTTTTCTGGCCATATCGACGGCCAGCCTGTGGGCGCTACCGCCCTGCGCGAGCGAGAAACCGGAAAGATCGCGTGTCGGCACGACGCTCACGGGGTTTTCAGAAGCATCGAGCCAGATCATCTGCTCGATATCCGGGCTGGCTTTCAGAAAGGATTCGCTGCGTAGCCTGAAAAGCTCCTTTTTATTCTTTTCCTGGGACAGATCTCCGGCCAGCTGCCGCAGGCGTTCAACGTTCCCTTCCAGGTGAAAATCTATACTCTGCTCAAGCCACAGGACATCGGCAATAAGCGTCGAGCGCTGCTCTTCGACCGCGCTCTGATGCAACAGCCAGAACAAGACAATGAGCAGGGCAAGCAACAGGGCAACCGCCAGCTTGAGCAGAATCAAATACCGGCTCGACCACTTGAGCGGAACAAGTTCGCGGTTTCTTTCCTGTTTCTGCACTGGCGTGGGCGGCATAACGTTAATCGCTTGAATGAAACAGTTTCCCATTCATACAGGGCTTAGTGTATCGGCTATTTTTGCCAGCTACACGGCGCGGACGAAAAAAACGAAAACCAGGGGGACCGTTGCGTCCCCCTGGCGAACTCTCCGAAGAGAGGAGCGCTCTCTTGGCGAGGCACCCGGTTACGGATCATTCCGTTATTTTTCTATCCACCGGCCCCCATGAGAGCCAGGAGCACACCGCCGGCGACGACGGAAGCAACCTGCCCTGCGGCATTGGCCCCCATCGCATGCATCAGCAGGAAGTTCTCGAAGTCATCCTCCTGGGCGATCCGCTGGCAGACCCGCGCAGCC
>JAVBSG010000224.1:0-10617 GCA_031547245.1 Propionivibrio sp.
CGGAAAACGCGGAAAATCGCATGACGAAAATCCTTGCGGCGGCGGCCGTCATTGTCTTCATGCTGGCCGGCTGCGGCGCCGAAACCGCCAGCACGGCGGCCGCCGCCGCGCAATTGAAAGCCCGGGAAGCCGAACAGGCCAAACAGCAGCTGGAAGCGGCCCAAAAAGAGATCGATGCCGCCCAACAGCTCATGCAGCAGCGCCTCGAGAATGCCGACCGCAATGCGGCGGCCGCTACCGCCCCACAGTAAAACGCGCTACCATTCAAGACGCCGCGCACTTTCCCGTCATCCTGCGGTCTTCCGGAACAGACAGCGCGGCGATTCGCCGACTTTTCTTTTGAGGCCCGGCCATGCCGCGAACGACCGTTCCGCGGATTTTCGGGGGTATTTTTTTTGCGCCGTTTTGGCGCGCTGTGTTCCAGGAGCCTACCATGCCTAAAGTCGCAGAAATTCTCTCGATGATTCGAGAACACGAAGTGCGTTTTGTCGATTTCCGGCTCACCGACACGCTGGGAAAAGAGCATCACGTGACGGTGCCGGCTAGGCTGGTCGATGAAGACCTCTTCGAGCAGGGCCATCCGTTCGACGGTTCGTCGTTCAGCGGATGGAAGGGCATCCAAGCTTCCGACATGCTGCTGATGCCCGACGCCAACACCGCCGTGCTCGACCCGTTCATGGAAGAACCGACGCTCGCCGTCGTTTGCGATGTCGTCGATCCGGCCGACGGTAAAGGCTATTCGCGCGATCCGCGCTCGCTCGCCAGGCGCGCCGAAGCCTATCTCAAATCGACCGGTATCGGCGATGTTGCCTACTTTGGCCCGGAACCGGAGTTTTTCATTTTCGACGGCGTCGAGTGGACGGTCGACATGTCGGGCTGCTTCCTGAAAATCCATTCGGACGAAGCAGCGTGGGGCGCCGGCGAGCGGAACGAAGGCCGCGGCTCCTCCGGCCACCGGCCCGGCGTCAAGGGCGGCTATTTCCCGGTGCCACCGGTCGACAGCCTGCACGACGTCCGCTCGGCAATGGTGCTGACGCTCGAATCGCTCGGCATTCCGGTCGAAGTGCACCATCACGAAGTGGCCAACGCCGGCCAGTGCGAGATCGGCACCCTCTTCAACACGCTGGTCAAGCGTGCCGACTGGACGCAGACCCTGAAGTATGTCGTGCATAACATCGCCCACCAGTACGGCAAGACGGCGACTTTCATGCCCAAACCCATCGTCGGCGACAACGGCTCCGGCATGCACGTGCATCAATCGATCTGGAAGGACGGGAAGAATCTTTTCGCCGGCAACGGCTATGCCGGGCTGTCCGAAGCGGCCCTCTTCTATATCGGCGGCATCATCAAGCACGCCAAGGCGCTGAACGCCATCACCAACCCGGGCACCAACTCGTACAAACGGCTCGTGCCGCACTACGAAGCGCCGGTCAAGCTGGCGTACTCGGCCAAGAACCGCTCGGCCTCGATCCGCATTCCGCATGTTTCGTCGGACAAGGCGCGCCGCATCGAGACCCGCTTCCCGGATCCGATCGCCAACCCGTACCTGTGCTTCGCCGCGCTGCTGATGGCCGGCCTCGACGGCATCCAGAACAAGATTCATCCGGGAGACGCCGCCGACAAGAACCTGTACGACCTGCCGCCCGAAGAAGAGGCCAAGATCCCGACCGTCTGCGCCAGCCTGGAGGAAGCGCTCGGGGCGCTGGAAAAGGATCACGAATTCCTGACCCGCGGCGGCGTGTTCTCCGAAAACTGGATCGATGCCTACCTTGAGCTGAAGATGGATGAAGTCAACAAGGTGCGCATGACGACTCACCCGGTCGAATTCGAACTGTATTACAGCTGCTGACCGGTAAGGAACCACCCCCCCTTGGAGCCCGGATTTCCGGGCTTTTTTTTCGCCCATACCCGGAAAACATGCCAAACAGGTGAAAAAATCCACACTGCAAGCGGGTTTTCATCCTTTATGCCGTGTTTTGGTTTGTAATTGCACGAGCCATCCAATACACTCTTGCTCATGTTTCAGGCAATCTGGGCAATCACCTATGGACAGGAAGATGAATTTTCTCTGCAGATTTGGCCTTCTGGTGGCATTGCTGACGGCTGCTTTCACCGCTTCGGCCGACGTCATGTATCAGTGCGTCGACGAACAAGGAAACAAGACGTTTTCGAACATCAAACCGTCCGGAAAAAACACCAAGTGCACACCCCTGGATCTCGGTCCGTCGACTGCTGTGCCTGCGCAAAAGTCGCCGTCGAGCGCCAAGACACCTTCGCCCACGTCTTTCCCCAAGGTCGGCGAGGACGTACAGAAAGCGCGCGACAACGATCGGCGGCGAATTCTCGAAACCGAGCTGGACGCCGAGCAGAAGAACCTGGAACAGGCGAAAAAGGATTTGGCGGAACAGGAAACCATCCGCCTGGGTAACGAACGGAACTACCAGAAAGTGCTCGATCGCCTGGAGCCGTTCAAAAACAAGATCGAACTGCACGAACGGAATATCGAAGCCATCCAGAAGGAATTGGCGAAAGTCCGTTGATCCAGTCGCGCGCCCAAACCCAATCCATGTCCGGCGCCTCGGACACAAGCCCTTTCCGCGGGCTGGAATTGCTCTCCTCGGCGGTCGTCCTGCTCGACGCGGAACGGTCCATCTGCTACATGAATCTCGCAGCGGAAGACCTGCTGTCGGTCAGCGGCAGAGCCGCAGCCGGGCGCGCCCTGAAACGCCTGGCAGAATGCCCAGCCACCCTGCTGGCAGCCGTTGCCAACGCGTTGACGCATGGCGGCAACCACAGCGGGCAAAACGTGGAAATCCGGCGCCATGACGGCATTTCCCTGCAGCTGAATTACTCCCTGACTCCGGTGGATGCCGCGCAGGCCAGGCTGCTCGTCGAATTCTGGCCGATCGACCAGCAAATCAAGGCCACACGTGAAGAACGCCTGCTCGAACAGCAACTGGCCAACCGGGAACTGATCCGCAACCTCGCGCACGAAATCAAGAACCCGCTCGGCGGCATCCGCGGCGCAGCGCAATTGCTCGAACGCGAACTCAACAACCCCAGTCTGCGCGAATATACCCAGGTCATCATCAAGGAAGCCGACCGTCTGCAGGATCTCATGAAACGCCTGCTCTCCTCGCACCGCCCCATGCAGCCGGCATCGGTCAACATCCACGAAATCCTGGAACGCGTGCGCAGCCTGCTGGTCGCCGAGTTTCCGACATCCCTGATCGTCCGCCGCGACTACGACACGAGTCTGCCCGAACTGATCGGCGACAGGGAACAGCTGATTCAGGCGGTGCTCAACATCGCGCGCAATGCCGCGCAAGCCATCATCACGCACCGTTCCGAGGACCGGGAAGCCGGGCAGATCATATTCCGCACGCGGATCGCGCGCAAAGTCACGCTGGCCAAGCGGCGCTTTTCGCTCGCCATAGAGCTGCAGGTCATCGACAATGGACCGGGCATTCCCGAGGCAATCCGGGAGCGCATCTTTTATCCCCTGGTTTCCGGACGCGACGAGGGCAGCGGGCTTGGCCTCACGCTGGCCCAGAACTTCATCCTGCAGCACCAAGGCACCATCGAGTGCCAGAGCCGGCCGGGACATACGTGCTTCACCATCCGCATACCACTGGGCGTGGGGACGGCAATAGGCGCTGCTGCCGAGCAGAATTTCAAGCCGGACGGCAAGCCGGCTCCGGAATGAAACGCGGACCCGACTTAACCAGGCGTGAGCCCCCTCCGACTCCAGTTCGCATTGGCAACGCGGGGCGAAGCCGGGTTGCGGAAAACACGGGAAAACGGCCCAAAACATCGGTTTTTATGCCAACAGGAACAACGATGTCCGGCAGAGCTTTCGCCATGGCAAACTATTTGCTACAAACTCCATGTTCCGACCACAATGCCTGAAAAACCCATGAAACCCGTATGGATTATCGACGACGACAAATCGATCCGTTGGGTCCTTGAAAAGACCCTGTCACGCGAACAAATCCCGTTCAGGAGTTTCGCCACCGCGAACGAAGTGTGGTCGCAGTTCGACGCCGGCAGCGAACCGCCACAGGTAGTGATTTCGGACATCCGCATGCCTGGAGAGTCCGGTCTGGACCTGCTCAAGCAACTCAAAAAACGCTTTCCCACGCTGCCGGTCATCATCATGACTGCCTATTCCGACCTGGACAGCGCGGTCTCCGCTTTCCAGGGCGGCGCCTTCGAATACCTGCCCAAACCCTTCGACGTCGATCAGGCGCTCGACCTAATTCGGCGCGCCATCGACGAGAGCATGCACCAGACAGGTGCCGTCGACGAGATCGGCATGGTGCCGGAGATCATCGGCAAGGCAGCGGCCATGCAGGAAGTCTTCCGCGCCATCGGCCGGCTCAGCCAGTCGTCGGCGACGGTCATGATCACCGGCGAATCCGGCAGCGGCAAGGAACTGGTCGCACGCGCCCTGCACCGCCACAGCCCACGCTCCAGCAAACCGTTCATCGCCATCAACACGGCAGCCATCCCCAAGGAGCTGCTGGAATCCGAGCTGTTCGGCCACGAGCGCGGCGCGTTCACCGGCGCAGCCGCGCAGCGGCAGGGGCGCTTTGAACAGGCCGAGGGCGGCACCCTGTTCCTGGACGAAATCGGCGACATGCCTGCCGAATTGCAGACCCGGCTGCTGCGCGTGCTGTCCGACGGCAACTTCTACCGCGTCGGCGGGCACTCGCCGCTACGGGCCAACGTCCGCATCATCGCCGCCACGCACCAGAATCTTGAAGCGCGCGTCAAGGAAGGGCTGTTCCGCGAGGATCTCTTCCATCGCCTCAACGTCATCCGCGTGCGTTTGCCGAGCCTGCGCGAGCGGCGCGAGGACATCCCCATCCTGACTCGTCATTTTCTGCAGAAAAGCGCACAGGACCTGGGCGTCGAAGCCAAGCGCATCTCGGACGCCGCGCTCGCCCGGCTGGCGGCGCACGACTTTCCAGGCAACGTCCGGCAACTGGAAAACATCTGCCACTGGCTGACCGTCATGGCGCCGGGCCAGCAGATCGATCTCGCCGACCTGCCCGTGGAACTGCGCGATACCGCGCCGGACTACGGCGCCAACGCCGACGGCAACTGGGAAAGCGCCCTGGGGCAAACCGTCGACCACATGCTGGCCGCGAACGAGGGGCAGGTCCACGAAAAACTGACGCAGGATTTCGAACGCATCCTCATCGGCCGCGCCCTGGCGCATACCGGCGGCCGGCGAATCGAAGCCGCTCAGGCGCTGGGTATCGGGCGGAACACCATCACCCGGAAAATACAGGATCTGAAGCTGGAGAACGGGCGCGGCGAAGACCAGGAGCATGGCACCGGGTAATCCCGGGAATCCTCCGTCGGGGCATTTCAGCGTGGACAAGGTGCCGCCACGCATTTTCATCAAGCGCGCTATTCGGCGATAATGGCAGCCCCGTACGGTATCTGCCCAATGATTTCTCCGCCCTCAACGCTAATCGATCCGAAACGCCTGTCCGCCCTGTTGGGGCCGATCGGCGCGCGTTTTGACGTAATCTCCCTGTCCGAGTGCTCTTCCACCAGCACGCTGCTGATGGAACACGCCCGCGAAGGCGCGCGTTCCGGCACGGTGATCGTCGCCGACCGGCAAGCGGCCGGACGCGGCAGCCGGGGACGCAGTTGGACCTCGTCGCCGGAAGCTAGCCTGACCTTCTCCATCATGTGGAGCTTTCCGGGCGGACCCGAACGGCTTTCCGGACTTTCCCTGGCCGTCGGCGTCGCCATCGCACAGGGGCTCGAAAGCTGCGGCGCCGCGCCCATCGCGCTGAAATGGCCGAACGACGTGCTGTACGAAAACGCCAAGCTGGTCGGCATCCTCATCGAGCTGTACATGGAGGAAGGGAAAACCGTCGCCGTCATCGGCATCGGCATCAATCTCCGCAAGCTGGAAAACAACGGTTCCACCCATGCCGCCGCGCTGCCGTTTGCGGCCCTGGAACAGATCGTCCCCGAGCTTCCCGAGCGGCATCTCCTGTTTGCCCGGCAACTGACATCGCTGTCGGAAACCTTCGACCGCTTCGCCGCCGGCGGATTCGCGGCGCTGCGCGAGCAATGGCAAGCGCGCCACGCCTGGCAGGACAAACCCGTCCGCCTGCTGCGCGACAACCATGTCGAAAAGGAAGGCATCTGCCTGGGAACCGACACCGATGGTGCCCTGCTGATAAGGACGGACGAGGGCATCAGCCGCTGCCTGTCCGGCGACGTTTCACTGAGAATGTCATGATCGTCGCCATCGACGCCGGGAACTCCCGCATCAAATGGGGGCAACACGACGGGAACTCATGGATCGTCCGGGGCACCGTCCCTACGGAGGAAGCCCACGGCCTCGCCGAAATCGCGGCCCGGTGGCCGGCCGGTGTGCGCACCGTGGCCTGCAACGTGGCCGGCCCGGCTGCCGAGAAACAGATACAGCAGGCGCTTGCCGGACTTCAGGAACCTATGCGCTGGGTCCGCGCGGAGAAACAGGCCCATGGGGTATGGAACGGCTACGAACAGCCCGAACGCCTCGGCGCCGACCGCTGGGCGGCGCTGATCGGCGCGCGTGCGCATAGGCCGCGGGGCGCCTCCCTGGTCGTTTGCGCCGGCACGGCAATCACGATCGACTGGCTGGATGCCGCCGGCCATTTCCGGGGAGGCTTGATCCTGCCCGGTATGCACCTCATGCAGTCATCGCTGGCCCGCAACACGGCACAGTTGCCATACGCCCGAGGGGAGTTCCGCGCCGAACCTCGCAACACCATGGACGCCATCGTATCCGGCTGCCTGCATGCGCAGGCCGGAGCCATCGAAAGAATGTTCGCCAAAGCCTCCGCCGAAGGCGAAACCTTCTGCCTGCTGACCGGCGGCGCCGCCCACCTTCTCATCCCATGCCTCAGCATCCCCTGCCGACGCCAGGATACGCTCGTCCTCGACGGTTTGCTGCGCTACGCCACAGCGCCCTGAGCACGATTGGCGGCCTGCCGGGTATACTTGCAGTTTTTAGTTACTGTTCTTTAACTTGCTTCACGGAGTACTCATGGAATCCTTGCGTTTCGTTCTGCCCCAATCCGAAATTCCGACGCACTGGTATAACGTCGTCGCCGATATGCCGCATCCGCCGTTGCCGCCGCTCGGTCCGGACGGCAAACCGGCCACGCCCGAGCAGATGTCCGCGATTTTCCCGATGGCCGTGCTCGAACAGGAAATGTCGGCCGAACGCTGGATTCCGATTCCCCAGCCCGTGCGTGAAATTTACCGCTTGTGGCGCCCGTCGCCGCTGGTGCGCGCCGCCCGGCTGGAGGAAATGCTCGGCACCCCGGCCAAGATCTACTACAAGAACGAAGGCGTTTCCCCCGCCGGATCGCACAAGCCCAACACCGCTGTGCCGCAGGCCTATTACAACAAGCTGGCGGGAATCAAGCGGCTGACCACCGAGACCGGTGCGGGCCAGTGGGGATGTTCGATCGCTCTCGCCGGGCAGATGTTCGGCCTCGACGTGCGCGTTTTCATGGTCAAGGTCAGCTACCAGCAAAAGCCCTATCGCCGGTCGATGATGCAGACCTGGGGCGCGGAAGTCTTCGCCAGCCCGTCGGACAAAACGCAAACCGGCCGCGACGCGCTGTCGAAGGACGCCAACAACATGGGATCGCTGGGACTGGCGATCTCGGAAGCCGTCGAGGAAGCCGCCTCGCGCGCCGACACCAACTACTCGCTCGGCTCCGTGCTCAACCACGTGGCGCTGCATCAGACCATCATCGGCATGGAAGCCAAGAAACAGTTCGAACTGGCCGGCGACTGGCCGGATGTCGTTTTCGCACCCTGCGGCGGCGGCTCTTCGTTCGCCGGCACGGCCTTCCCGTTCGTTGCCGACAACGCGGCAGGCGGCCGCAACGGCAAGCTGGTCCGCCTGGTCGCCGTCGAACCGACCTCCTGCCCCTCGCTGACGAAGGGCAAGTACGCTTACGACTACGGCGACTCCTCCGGTTTCACGCCGATGATGAAAATGTTCACGCTGGGCCACGACTTCATGCCGCCGGGAATCCACGCCGGCGGCCTACGCTACCACGGCGCTTCGCCGCTCGTCTCGCAGCTTTACCACGAAGGGCTGATCGAAGCCGTGGCCGTGCCGCAGCTCGCCACGTTCGAGGCGGGCGTCATGTTTGCCCGCGCAGAAGGCGTGATCCCCGCCCCCGAGGCCTGCCACCCCATCCGCGCGGCGATCGATGAGGCGTTGCGCTGCAAGCAAAGCGGCGAGCCGCGCACTATTCTGTTTACGCTGACCGGGCACGGGCATTTCGACATGGCGTCCTACGACCGCTACTTCTCCGGCGAACTCGAAGACTTCGACTATCCGGAAGAGGCCATCATGCAATCGCTGCGGCACCTGCCCAATTTCGCCTGATCCCGGAATCGGCCGATGCGTTCCCTCGTTTTCCTGCTGATCCTGGCCAACCTGCTGTTTTTCATCTGGTCGCAGGATTATCTCGGATTGTCGCAAAACCCCGACGCTTTCCGGGTGCGCCAGCAGCTGCAAGCCGAGAAGGTACGCATCGCATCGAACGATACCCCGCCGCCAGCCGACACGCCCAAAAACGAAAAGACGGGCAAACCCGCCGAAAAACCGATGACGGAACCGGTTGCGGCCGCTGCCCCCCCGGTGGAAGTCTGCGTGCAATTGAGCGACGTCCCGCCCGCCGAGGCTGAGCGGCTGGAAGGCGCTTTAGCGGAAAAACTTCCCGCCTTGAAAACGACGCGCACGACGACACCGGGGACCACCAGCTACTGGGTCCATATCCCGCCGGCAAAGACCAGACGCGACGCCGAAAACAGCGCGGCCGATTTGAGACAGCAGGGTATCCGGGATTTTTTCATCGTGCAGGAAAACGGGCCCAATAACCTCGCCATTTCGCTGGGCTTATTCTCGACACGCGAATCGGCGGCCTCCGCTCTCGAAATGTTCCGCAACCGGGGCGTAAGGCTTGCCAAAGTGGCAGAACGCATCATCAAGCCGCCCGTCTCGCAACTGGAAATCCGCGGCCCGGATTCCGTGCGTGACGATATGAACCAGCTCATTGCACAGCACGCCAGAGACGCCAAGCGTGGCACGTGCAAATTGCGCCCGGCTTAATGGCAATGAGCTTCGTGGTCGGCCTGACTGGGGGTATCGGCAGCGGCAAGACGACCGTTGCCGATCTCTTTGCCGAGTTGGGCGCTGCCGTCGTCGATACCGACGTCATTGCCCACGAGCTGACCGGGCCGCGGGGCCAAGCCATGCCCGAAATCACCAAAGCATTCGGCGGCGGCGTCCTGCGTACCGACGGCGGGCTGGACCGGGCCGCCATGCGGCGGCTCTGCTTTTCCGACCCGGAAGCCCGCAAACGCCTGGAAAGCATCCTGCATCCCATGATCCGCAACGAAAGCGCGTTGCGCTGCCAGCGCGCGGATCATGCTCCCTACGTCCTGCTCGTCGTGCCGCTGCTCATCGAATCCGGCGCCTACGAAGACCGCGTGAACCGTATCCTGGTCATCGACTGCGACGAGGCTACGCAGATTTCCCGGGTAGTATCGCGCAGCGGCTTGACGGCGGATGACGTGCGAGCCATTATGTCAACACAGGCAAGCCGCAAGGCACGCCTGGCGGCGGCGGATGATGTAATCATAAACATGGGAACGGCAGGGGAACTGCAGGCGCAGGTGGATTCTTTGCACCGGATCTACGTTAAGTTGGGCCATAGTATGGCCCCTAGCGCCACAATTTAATGCAAACTATTGAGATTTATTCGTAAATACTTCAAAATACTGAGAATTTCATCATAATACTTTAACCTACATTATTGTGATTACTTACGAATATCCTTTCAACGAGCGCATCAGAACCCTGCTGCGCCTGGAGGACTTATTCGACAAGGCGGCTCACTTCATCCGGCAGGAGGGAGCGCGCGAGCATCACGTCGTCCTGCTGTCGCTGTTCGAGATCCTGGAAGTCGCCGGCCGCGCGGACCTCAAGCTGGATCTGATTCAGGAACTGGAGCGCCAGCGCCAATCGCTGCTGGCGTTCCGCAACAACCCGGAAATATCCGAAGCCGTACTCTCCGGCGTGCTATACGAAATCGAGCAAGCCTCATCCGCCCTGCTCGCCATGACCGGCAAGATCGGACACTATCTGCGCGAGAACGACTGGCTGATGGCGATCAAGAGCCGTGCGGTAATCCCCGGCGGCGTCTGCGAATTCGACCTCCCCTCCTACCACTACTGGCAGCATCAGCCCGCCCAGGCCAGGCAGCAAGCGCTGCTGGACTGGCTCAAACCGCTGACGCCGTTGCGCGACAGCCTGACCATCGTTCTGCGCCTGCTGCGCTCAAGCGGCTCTGCCGAACAACACCTCGCCAAGGGAGGTTCCTTCCAATTGATGCTTGGCGGCAGCACCTCGCAAATGGTCAGCGTCTCGATCAAGGCGCAGCTGCCTTACATCCCCGAGATCAGCGCCAACAAATACGCGCTGAATATCCGCTTCATCCGCCAGGATGTCGAATCGCGCCAACGCCATCCGGATAACACCGTGGATATTCCTTTCGACATCACTTTCTGCAACCT
>JAVBSG010000060.1:0-9532 GCA_031547245.1 Propionivibrio sp.
ATCTGGGCATTGCGGAATTCTTGGTCTTTAAGGAAAGCAAAGGACGCGCGGTTTTGGGATCAACTATCCGAGTCGCGCATGGTTCCCAAGCGACATCGGTTGCCGCTCCATTCCGGCGACCCTGCTCCCGCCGCATGAGACCGCCTTCTCCCTCACCATCCATAAATCGCAAGGCTCCGAGTTTGAAAGCGTCGCCGTCGTCTTAGGCGATAACCCCGACTCACCCCTCCTCGCCCGCGAACTGCTCTATACCGGCATCACCCGGGGCAAGCGCTGGTTCACGCTGATCTGCGCCGGCAACCGGCGGATCGTCGACGAAGCGGCCTCGACCGCGATCCAGCGTTCGGGGGGGCTATTTGCTTGAGGCCGACCGGCTCTTGGAGTAGGTGCCATGTAGCTGATCAGGCTCCGTCCGTAGCAAAAATAGCTACACTGCGGATGCTCAAAACAAGCAAGCATACGCGCAGCTAATTCCATTTATCCTAAAAACCGCAGTTGAAATGGTGAAGCAAGCTTAGCCCCTTATTCGGAAAGGATTACGGCGAATCAGAGTCAACCGCGGAGCAGTTGGGATAGATTCGCCGAAAGCCCTGTACGACAAGGCTTTCGGCAATTCACAACCGCATTTGGCCGGACAGCGGTGGATTGATGTGGAGATTGAATTACTCCCGCAAATCCGGAAGGCCGCGCCCTTGCCCGTGAAACGCCACGCGTTAGCCCACGAGCATGGGGAAGACGTTGCGCAGCCCCGTTACCACAAATTCGACTGCCAGGGCCATCAGCAAAATGCCCATGATTTTGGTCACGATGTTTATCCCAGTCTGCCCAAGGGCGTCTATCAGATACGGGGCGCTTTGGTACAGCAGCCAGCAGCACAGGGCGAAAACAGCCACCACGACGGAAACCCCCGCCCGGCTCTGCCAGTCCGTATACCGTGCGCCCCAGACGATGGTGGAACTTATTGCGCCTGGCCCGGCCATCAGCGGCAGGGCCAGGGGAACCACGCCGACGTTACCGCAGTTTTCCGCGTCGTCTTTCTTCTCTTTCTGGAGAGGCTGCCTTTCAATTTTTCCGGTAACCATGCTCATGGCGATAAATGCGAGCAGAATGCCCCCGGCTATCCGGAACGAATCGATGGAAATGCCGAACACCCGCAGGGTGGCTTCCCCGAAGAGGAGGGACACCCAGAGAATTATGGCCACCGTAAAGTTTGCGGTGGTGTTGACGCGGGTGGTAGCCGCCCGGGTCTGGCCGTTGGTCATGCACAGGAACACCGGCAGAATGCCGACCGGGTTGATAAGCGCGAAAAGGCTCATGAAAAATTTGAAGTAAACGGTGAGGTCGGCTGGAGGCTGCATTGCTTGCTCCTTATTATGATCGCATATGGTTTGCCGGTACCGCCGAGGAACCCCGAGGGCAGTGCGGCGGCCTGTGACGGGGCAAAAATGCCTTACGAACCATCCGCCTGCAGCGCCGCACCTTGGGCCATCTGGCTTCTGTGCCCTCTGACGCAGTAGATGGTCGCGAGCGAGATTAGGCAGGTGATTACGAAGTACACAGCCACGGGAACGTACGAGCCGTCGAACTTGAGCATCAGGGCGCTGGAGATCAGGGGAGCGGTTCCGCCGGCGAAGGCGGCTCCGGCCTGGTAACCTAGGGTTACACCCGTGTAGCGGACTTCGGGGTCGAATATTTCCGCGGACAGGGTACCCAGCACCGCTGTGATAGGCGTCCAGATGATACCGAGCCCGATCACGGTGGCGACGCTGATGAGCATGGGGTCCTTGGTGTTGAGCATCCAGAAGTAGGGGAAGGCGTACGCCATCATGGCTATGGCGCCCCAAGCGTACATCTTCCGCCGCCCGATGGCGTCGGCGAAGTAGCCCATGACCGGAATCATGAAAATGCAGGTGATGGTCGCCCAGGTAATGGCGGTCAATACCGTGCCCTTCGGCAGTTCCAGAACCCTGGTGACGTAGGTGATGACGAACGTGCTGAGAATATAGAAGGGAGCGGTTTCCACCACCTTGAGGCCGGTGGCCATCAACACTTCGCGCCAATGGTATTTGAGCGTGGCCACCAAGGGGATTTTAACTTCTTTCCCTTTCTTCTTGGCTTCTTCAAATTCCGGGGTTTCGTTCAGGCTGAAGCGCAACCACAGGCCGATGGCGACCAGGAAAATGCTGCCGATGAACGGAATGCGCCAACCCCAGGCGAGGAATTCCGCATCGCTCACCAAGCCGCCGACCACATTCAGGGCCACGGTGCCGAACAGCATGCCCAGCGGCACGCCCATCTGCGGCACGCTGCCGAACAGGCTGCGGGTGGCTTTGTCGGAGTTTTCAACGGCCATCAGGAGCGCGCCCCCCCACTCGCCGCCGATGCCGAGTCCCTGGATGGCCCGGAGCATCATCAGCGCCATGGGGGCGTAGATTCCCCACTGGGCGTAGGTCGGCAGGCACCCTATCAGGAAGGTCGCCCCACCCATCAGGCTGAGAGTGAAGATAAGCGATTTCCGCCGCCCGACCTTGTCGCCGATGTGCGCGAACACAACCCCGCCGAACGGCCGGATGAAGAACGGAATGGAGAACGTCACGTACGACAGCAACAGGGCGACGGCGGGGTCGGAGTTCGGAAAGTACAACTTGCCGAAAACCAGCGCGGCGGCCGTTCCGTAAAGGAAAAAGTCGAACCATTCTATAGCGGTGCCAAACAGGCTGGCCATCAAGGCTTTTTTCTGTTGTTTGGTAATTGCGATCATGGATATACCCCTCTCGATTGTAATGGTGCTGCGACCGTAATTTTCAAAACCGATCAGTCGGTAAAGCCGCTTGCGGAGACGCGTCCCGCAAGCGGCGGAAGGGACGTTATTTTTCAGTCATGTAGGGATACCCCACCTCCTTGCGGGGCACCATGGTTTCCTTGATCGCGCGCTGGCTTATCCAGCGATAGAGGTTGACCGCGCTGCCCGCCTTGTCGTTGGTGCCGGATTTTCGGCTGCCGCCGAACGGCTGCTGGCCCACGACCGCACCGGTGGGCTTGTCGTTGATGTAGAAGTTGCCCGCCGCGTGGCTCAGCGCGTCCGTAAGCTTTACAACGACTTCCCTGTCTTGTGCAAATATGGAACCGGTCAGGGCGTAATCGGTGCTCGTGTCGCACAGGCGCAGCATTTCTTCCAACTGGTCGTCCGGGTAGACGTACACGGTCAGCACCGGGCCGAAAATTTCTTCCACCATGGTCTTGTAGGTGGGTGTCTTCGCCAGGATGACCGTGGGTTCGACAAAATACCCTACGGAGTCGTTGCATATGCCGCCTATGATGATTTCCGCGTCGGCGGAATCCTTGGCATGGTCCAGATAGCGCTGGATGTTCTCAAAGGATTTCCGGTCGATGACGGCGTTGACAAGGTTGGTGAAGTCGCGCACGTCGCCCATTTTGATTGCGCCGACGGCCGCTTCAAGGCGCTGCTTCACGTCGCCCCACAGGCTCTGGGGAATATAGGCGCGGGAGGCGGCGGAGCATTTCTGGCCCTGGTATTCGAACGCGCCCAGAACCATGCCGCAGACGAGCGCGTCCACATCCGCCGACTTGTGCGCGAAGATGAAATCCTTGCCGCCGGTTTCGCCGACCAGGCGGGGGTATGACGTGTATTGGCCGATTCTGTCGCCGACCTGCTTCCATATGCCGTTAAATACGTCGGTGGAGCCGGTAAAGTGGAACCCGGCCATCTGCGGGTGGTTGAGGACCACCTCGCCGAATTCCGGTCCGCGGCACGGCACGAAGTTGATGACCCCGGCGGGCAGACCGGCTTCCATCATGATTCTCATGAAATAGTAGTTCGACAGCACGGCCGTGGAGGAGGGCTTCCAGACCACGGTGTTGCCGACCATGGCCGGTGCGGAAACAAGGTTGCCGCCGATGGCCGTGAAGTTGAACGGCGTGATCGCCGCGACAAAACCGTCAAGCGCGCGGTATTCCACACGGTTCCATATGCCGTCGGAGCTGATGGGCTGCTCTTTGTAAATTTCTTGCAGGTAGTAAGCGTTGAAGCGCAGGAAATCCGCCAGTTCGCACACGCAGTCTATTTCCTGCTGGTACGCGTTCTTGCTTTGCCCGAGCATGCAGGAGGCGGACATTTTCGTCCGGTAGGTCGTAGTCAGGAGGTCGGCCGCTTTCAGGAAAATGGTGGCACGGTGTTCCCAAGGCATGCTTTCCCACTGCGCCTTGGCGGCTTCCGCCGCCTCGATCGCCATGCGGAGTTCCTTTTCACCGGCAACGGAATATTCGGCAAGAACTGCTTTGTGATTGTGCGGGCAGCAAACCTTCGCCGTCTTTTCCGTCCGGATTTCCTTGCCGTTGATGATCAGCGGGATTGTCACCGGATTGGCCAACTGCCGGTCAAGCTCGGCTTTCAGCGCGGCTTTTTCCGGCGAACCGGGCATGTATCCCTTGACGGGTTCATTCTGCGGAAACTTAATCTGGAAATACGCGTTGTTCATACCGGTCTCCTTACTGTGTGGTTAAGTTATCAAAAATTACCGGAACATCGTTTGTTTTTTATACAAATGATAATAAACTTTTATTTTTAACATTTTTGCATTTTTTAACTGCTAATCATAGTTTATATAGATATTTAATCTATTGATTGGAATAATGACAGAATTTTATAAAATGTCAACGGGTATGCTTAACGAATTGGAATTGGTTGAAGATGAAGCGCATGGGCGATACGGACTCCCTATTTGAGGATCAGCCCTTTTTCCGCCAACCGCGTGTTGATCGCCACGAAGAGGCGTTCGGTCTGTTTGCGCCCCTCGAGCAGATGACGAAATCTGAGCAGAGTGTAGGTATCCGGTGGCGCCCCCGCGACAGGCCGATGCCAACAAAAGCTCAGATGGCTTGGCTGTCGTAAATGGCCTCTTCGGCCCCTTCGTCGCAAAATCCGAAACCTTGCTGGGCGATGGTCATCCGGAGCATCCGTTCGAGGCCAATCGGCGGGCGGCCACGGCCTTCACCCTTGGGATAGAAGGGCTTGATCTCGGCCACCAGATGCCCCTCCTTCGTTCGGCTCGCCTTCTGCTGCGCCAGAGTTCTAAGCGCCCTCCCAAGCGCCCGCTTAACTGCGCGTACAACGCTTTGCGTCGCACGCCAAGACTTGAGCACTACTTCGACTTTTACGACCGCCGCCGCCCGCATTCAATGCTTGACTTGACGGTAGAACACCCGACATGGCTTACTTCAACCTCAGCAAGCCGCCGCTCGCAGCGGCAGCTTAAAACCCGGCAGATATATCACGTAAAATCTCCGTTTCTCTATCCAAAATAAGTGGGGCCATCTCTCATCATGCGGAAACTCGATCAGATCGACATCGAAATTCTCTCAATCCTGCAAGCGGATGGAAAAACCACGAACGTGTCCCTGGCAAAGCAGGTTCACCTGAGCGCGACACCGTGTCTTGAGCGCGTGAAGGCCCTGGAGAACGAGGGATTTATCACCGGATATTCGGCGAATTTGTCCGCGACGCGCCTGGGGCTTGGTTTGGTCGTTTTTGTCTGGGTGCTTCTTGACCGCACAACCGAGGAAGCGCTGGAGAATTTCAAGGTTGCGGTGGCGGATGTGCCGGAAATTCAGGAATGCCACATGGTAACAGGCGGGTTCGACTACCTTTTAAAGGTCCGTGTCGCCGATATGACGACGTACCGGAGCTTCCTCGGGCATGTGCTTTCCAAAATCTCGGGCATCAAGGAAACCCACAGTTACCCCGCGATGGAAGAAATCAAGGATACTTCCTCGCTCACGCTGGACCATCTCCGTTCGTGACCGCTGTCCGTTTGGGGCGGTGATGGGATGAAAATGCGGGAACATGGCCGCGCGGCAAGTCGCGCTTGCTCGACGCATCACCTTTTACCCGGTTGCGTATCGCCGAAACCAAGGCATTCTTCTTCCCTCACCGCCGCGGCGTCACCCTGACCCTGACGCGCAAGAATCTTTATCTGATCAGTGCCCTACTTGGCCATTTGACTCCGGAAACAACGGCAATCGGTTATCTTCATCTGTTCGACTGACTCGCCGGGAAAGAGCTCGACTGGAAAAGACGTTCGGATATTGGTGGAGGGTCGGACACACCACGATGACGGGTTTTCTGAAATGCGAGGCCGGCAGTCAGCGTCCCTTAGCCGCAGCACATAGTGTGCGAGCAAGCTCCCTGGCCGCCTCGGCCAGGGATTCGCTATATCCCTGCACCTGGCTGGCGACGATCAATCCTTCTCCCAGCAGATAAAGCTGTGCGGCGGCCGCCTCGGGCTGCCTTGCGCCCGCAGCGGCGCAAAGATCCTGCAGATAGCTGCGAATTTCCTGCTTGTGCGCGGCCGCCTGCCGGTGCGGCGGCGCATCCTGCTGCCCATACTCGGCTGTCGCGTTGATGAAGGCGCATCCGTGGAAATCGTCCTCCCGAGTCCAGCAGGCGATGAAGTCGATGTAGGCCAGGGGACGCAACCCGACGGCCGCGCCATCGACGAAGCTCCGCAGCTTCGCCATGAACTGCCGATGCCGCAGTGCGAGGGCTGCGTCGATCAAGGCATCTTTGCTCGGGTGGTGGCGATAGAGGGTCCTTTTGGTCACGCCGGCTTCTTCGGCGAGGAGGTCGACGCCGCAGGCGTGGAAGCCATGACGGTAGAACAGCCTCAACGCCGAGGCGACGATGTGCTCCGAGGTAGCCATAGAGAAAGTATACCGATCTGTTGACTAAAGTAGACTGATCGGTATACTAACACGGCCTTGGCTATTTTGTTCTGGAAAACGCGCATGCCTATCCGTCGTCTATTGCATTCGGATGCTCCTCCGGCTCCCCCGGCCAGGTTTGTCCTGCTGTCCTCGCTGGGGGCCATGGTGGCGATTGCTATCACCGGGTGGTTGAGCGTTCTTTCGGGGATTCCCTGGCTGATGGCTCCTTTCGGGGCCAGCTGCGTTCTGGCATTCGGCGTTCCGGATTCGCCGCTGGCGCAGCCGCGGGCCATCGTCGGCGGGCATCTCGTCGCCACGGCCGCCGGTCTGGCCGTTGGCGCCATGCTGGGGGATGGCTGGGTTGCCTGCGCGCTCGGCGTCGGTCTCGCGCTGGCGGCCATGCAAGTCACCCGCACGGTTCATGCGCCAGCGGGCGCAGATCCGCTGCTCGTCATCGCCGCGCACGCCCCGGTGAGTTTTCTGTTCTCACCCGTGCTGGTCGGTTCGCTCGTCATCGTGCTGACCGCGTGGTGCGTCAATAACCTGCGCAGCGCCCGTAGCTACCCGCGATACTGGATATAAGCCGCGTTCGCGCGGCGGCAACGCGAGGCCGCCGCACGCCACGCGTCCGGCGGCCTCGTGGTTTGAGTGGAGGCGGCTCGCTTCAGCCGTTGATTTCGATAGCCATGGCGGTAGCTTCCCCGCCGCCGATGCACAGGCTGGCGACGCCCCGCCGGCCGCCGCGCACCCGCAACGCCCCGAGCAGGGTCGCCAGCAGACGCGCCCCCGAAGCGCCGATCGGATGCCCCAGAGCACAAGCACCGCCATGCACATTGACCTTCTCGTGCGCAATCCCATGCTCGTGCATCGCCGCCATGGCCACCACGGCAAACGCTTCGTTGATCTCGAACAGGTCTACGTCCTCAGTCTTCCACCCGGTCTTGGCATAGAGCTTGGCGATGGCCCCCACCGGCGCGGTGGTGAACCATTGCGGTTCCTGCGCGTGCGTGGCGTGCCCGATAATCGTGGCGAGGATCGGGCAGCCGAGCCGCTCGGCCGTCGAGCGGCGCATCAGCACGAGCGCCGCCGCCCCGTCGGAGATCGACGAGGAGGTCGCCGCGGTGATCGTGCCGTCTTTCTTGAAGGCGGGTTTGAGCCCGGGGATTTTCTCGGGCCGGGCTTTGGCCGGGCTTTCGTCGCGCGCTACCGTTACCTCCCCGTTCTTGCCGGGGAGAGTGATTGGTACCATTTCCCAGGTAAAACCGCCGGAGTCGGCCGCCGCCAGGGCGCGGCGCGTCGATTCGATGGCGAACGCGTCCTGCGCTTCGCGCGTAAAGCCGTACTTGGCCGCACAGTCTTCGGCGAGGATGCCCATCGAGCGGCCGCCGCCGTTGGGCAGTTTGTCGTAGGCGTCTTCGAGGCCGTCGAGGGCCATGTGGTCGAAGACGGTGGCGTGGCCGTAGCGGTAGCCGCCGCGGGCCTTGAGCATCAGGTAGGGGGCGTTGCTCATGCTTTCCATGCCGCCGGCGACGATGACGCCGGCGCTACCGGCCAGGAGCTGGTCGTGGGCGAGGATGGCGGCCTTCATGCCCGAGCCGCAGACTTTGTTGATCGTCGTGGCGCCGACGGCATCCGGCAGGCCGGCGCCGCGGGCGGCCTGGCGCGCGGGCGCCTGGCCCTGGCCGGCCGGCAGCACGCAGCCCATGAAGACTTCGTCGATGTCGGCCGGGGCGATGCCGGCGCGCTCGACGGCGGCGGCAATGGCCAGCGCGCCGAGTCGGTTGCCGGGGAGTGCGGAGAGTTCGCCCTGCATGGCGCCGATCGGGGTGCGGACGGCGGCGGCGATTACAATGGGGTCGGTCATTGGGGTGTCCTCGTCGGGTTTCTTGTCGTGTTGCTTGTCTTGTTTTTTGTGCGGAAGGGGGCCGGCGCCGATGGCTATCCGGCTATTTACCGGCCCCCGGATGGATATTGGGTCAGGCGTTCAGCCGTTCCAGGTTCATTTCACGCAGCGTGGGCGAGATGCGGTAGTCGGCCGCCGTGCAGCGTTCGATGTCGCCCAGCGTGACGCCGGGGGCGGTTTCTTCGAGGATGAGCCCCGCATCGTCGCGCCGGAACACGGCCATCTCAGTGACGATCATGTCTACGCACTGGCAGGCGGTCAAGGGCAGCGCGCATTGCTTGAGGATCTTCGCTTCGCCTTTCTTCGAGCAGTGTTCCATGGCTACGATCACTTGCCGCGCGCCGGTGACAAGGTCCATGGCCCCGCCCATGCCCGGCACCATTTTGCCCGGCACCATCCAGTTGGCGAGGTTGCCGTGCTGGTCGACTTCGAGTCCGCCCAGGACGGTGAGGTCGACGTGGCCGCCGCGGATCAGGGCGAACGAGAAGGCGCTGTCGAAGAAGGCCGCGCCGGTCACGAGGCCGCAGGGCTGGCCGCCGGCGTTGACGACGTTCGGCAGCGGCTCGCCGGTGAGCGGTCCCATGCCGAGAAAGCCGTTTTCCGATTGCAGCGTGACCTGCATGCCCGGCGGCAGGTAGCGCGGCACCAGCGTCGGGGTGCCGATGCCGAGGTTGACGACGTAGCCTTCCTTGAGTTCCTGGGCTACACGGCAGGCGATGATGGCTTTGGCTTCCATGGTCAGGGCCTCCTGGCGGGAACGATGTAGTCGACCAGGGCGGCCGGGGTCATGACCTGGTCCGGGTCGATGGCGCCGGCTTCGACGATTTCGTCGGCTTCGACGATGACGAGGTCGGCGGCCAGCGCCATGAGGGGGTTGAAGTTGCGCGCCGCGCGTTGGTAGACGAG
>JAVBSG010000004.1:0-62022 GCA_031547245.1 Propionivibrio sp.
ACTTCGGCGATTTCGATGATCGAAATGTCGAAGGTGCCACCGCCGAGGTCATAGACGGCGATTTTCTTGTCGCCCTGCTTCTTGTCCATGCCGAACGCCAGCGCGGCCGCCGTCGGCTCGTTGATGATGCGCTTGACTTCCAGGCCGGCGATGCGGCCGGCGTCCTTGGTGGCCTGGCGCTGGCTGTCGTTGAAATACGCCGGCACGGTGATGACGGCTTCGGTGACTTCCTCGCCGAGATAGTCCTCGGCGGTTTTCTTCATCTTGCGCAGCACTTCGGCGGAAATCTGCGGCGGAGCGACCTTGCTGCCGCGCGCTTCTACCCAGGCGTCACCGTTGTCGGCCTTGAGGATCTTGAACGGCATCAGGCCGATGTCCTTCTGCACTTCCTTCTCGTCGAAACGCCGGCCGATCAGGCGTTTTACCGCGAACAGCGTATTGTGCGGGTTGGTAACCGCCTGGCGCTTGGCCGGCGCGCCGCACAGGATTTCGCCGTCGTTGGTGTAGGCGACGATCGACGGCGTCGTGCGCGCGCCCTCGGAGTTTTCGATGACCTTCGGTTTGCCGCCTTCCATGATGGCGACACAGGAATTCGTGGTGCCGAGGTCGATGCCGATGATTTTGCCCATGTCAGAATCCTTTTGAATGATTGGTAAATACCGAGAAAATGTCGGGTTGAGCCCTAAGTGGGGCTCACTGCATTTTTTTTCAAGCCTTGGGTTTGGCGACGATGACGAGCGCCGGCCGCAACACGCGCTCCGCCAGCAGATAGCCTTTCTGCAACACCGTCACGACGGTATTGGCCTCCTGGTCTGATTCGATCATGCTGATCGCCTGATGAAAATGCGGATCGAACTTCTCGCCAATCGGATTGACTTCCTTCAATGCGGACTTGTCAAAAGCAGCAACCAGTTGCTTGAGAATCAGCTCAGTGCCGGATTTCAGGCTTTCAACGCTGGGGTTTTCCGCCGCCAGCGCCGCCTCCAGGCTGTCCTTGACGGCCAGCAGTTCGCCCGCGAACCGTTCGATGGCGAATTTGGAAGCCTTGGCAATGTCCTCCTGCGCGCGCCGGCGCACGTTCTCGGTTTCCGCCTTGGCGCGCAGCCAGGCGTCGTGATGCTCCTCGGCCTGGCGGATCATTTCCTCAAGATTCGGCATGCTGTCGGCTGCCGAGGCGGAATTGACGGTATCGTTGGCGCCTGCAGGCGTTTCGCCACTGACGGACTCAGGCGCGGTATCTTTCTCAAGTTCTTGCATGGTTGAATATCTCCCGGAAAACCCAGTCTAACTGGGGGTAGATTGATATATTTCAAGTATTTTTTCACGCACGTTAATTTGTATTGCTATATCCTGCATTACCGTTGATAGAATCAGGCAGTTTTGGAGAGAAACCAGGAAGTGGCAGCAGACCAGAAACCCAATGTCGGCATAGACAAGATTGGCAAGTACGACATTATTCGAACGCTGGGAAAGGGCGCAACGGCCACCGTGTATCTTGGCCGCGACTCCGGCGGCCGGGAAGTGGCGATCAAGCTGATCCGCCTCGGCGGCGATAATGCCGCGATGTCGCGGCGTCTGCGTAAGCTGTATCAGATCGAAAGCTCCATCGGCCGGCGCCTCGACCACCCGAACATCGTCAAGATTCACGAAGCCGTGATCGAAGACGACC
The DNA here is from genome assembly GCA_031547245.1 of Propionivibrio sp. Taxonomy (GTDB): domain Bacteria; phylum Pseudomonadota; class Gammaproteobacteria; order Burkholderiales; family Rhodocyclaceae; genus Propionivibrio. The sequence continues at coordinate 1,670 of JAVBSG010000004.1, forward strand.
GCGCCTACATCGTGATGGAGTATATCGACGGCGTGGCGCTGGACTCTTTTTGCTCGATCAATCGCCTGCTTCCCATGCACCGTGCCATCGGCATCGTTTTCAAGTGCTGCATGGCCCTCGATTATGCTTTCCGGCAGGGTGTGGTGCACCGCGACATCAAACCGGCCAACATCCTGATCGATGCCGAGGATAACCCGAAAATCACCGACTTCGGGCTGGCGCTCAATCTGCAGAAAAACGTCAATCAGGACTCGACCTTCATCATGGGGGTCGGCTCGCCGGCCTACATGTCCCCCGAGCAGGTCAAAAACTATCCGCTGAACCAGAAAACCGACCTTTATTCGCTGGGGGTCGTCCTTTTCCAGCTACTGACGGGCCGCTTGCCTTTCCGCGCTACCAACCAGGGATCCCTGATCTACAAGATCATCAACATGGATACCCCGAATATATGCGACATGAACCCGAATCTGCCGACTGGCCTGGGTCCGATCATCAAAAAAGCGATGGAAAAGGATCTCTACAATCGCTATCGGAATGGCGCGGAATTCGCCAAGGACCTGTCGACCGTTCGCTACCAGATATTCAATGAAAACGATCCGGTCCAGGACAAGGAGCGTTTCGCTATCCTGCGCAAACTGGAGCTTTTCCGGAATTTCGAAGACATCGAGATCTGGGAAGTTCTACGCATCAGCGTCTGGCGCGATATTCAGGACAAGGTGGCGCTGATTCGGGAAAACGAGAGCGATCATGTGCTCGGCGTGATCATCAACGGTTTTGCGGAAGTTTCGGTTGGCGGCAAATCGCTGTGCCGCATTGGCGCTGGAGAACTAGTCGGGGAAATGGCCTATCTGCACCCGCTTGACCCGAAGCATTCGGCTACCGTGGTAACGCTGGAGAAAACCCTGTTTCTCGAAATCAACGCCGCGGCGATGAGATTGGCATCCGATGAACTGCAGGAAAGGTTCGATAAGGCGCTGATCGTCAAAGTGCTGCAGCGCCTGCGCGAGGCCAACGAGGCGCTGTCCAAGGGCGGTCCGCCTGCGGTGCAGGCGCGTATCTCGGCCGATAGCATGGAACTTACGCCACTCTGATAAAAGGGGTTTCCCCAGAGAATTGTCTGGAGCGCTGTGCGATAGAGTTGTCGCTACTTGTTCTCCTCGTGTGTCGTCGAATCAGACCGTCAGGTCGATCTGCTGAACGCTGCCGACACCGCCGCTTTCCTGCAGGTAGAAACCGCTGGCGCGCACCTGGCCCTTGAGTTCATTGTTCTCGTCCTTGATCGAGAAAGGCGATGCCACGTTCGCCAGGCTGATGGCGCCGACATTGGCCTCCTTGAGCGACATCAGCCGGTCGTTGCCTTCGGTGTCCTTGGTCCATACCAACAGTTGTGCGTAGGCCGCGTCGTTTTCGTCTATCCAGCCGTTGCCGTCGGAATCGAGTTCGGCGAGTTCGGCGAAACCGTTGCCGGTCCTCGCGCCGAACAATTCTGAGCCATTGTTGATCACGCCGTCGCCGTTTCTGTCGAAGGCCAGAAAACCGCTGCCGCCGGTCACGAAATTGATCTGCTCGCTGGCCGTGCCGTCGGAATTCAGATCGAAGGCAAAGCGCTGGTCCGTCAGCTCAGCCGCGTTGCCGGAGAAGTTGATTACCAGCGGATCGCATGTCTTGCGGGCGGCATCTCCCAAGCGGAGGCTGGTGTTCGATTCCATGTAGTAACTGCGCGACATGGACAGTGACAGATTGAAACTGATTTCCTGTCCGTCCGCTGTTTTTACGATGCCGCTGGCCTCGAACGACATCTGTTCGGATTCGCGGTAAACCTCCCGCCTGTCGTATTCGACGCCGTAGCCGGCACTCTGCGCCGGAACGCCCTGGGAGGCGGTAGAGGCGGCACCGTAGTATTGCTGCAGATCAGAAGCGTTGAATACGCGGACGTCATGGCCCAGCAATGCCGCAAGAAGCTGGCGTACGAAGGCCAGTTTCGGATCGGAACACTCGAGTTGGCTGCCAGCTTGCGCCGCCTCATTCGCCTGTGCCCGGAGTCCGGCATCCGAGATGCGCACGTGGTCCGCCACACGGGACAAACTCCCGGCGCGGTTGCCGGCGGACTCCGGAAGGCGCTTGTCGACCCACATGCGTAGCGATTCCGTAACTTCATGTTCCTGCTGTTGATTTTGGCTGGAGGCCAACTGTATCGACGAATCGGCGATTTTCATACGATCTCCCAAAAAACCGCGAACGAATCCCTGCATGCCGGCATCGTTTCTCTTCGGTTTTGTTTACGGTTGGATTACGGCTTCGTCTTCCTTGCCGTTGTTGCGCGAAAAATACGATAGATGAAACGGGTAACGGAAAATACCCGGATTTCTTGAGTGGTTTTTCGTTTATCCCGATTTCGGAATGCCGTATGGAGAACCGGGAACAGGGGATCAGTTATTTCTGCAAATGCTGCAGCACCAGGTCCATCAGCGCGCGAATCCATTCCTCGCGCTCGTTCAGTGCCGGAATGTAGGCGAATTCCCTGCCGCCTGCCTGCAGAAAAATCGATTTCCCGAGCATGGCGATTTCCTCCAGCGTTTCCAGGCAGTCGGCCGAAAAACCGGGACACAGGACGTCGATGCGTCGCACGCCCTGTTGACCGAGTTCGGCGAGCGTCGTAGCGGTATAGGGTTGCAGCCATTCGGCCGGACCGAAACGCGACTGGAAACAAAGGACGTAATCCTCTGTGCCGAGATTGAGCGACTCCGCCAGCAGGCGGGCGGTCGTATGGCACTCGTCACGGTAAGGATCGCCGCGCTCGATCCTGGCGCGCGGTATGCCGTGAAAACTCAAAACCAGCCGGTAGGAAGAATCGGGACGCCCATGCGCCATCCAGTGCTGGCGGACGGAGGCGGCGAGTGCGCCGATGTAGCCCGGATGGTCGTGATAGCTTGGCACGGTGCGGATTTTCGGCGCTTGCCGGAGCCGTTTGGCCCAGGTCTGCGCGGCATCGACCACCGAGGCCGTCGTGCTGGCGGAATACTGGGGATAGAGCGGCAACAGAAGGATGCGGCTGAACCCTCTTTGGTGCAGCCCGTCCAGCACTTTCGGCAGCGCCGGCTGGCCGTAGCGCATGGCGTAATCGACGTGCAGCTTGCGCCCGAAGTGTCCCAGGAATCCCCGCAGCAATTTGGCCTGCTTTTCCGTGTGAATCAACAGGGGTGAGCCTTCCGGCGTCCAGATGGCGGCATATTTTTGGGCGGTTTTTTTTGGACGCGTGTTGAGGATGATGCCGTTGAGAATCAGCCACCAGAGCGCCCGGGGAAATTCCACCACGCGCGGATCGGACAGGAACTCCTTGAGATAGCGTCGCACGTCCGGGACCGTCGGCGCCTCGGGGCTGCCCAGATTGACGAGCAGAACGGCGGTTTTATCCTCTGCGCCGGGGGGCTGTCCCGGCGCGGGCGATCCATGCGGCATCAGGAGTTGGCCTGATAGGTCAGGGCGGACGAGAGCAGTCTGGCCGTGATGTCGACGATGGGAATCACGCGCTCATAGGCCATGCGCGTGGGGCCGATCACGCCGACTGAGCCGACGATCTGCCCATCCACCTCGTAGGGGGCGGTGATGACGCTGCATTCGTCGAGCGGCGCGAGCCCCGATTCGCCGCCGATGAAGATCTGGATACCATCGGCGCGATACGAAACGTCGAGTAGCTGCATGAGCGCCGTGCGCTGCTCGAAAAGATCGAACAGTTCGCGCAGCCGCTTCACGTTTGAAGAGAGCTCTTCGATCTCCAGCAGATTGCGTTCGCCGGAAATGACGTAGGGCCCGTCCGTCCGGCTCATGGCCTCGTCGCCTGCCGCCAGCGCGGCCGTCATCAGGTTGTGCAGATCGCTGCGCAGCTTGAGCAGGTCTTCCTTGACACGGTCGCGGATTTGTTCGAAATCGTGGCCGGCAAAATACTGGTTCAGGTAATTGGTGGCCACCACGAGCTCGGAGGCCGAATAGGAGCGCTCGGTAAACAGAATGCGGTTCTGCACGTCGCCATCGGTGGTAACGAAAATCAACAGGATGCGCTTTTCCGACAGGCTCACGAACTCCACATGCCGGATTTTCTGGGACTTGTGCTTCGGAGTGAGGACAATGCCGGCAAAATGCGTCAGTCCCGAAAGCAGATGCGACGCGCTGTTGATCAGCTCCTTGGGCTGCGAAGGGTGGAGCTGCCCCTCGATGGCGTGGATTTTTTCGCTTTCCAGCGGCTGTACCGTGAGCAGGCTGTCAACGAAAAAACGGTAACCCCGCGGCGTCGGTACGCGGCCTGCCGAGGTGTGGGGGCTGGCGATCAGGCCGAGGTCTTCCAGATCGGCCATGACGTTACGTACCGTGGCTGCCGACAGATCCAGGCCCGAGAATCTGGAGAGCGCGCGCGAACCCACCGGCTGGCCGTCCGCGATGTAGCGTTCGATCAGGGTTTTGAGCAGGGTTTTTGCGCGTTTGTCCAGCATACGGTGATTTTACACAGGAATGAGGTCCTAATAGCGGTATCCGATCAGCGCCGGGAAAAGAGTACTCCCGGATTTTCGTGTGCCGGACGCTATTCCTTCGGTTTCAGCTTTCTTGCCGCGGGAATGCCGCAGGCCACCATGGCTCCAACCGCCCAGAATACGCTGGAAACACCTATCGCCGCTCCCACCGTGCCGAACAGCAGCGGCAGAATCGAGCTGGAGGTGTTGATGGAGAGCATCCGCAGACCCAGAGCTTCGCCATGGCGATGCGGCGGCGTGATCTGGTGCATCGACGATAGCATCATGGGCTGCACCGAACCGAGCGAAAAGCCGAGCATAATCGAACACAGGCCCATGGCCAGCGCAGTCTGCAGCATTGGGTAGATGAAAAACAGTATGGCCGTTGCTACCATCGAGCCCGAAATCACTGCCCATTCCTGCAGCCGGGCGGCAAGCACCGGGATGACCAGGCGGATGGCCGTTGCCGCCAGGGCGAAGACGCCGAGGATCGTTCCGATCACTGAGGCGCTTAATCCACGTTCGTGGCCGAGAATCGGCAATACAAAGGTATGCACATCCCAGCAGGATGACAGCAGCCAGTTGACGATCAACAGCCGGCGCATCAGCGGATTGTTCAGAAGATCCCAGGGGCTTTGCTTGCCATTGGCGGGAAGACGCTCCTGCGCCGGCAGCTCCGCGGTTTTGCGCACCCAGAACCATGATGCCAGCGGCAGAATGGCCATGACGGTAAAAGCGGTGCGGAACCCGGCGTGATCGATGAGCAGCCCGGCGACGAAGGGGCCGGCAAAATTGGAAATCGATGGCGCGATGGCCATCCAGCTGAAAACCTGCTTGAGCTGAACCTTGTCGGTCACCATGCGGCTGACGTGCCGTTGCAGAGCAATCACCGCTGACCCGGTCGCGCCGCCGGAAAGAAAGGCGGCCACGCATAAAACGGGAAAGACCGGCCAAATGGCGGCAAGACCGATGCCAAAAACGGTGAATCCGACGCACAAAGCCACGGGCCGGCGCAAACCATGCCGGTCCGCGTAGTGTCCCGCAGGCAGTGAAAATATGCATTGGGCCAGAGCATACAGCGACAACAGGATTCCCACGGCGGCCGCGCTTCGGCCGTCTTGCAGCGCCAACAGAGGCGAAGCCATGCGCGCGCCGGACATGCACGCATGGATACAGATCTGTACGGCAATCAAACGTGCGAGAACCCAGTTCAATGGACCATCAATCCCTTCTTGTATTTATCTTGCATCTATAGCCAGGCGCTTATGTTACACAGCATATGCGGGCGGCTTTTCTCTCCCCCCTTGCTGCCGAAACCGTTTAAACAGCCGCTGCGAGAATGGCCTTCAACAGATGCCAGCAATTCCCGACCGTCTGCACCTCGACCGACTCGCCCGGAGCGTGGGCGCCGCGAATGGTGGGGCCGAACGAAACCATGTCCATGTCAGGGTATTTGCCGCCGATGATGCCGCACTCCAGGCCGGCATGGACCACCCGTGTCGACGCGTCGCTGCCAAAGGTATGGCGAAAAACCGATTGGCACAGGGACAGCAGCGGCGATTCAGGATTCGGCGCCCATCCGGGATAGTGTCCGGATTGCTCGGCTTCCGTTCCGGACAGGGCGAACAGACTGATGATCTCATTGGCCAGCTCGATGCCGGCGCTGTCGATCAACGACCGTACCATGAAGTTGCACATCCCGGCCTCGGGGGACAGATCGACGATGCCCAGATTGTCCGATGTTTCCACCACGCCGGGAATTTGCACGCTCATCCGCTTGACGCCTTGGGGGGAGGCGTGCAGTGATGCCAGCCAGATGGCCTGTTCCTTGACGTCCATTACGCTCACGATTTCACATGGCGAACAGGAGATGCTTACGTTTTCGTCGATTCCGGCGAGTTCCCTGCGGAAAACCGCCTGCATTTCGGCCAGAAGGTTGTCGAGCGCCGCCGCATCTGCGGCAAGCAGGCCAAGCGTGGCGTACGCTTCGCGCGGCAGAGCGTTGCGCGCCGTTCCTCCGCGCAGCGCCGACAGGCGTAGCGGCCAACAATTCCCCAGCACGCGCAAAACCCGCACGAGCAGCTTGATGGCATTGCCCCGTCCTTCGTGGATGTTAGCGCCCGAATGGCCGCCATTCAAGCCGCGCACACCGATGCGAAACGCGGAATACCCCGGTGGCAAAGGGGCTGTGCGGCCTTGGCGCCGGACGTTGACGTCCACGCCGCCGGCGCATCCGAGATAGAACCGTCCCCATGTTTCCGTGTCGAGATTGAGCAGGAGGCGGCCCTGCAAAGCCTGCGGGTCGAGACCGCGCGCGCCGCCCATTCCAGCTTCCTCGTCCACGGTAAACAGGGCTTCCACTGGCCCGTGTTCCAGACTGTCATCTTCCAGCACGGCCATCATCAGCGCTACGCCAATGCCGTTATCGGCTCCCAGCGTCGTTCCTTCCGCAAGGAGCCAGCCATCACGCAACACCGGCGCAATCGGATCGCATGCAAAATCGTGCGGCGTGTCGGCGTTGTTCTGACATACCATGTCGAGGTGGGATTGCAGAACCACGCCCGGCGATTTCTCGCGGCCGGCGCTGGCCCGTTTGCTGATGATCAGGTTGCCCGCGGCATCGACTTTCGCCGCCAGGCTCCGTGCGGCAGCCCAGTCCACAAGATAGTCGCGCAGCCGGTCTTCGCCTTTGGAGGGTCGGGGAATTGCGCATAGCGTCGCGAAGTGTTTCCAAACGAGAGAAGGTTGCAACCCGCACATTACAGAAGGAAGTGTCATAAATAATTGTGGTTTTGGACTGGAAAGATGTCGTGCGTCGATAGTTTAACGCGGGAAGCCTTTTCCGCCCATATTCGGCCGAAGTAATTTGTGCCGTATGCGATGGACGTCGAACCCGAAACGCTTCGCTTCATTTTGTTGGCGATTCTTATCGCAAAGGCGCGATCCTTTTTACCGGAACGGATAGTGAATAGGCGCTGCCATCGTCGAACAGAAGAGTGAGCGGTATTCCGTCTCCCTCTTCCGGAGAACGGCCGAGGCCGATCAGCATGATGTGGTTCCCGCCGGGTTTGAGTTTCAACCTGCTTTTCGCAGGGACGGTCAGGTAGTCGGTCCGACGCATCATGACGACATCCTGTTCGCTGACAGTGAAGTGAAGTTCGGCGCTGTTGGCGATGGGGCTTTCAACTCCCGTCAGACGGCGATCGGTCGAGCCGGTATTGCGCACCGTCATGAAAATGCCGGTAGTATCGCTTCCCGGCGGTACGAGGCGGGCGTAGGGTTTTTCGACTGCTATGCCGCGGGCGCCGGCGGAGGTGGCAAGGGGGCCGAAAGAAAAAAACAGTGCGATGGCGGCAATTATCGGCTTTTTCACCAGTTCACCCTTCAACAGGACTCGATTTACTTTTTCTTGGCGCTGCCAAGCTGTTGTTGGATGGCTTTCGTAAGCTGCTGTACCGAAAATCCGTGGGGCAGGATGTTCGCCAGCGTGCCATCGGGGGCAACGATGAAAACGGAGGCCGTGTGGTCGACCGAGTAAGGGCGGCCATCGCCTGATGTCTGCTTTGTATACACGACGCCATATTGACGGGCGACTTCCGCAATCTGCTCGTCGGTGCCGGTCATGCCGACGATATTGGGGTGAAAGAACGGCGCATAGGTGTTCAGGACTTCCTGCGTATCGCGGTCCGGATCGACGGAGATGAAAATGCCCTGAACCTTCGCCTGATCGTCGGCGGGTAATTTGGCAAATGCCTGCCCGATCGAGGACAGGGACGTCGGACAGATGTCGGGGCAAAAGGTGTAGCCAAAGAATATGACGACTACTTTCCCGCGATAATCGTGAAGCCACCGTTTTCCGGCAGGAGTATCCAGCGAGAAATCGCCGCCGGCGGGCTTATCCTGCAACAAAACGGTTTGGGACGGAGGCGGTATTCCCGCCGCGTTGCCCTCACCGGTCATGCCTTCCGGTTCCCAAAAGAAGGCCAGCCAGACAAGCAGCGCCGCCAGAAGGACACATAGCCCGATCCAGTACGGTTGGCGTTTCATGCCTGCTTCCCGGCGTCTGCCTGCGGTTTCCTGCTTTCGAGGTTCAGTGGCGGCGGTACCCGGCAAAAGATGCGGCAACGTGTCGATTTATATTTTATAGACATAAATTGGCCTGGCTGTGCGTACTGAGAGACCTTTGACGTGAACGACAGTGGAAAAGTTGAGCCGTATTCCGATTAAATATTCTGGAGGCTGCAGGGAATCTCCAGAATACCACATCGCATTATTTTTACCCTATTTCCGGGATTCTGCTATTTTTTTGAGCAATCAGTGACTTACCAAAGCTGTGGCGTAAAATACCACGTCCCTGTTCGAACTGCTCCCGGCCGAGGTTTACTGGTTGCGAAACGGAGCAGGCACCTTGTATTATCTAAGAGGACGTAGAGACGACGGCTATGGCAACACTGGAAAATCCCATTGAGCATGCGCTGGACTATCGGTTGCTGAATGATTTTCAGCAAAGCTTCCCTATTTGCCCGGCGCCGTTCGCCGAATTGGCCGAACGCCTGGGGGTGGGGGAAGGTGCGGTTTTGCGCATGCTGGAACAGTTGCGCCGCGAGGGGCGAATATCCCGGATCGGCGCCATTTTTGCGCCCAAGCGTATCGGCGCGAGTACCCTGGCCGCCATGGCCGTTCCCCCTGAAAAGCTTGATGACGTGGCAAGGACGGTCAACCGCTTTCCCGAGGTCGCTCACAATTATGAGCGGGACCATCATTACAACCTGTGGTTTGTCGTGACTGCCGGGTCCGAGGGCCGCCTGCAGGCCGTTCTGGGAGCGATCGGACAGGCGGCGGGCTGTCCGATGGTCGCCATGCCCATGCTCAGGGAATTCCGCTCGGATACCAGGGATGAAAGCCGGGCGGATGCATCGCCGAGCGTGCCGCCGGAAAGCAACCGGAAAAAAATGACGACGCTCGATGAAATCGGCCGCCGCCTGCTGGTGGCATTGCAGGAGGGGCTACCGCTCTTCATCCGCCCTTTCTCGATCCTGGCGGCCCGTGTCGGTTGCGAGGAAGGAGAACTCCTCGAACGCATCAGCCGCTGGCGCTCGGAGGGCGTGATCAAATGTTTCGGCGTGGTGGTGCGTCGGGAGGAGCCGGACCAGGGAGCGAGCGCCATGCTGGTGCAGGATGTGCCCGACGAACTCGCCGAGCGGATCGGCGGGTTGCTGGCCAGCGAACCGGGTGTCGCCCTGTGCTATCTGCGCGCGCGGGCTTTGCCGGACTGGCCATACAACCTGTACTGCATCGTGCGCGCCCCCCTGCGCGAAGAGGTCGAGGCAAAGATCGACGAACTGCGCCGAAGGCTCGATATCGCACGCTATGCCAGCGAGCTTCTATTCTCGCTGACGCGCTTCAAGCGGGACGGCGTCCAGTACGCCTGATTGCCATTCCCGCCGTCCGGGAACCTCTTGTTTCCCTTCAATTGCTCTGTTCGGCGACACGCTTGCCGATGTGCGCTAGCGCCTCCTCGACCTGATCGATGAGGATCAGGCAGATATCGCCGGCCTTCAGATCGGCAAGGGCGGTATCGATGGCCAGGAATTCGCCGCGGATTTCCCGGATGTCATTGGCGCGCCGGGCGTTTTTCAACCCTTCCTGCAGCAGCGCCAGCACTTCGCCGTCAGCACGCCCGCGCTGGCACTGGTCCTGATAGAGCACGACGGAATCGAAAGCGTCGCCGAGGATTTCGGTCTGCTGCCGGATGTCTTCGTCACGCCGGTCGCCGGCGCCGCTGATGACGACGGTGCGCCGGCTGCCCGGCTTGGCCGGCATGTTGTCGATGGCGTTGACCAGCGCCTGGATGGCATCCGGGTTGTGGCCATAGTCAGCGATCAGTGTTGCGCCGCGGTAATCGAAAACATTGAAACGGCCGGGGGCCGAGGCGGCGTCGTTGCGGAATGCGGCGAGGCCGGCCCCAATGGTTTCCCAGTCAAGGCCGAGCGCCCAGCCGGCGGCGGCCGACGCCATGGCGTTTTCGATCTGAAAGCCGATGCTGCCGTTGGCGGTAACCGGAATGTCCTTGAGCGGCAGACGTTTCTCGGCGCTGCCTTCCATGGCGACGATGTCGCTGCCGTCCAGGAAAACGATGCGCTTGCCCTGGGCGCGGTGCATGGCCATGACGGGGTGGTTGCGGTCGCAGGCGAAATAAATGACCTTGCCGGGGCAGGCGTCGCCCATGCGCGCGACCATCGGGTCGGCGGCGTTGAGCACGGCGTAGCCGGTATCGGGCTTGACGTTCATGACGATGACGCGCTTGACGACGGAAAGCTCCTCGACCGTGCTGATGTATGAGAGGCCGAGGTGGTCGCCCTTGCCGATGTTGGTGACCACCGCCACGTCGCAGCGGTCGAAGCCCAAACCCTCGCGCAGCACGCCGCCACGCGCGGTTTCCAGAACGGCGGCATCGACGTCCGGGTGCATCAGCACGTTGCGGGCGCTCTTGGGCCCGCTGCAGTCGCCGGTATCGGTGCGTTTTCCTTCGATGTAGACGCCGTCGGTGCTGGTCATGCCGACGCGCAGGCCCTGGCTGCCGAGAATGCTGGCGATCAGTCGCACGGTGGTGGTCTTGCCGTTGGTGCCGGCCACGGCTACGAGCGGGATGCGCGCGTCGCCGCCGTCGGCGAACATGTTGGCGACGATTGCTTCGCCGACCGCGCGGCCCTTGCCGAACGAGGGTTTCAGGTGCATGCGCAGACCGGGCGCGGCGTTGAGCTCAACGATGCCGCCGCCCTGTTCTTCCAGCGGGCGCAGCACGTTCTTGCAAACGATGTCGACGCCGGCGATGTCAAGGCCGACCATCTGCGCGGCGGCGACGGCGCGCGCGGCGAAGTCGGGGTGTACGTCGTCGGTGACATCGGTGGCCGAGCCTCCGGTCGACAGGTTGGCGTTGTTGCGCAGGATGACGCGCTGGCCCTTGGCCGGAATCGATTCGGCGGTCAGACCGTCTTCGGCCAGGCGGGCGAGGGCGATGTCGTCGAAACGGATCTTGGTCAGCGAGGTGGCGTGGCCGGTGCCGCGGCGCGAGTCGCTGTTGACCTGGTCGACGAGTTGGCGGACCGATTGGATGCCGTCACCGATGACCATCGGCGGTTCACGCCGCGCGGCCGCCACGAGCTTGCTGCCGACAACCAGGAAGCGATGGTCCTGGCCGGTGATGTAGCGCTCGACCAATACGTCGTCGCTGATTTTATAGGCGACCGCGTAGGCGGCTAGCACCTGCTCGCGGGTGGTCAGATTGACGGCGACGCCCTTGCCCTGGTTGCCGTCCTGCGGCTTGACGACGACGGCGCCGCCAAGTTCGCAGGCCGCTGCCCAGGCATCTTCGGCGTCCTTGACAGGGCGGCCTGAGGGCACGGGCACGCCGGCGGACTGCAACAGCTTCTTGGTCAACTCCTTGTCCTGGGCGATGGCTTCGGCCACGGCGCTCGTCATGTCGGTCTCGGCGGCCTGGATGCGGCGCTGCTTGCTGCCCCAGCCGAACTGCACGAGGCTACCCTTGGTCAGGCGGCGGTAAGGAATGCCGCGCGCGACGGCGGCGTAAACGATCGACCCGGTGCTCGGGCCGAGGCGCAGGTCCTCGTCAAGTTCGCGCAGGCGATAGAGGGCGTCGGCCAGATCGAAGGGCGTATCGTCGACGGCGGCTTGGCACAGTGTTTGCGCGAGTTCGAGCGCCAGGCGGCCGACTTCTTCCTCGCTGTATTCGATGACGACCTGATATACGCCGGTGTCGACGGTTTGTGAGGTGCGGCTGAAGGTGACCGGGCAGCCTGCCTGGGATTGCAGGCCGAGCGTGGCGAATTCCAGGGTGTGGGCCATCGAAAAAACTTCGGGGTCGAAGGTGGGCTCCAGCAGGGCGATTTCCGGAAAACGCTCGCGCAGGCGGGCTTCAAATCCCGGAATGTCGTTGATGTCGCGCTCGGCTTCGCTACAGGAAACAATCGCTTCGATGGCGGTGTGCCGGCTCCACAGGTTGGGGCCGCGCAAGGCACGGATGCGTGAGACGTCCATAGGGTAAGTGTCCTTTTATATTCTTGGTGTCAGCCGATTATTCTGCGAAAAACGTTTCAATACCGGTGCGCATGATGTCCGGCGAGATGCCGAGCGCCCAGGCCGCGCCGACGGCCGCCAGAACGTTCTCAGTCTGCTGTTCGTTGGTGCCGCCCTCGGTGAGCGGGATGTCCTTCAGCTTGGTCAGCGAGACTTCGCCTTCGCTGCTGGCCAGCATGATCTGTCCATAGCGCACGATGACGGCGCGTTTTCGTTCTTCGAGGTGCGCGGTGATGATCGGCAGCAACGGATCGTAGGCGAAATAGATGATTTCGCCGTCGCACAGCGGTGCCATCTCGATGAGTTCGGGCGACTTTGCGTTGAGGACGGCGGCGCCGTTCTTCAGCACCAGGTCGACCTGCGTGCGCAGGATGTTGTAGACCTGCTCGGGGGATTCGATGTATTGGCGGCCGGTATGCCGGGCAACGTCGAAGTTGGTAACGATGCCGATCTGGCAGCGGTCGTAAGCCAGTCCTTCACCGACGATGGCGTCGCTGCCGTTCTCGAACACGGCGGCTTCGATGGCGCGGTTCATCAGAATCCGGTTGGCGTGCTCCCAGTGAGCGCAATCGCCTTTCTCGGATTGGCGGCGGTCGAGGTACAGGCCTTTGCTGCAGGCCATCCCCGTATGCCGGCCGGAAAGCGTCAGCAGCCGGGCGAGCAGTTGCGCCACCGTCGTCTTGCCGTAACTGCCGGTGATGCCGATGACCGGGATGCGTCCCGAGGCCTCGTTCGGAAACAGGTGCTCGACGATCGCCCGGCCGACCGGACGGGGCTTGCCGACGCCGGGCTTCAAATGCATCAGCAGGCCGGGGCCGGCGTTGACCTCGACGATGGCGCCGCCTTGCGCTGAGAGCGGCTTCGAAATGTCTTCTACAACCAGGTCTATGCCGGCAATGTCCAGCCCCACGACGCGCGCAGCGAGCGAGGCGATGGCAGCTGTTTCCGGGTGAACGTCGTCGGTGACGTCGAATTCGTGGTTGGCATTGCGCTGGATCATTACTTCGCGGCCGGCCTCGGGGATCGCGTCGGCGTCCAGCTTCTGGCGCGACAGTTCGATGCGTGCCGCCGAATCGATGCGGATCCTGCTGAGCGGATGGCTTTCGCTCGGGCCGCGGCGCGGGTCGGAGTTGATCTGCGTTTCAATGAGTTCGCGTATGGTCTGTTTGCCGTCGCCGGTGACCTTGACCACGTCGCCGCGGTTGGCGGCGACCAATTTGCCGCCGATGACGAGCAGGCGGTGTTCGGAGCCGCGGATCGAGCGTTCGACCAGCACGCCGCTGCCTTCGTCGACGGCGACCTTGTAGGCCATCTCGACTTCTTCGCGGCTGTTGATATCGATGAACACGCCGCGCCCGTGGTTACCGTCCGTCGGCTTCACGCAGACCGGCAGACCGATGTCCTGTGCGGCGTCCCAGGCGTCTTCCGGGCTGTCGACCTCGCGTCCCTCGGGCACCGGTACGCCGCAGCTTTCGAGCAGGCCCTTGGTCAGATCCTTGTCGCGGGAGATGCCCTCGGCGATGGCGCTGGTCTGGTCGGTTTCAGCCGTCCAGATGCGGCGCATGGCGGCTCCGTAGCCGAGCTGCACCAGATTGCCGTTGTCCAGCAGGCGGATGGTGGGACTGTCGCGGTCGTCGGCAGCATCGACGATGCTGGCCGTCGACGGGCCCAGGCACAGCGAATCGACCATGTCGGAAAGCCGTTCGACGGCTTCTTCGACGTTGAACGGCCTGTCTTCCATAGCCGCCATGATGAGTTCGCGCGCCTCGTGTAGCGCGGCGTGCGTGACCTTTTCCTGCCAGGCGCGCACGACGACTTTGTAGACGCCGCGCTCGCCGGCCTCGCGCGCCTTGCCGAAGCCGCCGGGCAGACCGGCCAGATTCTGCAGTTCCAGCGTTACGTGCTCAAGGATGTGGGCCGGCCACGTTCCTTCCTGCACCCGGCGTAGGAAACCGCCCGGTTCGCCGTAGCTGCAGCGGTGTTCGTGCAGCGAAGGCAGCATGGCCTTCAGGCGTTCGTAATAGCCAGGAATGGTATTCGAGGGGCAGTCTTCGAGATCGCCGATATCGACGATGGCTTCCAGCACGGGCCGGTAGGTCCACATGTTGGGGCCGTTCAGGTGGCGGATTTCGCGGAACTTGATGTCTTTGTTGGTCATGGAGTGGTTGCCTGCGCGAAGCAGTCTGGCTGATCGGTTGTGGACGGAATTATCGTAGAAAAGGAAAGTCGCCGGTGGGTCAGATTACATGATGTGGGTGATATAACGCGACGGCGTTCGTTCGGCTTACAGTGTTACAAATGACATACAAAGATCTCTGGCGGGGAACGGGTCACAGAAAACGGTCCAGAAATTTGCGGCTTTGCGCGTCGAGCGCGTAGCGGTCGCGGATCAGGTACTGGATGCCGTTGCTGTCGGCGATCAAAAGCGCTGGCGGGGAAAGCCTGCGGATATCCTCTTCGCCTTTGAGGACGAGGCGCGTTTCGCCGCGGTTGGTCCTCACCGTCCAGGTGCTCGGCGTGGCAAAGCTCGAAACCGCCTCGATGCGCTCGATCTCCGGCATGAATTCGCGGCTGGACAGTTCGCTCTCGATCAACTGGCGCATTTCGGCGGGCAGGTCGTCCAGGCGCTCGATCCAGGCCAACTCGTGACCGTGCGGGTCGACCAGGGCAATGCCGTCGTCGGGCGCGCCGATCGGGAAGGCGCGCACGGGCGTGGCTTCGTGCGCCTCACCGTCCCTGTCCGTGAAGATCAGCCGGCCGTAGCCGTCGAGCTGCAGGCGGTAATCGTGGGTCGGGCTCATGCGCGGTCTCCTTTCTCGGCGGCTGCCGCATTGTCTCCCGCCGACCCGTTTTCCGTATCGACATTGCGGGCCTGCGCCTGATAGAGACGGTAGTAGTGTCCTTCGCGCTCCATCAAGTCGGCGTGCGTGCCGACCTCGACGACGCTGCCGCGGTCCAGCACGACCAGCCGGTTGGCTTCGCGCAGCGTCGACAGGCGGTGCGCGATGGCGATCGTGGTGCGGCCGCGCACGAGGTTGTCGAGCGCCTTCTGGATCTCCTTTTCGGTCGTGGTGTCGACCGAGGAGGTGGCTTCGTCGAGGATCAGGATCTTCGGGTCGATCAGCAGCGCGCGGGCGATCGAGATGCGCTGGCGCTCGCCGCCGGAGAGCGACTGGCCGCGTTCGCCGACCAGCGAATCGTAGCCGTGCGGCAGGCGCAGGATGAATTCGTGGGCGTGGGCGGCGCGCGCGGCGGCGACGATCTCCTCGCGGGTGGCGTCCGGTTTGCCGTAGGCGATGTTCTCGGCGATGGTGCCGAAGAACAGGAAGGGTTCCTGCAGCACGAGGCCGATGTGCTTGCGGTATTCGGCGACCGGAATCGAGCGGATGTCGACGCCGTCGATCAGAATGGCGCCTTCGGTCACGTCGTAGAAGCGGCAGATCAGGTTGACCAGCGTGCTCTTGCCCGAACCGCTGTGGCCGACGAGGCCGACCATTTCGCCGGGTTCGATGGCCAGGCTGATGTCGCGCGTGACGCTGCGCGTGCCGTAGCGGAAACCGACGTCCTGCAGTTCGATGCGGCCGGTCACCGTGGGCAGGTGTACCGGATTCACCGGTTCAGGCACGCTGGAAACGTGATCCAGCACGTCAAAGATGCGCTTGGCGCCGGCAGCGGCCTTCTGCGTGACGGAAACGATACGGCTCATCGAATCGAGCCGCAGATAGAAGCGGCCGATGTAGGCGAGGAAGGCGGTGAGTACGCCGACGGTGATGTCGTTGCCGGCGATCAGCCAGATGCCGAAGGCCCAGACGACGAGCAGGCCGACTTCGGTGAGCAGCGTGACTGTCGGCGTGAACAGCGACCAGACCTTGTTGACCTTGTCGTTGACTTCCAGGTTATGCTGGTTAGCCGCGCGGAAACGCGACGTTTCGCGCTGTTCCTGGGCGAAAGCCTTGACCACGCGGATGCCGGGAATGGTGTCGGCGAGCACGTTCGTGACTTCAGCCCACACCCGGTCGACACGCTCGAAGCCGGTGCGCAGCCGCTCGCGCACCAGATGGATCATCCAGGCGATGATCGGCAGCGGCACCAGCGTCACCAGCGCCAGCTTGAAGTTGATCGACACCAGGATGAAGGTGGTCATCGTGATCATCAGCACGTCGGTGGCGAAATCGAGAAAGTGCAGCGAAATGAACAGGTTGATGCGGTCGGTTTCCGAGCCGATGCGTGCGATCAGGTCGCCGGTGCGCTTGCCGCCGAAATACTCCTGCGAGAGCATCAGCAGGTGTTCGTAGGTGGTGGTGCGCAGGTCGCGGCCCACACGCTCGGAAACCAGCGCCAGGATGTAGGTGCGCGCCCAGCCTAGGAACCACGCCAGGATGGCGGCGCCCAGCAGGCCGGAAAGGTAGAACGTGACGAGCCCGGTATCGATGGGCTGGCCGTTCTGGTAGGGGATCAGCACCTTGTCCATCAGCGGCATGGTCAGGTAGGGCGGCACCAGCGTCGCCGCCGTGGCCGCCAGCGACAGCAGGAAACCTGCCAGCAGCTGCCAGCGGTAGGGGCGGGCGAAACGCCACAGGCGGAACAGCGTCCAGGTCGAAGGCGGTGTCAGGTCTTCCTTGCCGCAGTTCGGGCATTCGTCCTGGCCTGCGAGCAGCGGCGTCTCGCACTTCGGGCACAGCGCCTGCGCCGGCGGGGGGGGCAGCGCGCCCGTGGCGAGGAATTCCAGTTGCTGGTCGAAATGATCGATCAGCCGGCCGGCGGCGATATCCTGCCCCAGCGTGTAGCGCCAGTGCGCCAGACGGCTGTTGGCGTCGAACAGCTCCAGGCTGCCGACGCCGGCATGATCGCGCCGCGTCAGTTTCAGTCCCGGGCGCAGGTCATGGTGCTGCCATTCGGCGTTGTCCGCCGTTCTTGCCAGTAGCCGCCGGTCCGTCAGGATGATCAGCCCTTTGGTGAAATGCAGGCTGACATTCAGATCGATTTCCAGCCAGGACAGAACCTTTTCTTCCCTGGCGAGCTGCGCCTCTACGACCGGAGCCCACGTGCCGGGCAGGGGAATGGCGGAGGGCATAGTCGCAGGGGCATCCTGGACGGGCGGTGCGATGGAGGCGCTTTGAGTCATATTCCTTTTTCGTTCAGTAGCGGCAGCCAGTTTTCTGCGAGCCGACGGCGGCCAGTATACCCGCTCGAGCGGTCATGGCATTTCTGTCACAACATAACGGCCAAGCAGCGAATCCGATGACCGGAGAATGAAAAATCGATTGTATCCAGAAGCGCTTGCCGGAATCCGTGGCGAATGCAATATGGGGTAAAGTAACGTGCGCCTTCTTTTTCCTTGCAGACAGCCGATGAAGAATAACCGAAACGATCCGGTAATGAACTCGCGCATAGAGTGTTTTGCGGCCAATACGCGCGGGCGCGATTACGCGGTTGGCGATATTCATGGTTACTTCAGCCTGCTGGCCGACAGCTTGCGGTCGATCGGTTTCGACGAAACGCGCGATCGCCTGTTTGCCATGGGAGATATGGTGGATCGCGGGCCGGAGTCGGCCCAGGTGCTTGACTGGCTGAAGAAGCCATGGTTTCACGCGATACGCGGCAACCATGAGGAAATGGTGCGCATGGCGATGACGGAGGGAGGCGAAGCGGCGCACTTTCACCGGACGCACGGCGGGGAATGGTTCGATGCGCTGTCGCCCAACGAGCGCGAACGCATCGTTCCGGTATTGCAGGACTTGCCGCTGGCCATCGAGGTGGCGACAGCCAACGGGCCGGTCGGCCTGATTCACGCGGATTTGCCTATGGACGACTGGCAGCCCGTGCGCGACGGCACGCTGTCGCCGGGCGATGTGGCCTATTGCCTGTGGTCGCCTGATCGTTTCCGCCGTCAATATGCCGGAATCGTGAAGAATATCCGGGCGGTTGTCCATGGACATATTAAGGTCGAACGGGTAACCGTCCTGGGGAACGCCTATTTCATCGATACCAAGGGGGGCGCGGCGCAGGGCGGATGCATGACGTTCCTGGACTTGCTGTCGCTCAAGGCAATCCATGGCCCTGAACACGTGTAGCAGGCGGCGGGCAGAACAAAGCCGCACACACTATCCCCCGGTGTCGCCATTTGTCGCCTAGGCATTGGCATGACTGCCATCCCCCGGATTTCGCTTCGCTACATCCAGGCTACGGGTTGTTGCTCAAAGCGTGCTGCCAAGCGTAGCAAGCGAGGGCCGACTATCTCATCAGCAGCAGGCTCAGCGCCATGACGGCCATGCCGGCGACCAGCCCGAAAAGGCTGTCGTGCCCCTGGCCGTAGGCGCGGCTGGTTGGCAGAAGCTCGTCCAGGCTGATATAGACCATGATGCCGGCGACGCCGCCGAACAGAATGCCCATCATTTCCTGTGGAATGACGACGCTTTCTCCGCCGGAGATGAACAGCAAGGCCAGGTAGGCGACGCCCGCGCCGACCGGTTCGGCCAGCCCGCTCAGCAGCGAATACAGGAAGGCGCGTTTGCGGTCGCCGGTGGCGTAGAAGATCGGCACCGAAACGCTGATGCCTTCCGGGATGTTGTGCAGGGCGATGGCAATGGCGATGGCCACGCCGAGATGGGGATCCTGCAGCGCGGCGAGGAAGGTGGCCAGCCCTTCCGGAAAATTATGAATGCCGATGGCCAATGCGGTGAATAATCCCATGCGCATCAATTTGCCGTGGCTGTGGCCATTGTGCAGGTGCAGCGCCTGCGCTACCTCCGCCGATGGCGCGAGCGGCGCGGAAGGGTCGTGCAGGGGCTGGGTCTCGGCTTCCGAGTGCGTCTCATGCGGGTTTTCCCCGGCGGGGATCAGGTTGTCGATCAGGCCGATGAGCAGCATGCCGCCGAAAAAGGAGGCGGCGTTGGCCCAGTGTCCCCAGTAATCGCCGTAGCGCTCGGTCAGCGCGGCCACGCCCTTGAAGAAGATTTCGACGAAGGAAACGTAAAGCATGACGCCCGCCGAGAAGCCGGTGGCGACGGACAGAAAACGGTAGTTGGTCCGTTTCGCGGAAAAAGCGATGATGCTGCCGATGCCGGTGGCCATGCCGGCAAACAGGGTGACGCCGAAGGCAAACCAGACTTCATTCATCGCTTTTCTCTTTCAATGAATTCCGGGGCAGCATTCCGAACCCGCCGATACCCGGCCCATTGTACATGAGTGTTTTCGCGGGACCGGGCCGGACGGCGGGCCGCTTGCCTTACGCAGGAAGGCGGTTTTTTTCATTTCCGTCGGCTGCGGATGGCGATGCCCGCGGCAACGCCTATCAGGGCGATGGAGAGCAGGCCCGCCCAAATGACGATTCCGATCGGCGCACCCCATCCGCCGAGGCAGGCAAGGAGGCCGAGCGCCAGGAGCGGCCAGCCCTTGCGCCGCCAGTGCGGCAGCGTGTTCGAGCCGGGGGCCGCGCGGTAGATCTCGCGGTAATGACGTTCCATCCCGAGCGCCAGGCAGAGCATGCCGCCGGTATTCAGCGTGACAGCCAGCATGATTGCAGTCAAAGTGCCTCTCCCCGGCGGAAAATCCGGTTGCCGCAAACCGTCAGGAGGATTCCGGAGGCGAGGAAGGTCAGGTCGATGCTGCGGCGGACGACATCCCCGAATCCCCTGGCGATGGCGTCGAATGCGGCCAGCAGAATGAAAAGCAGGGCGGCCGCCATGATTTGTTCGCGCCAGGCCTGCTTGCCGCGGATCAGGGCATGGAGGAGCGCAAGGCCCCATACGGTAAAGAAGGCGGCGACCTCCAGCGAGTCCCGGCCGGGAATAGCCGCGGGGAACAGGCGGTTGGCCCAGAAATAGGCGAGGGACGCCAGCAGCGCGCCGCTGATCGAGGCCGCACCCATGGCTTCCAGCCAACGCTGCCAGCGGTCGTTGCCGTGGCGCTGCCGGCGCTTGCGCAGCAGCAGCACGGTTCCGGCGGCCATCATGGCGGCGCCGAGCAAGCCGGACAGAAAATACAGCCAGCGTACGGGGGCGCCGCCGAAGTGCGCCAGATGCAGCCCCACCTGGGCGCGGAAGGCATAGACCATGGCATTCCATTGCGTTTGCCGCGCCAGTTCCTCGCCGGTAACGGCGTCGAAACTGACGTGGTCGGCAACGGCGGCAAGCCGGTCTTCGACGTGGCGGGCTGTCTGGACGACCGCGTTGCCGTCCCCGGGGTGGCGGACCGTCAGGCTGGAGATGTTGCCTTCTCCGAGGATTTTTTCGGCGGCCGCAAAATGGGCGGGTAGAGGCAGGGAATCGGCGCGGGTGCCGTTGGCCTTGCGTTCGAAGGATCTGACGGCGTCGGCCCGGCTTGCGCGCGGGTTGCCGTCGTAAAGCGCGTATGTTGCCGCCGGAACGAAGGTTTCGGAGAGGATGACGACGCCGGTATAGGTGATCATCAGCATGAACGGCAGAGTGGCGATGCCGAACAGATTGTGGATGTCGAGCCAGGCGCGGCGCTTGCCGGACTGCGGGCGCATGGTGAAAAAATCCTTGAAGATCCGGTGGTGGATGAGCAATCCCGATACCAGCGCGGCCAGCATGAAAATTCCGGCGGCGCCGACAATCCACCTGCCGGGGCGGCCTAACCACAGGTCGGCATGGAAATGGGTGAAGAAGTGGCCGCCGGCGCTTTGGCGCGTCGGCATCGGTTCGCCCGTGAGCGGGTGGAGAAACTCATCCTGCGAGTCGCGGACATTTTTCCCCCAGGCAATCTCGATGTGCGGCTCGCGTGAATTCGGCAGCCGAATCCGCCAGAACGGATGGCCGGCGCCCACTTCGCGCAGGCGCGTTTCCGCCGTGTCGACGGGATCGCTCCAATCGTATGACGATATCGTTCCGTCGGAGCGCATCCAGTAGCTGATTTCCGGTTCGAAGACTGCTATGCTTCCGGTGATGAAAACCGGAATCAGCAGCCAGGAGAAAACCATGCTTCCCCAGGCATGCAAGCCGAGCAGCGCCTTGCCGAGAGGATTCATCGCAACGCCCCAAGCAGGGCAAATCCGCCTGCGGCAGCCATGGGCCAGATGAACGCGCGCCAGGCCGTTTTGGCGATGAAGGCCCACAGCAGGGCGGCCAGAAAGGGCAGCGGAGCGAGCTGGCCCGCCAGATACCAGCGTGTGACCTTGTCGAAAGGCAGCCAGGCGCAGAGGCACACGACGAAAGTCCAACACAGGGCGTAACCGCCGAATGCGGCTGCCGCGATACGGATGGACAGCATGATGTGGGGATGGTCAGGGCATCGCTTCGGCATGTGACGGTTCTTTTTCGCTCTTGGGTGACGGGAGGGCAGGAATTTCTGTTTTGCAGGTTTCGAACCATTGCAAGGCCGGCTCCAGGGAGGCCGTCAGCGCCGGGCCGTGGTTGAGTCCGGGAAATTCCCGGTATTCCACCTGCATTCCCGGAAATCGCCTCATGCGTTCGGCGAAGTCCGCGGCGGCGTTCGGCGGCAGATGCGCCATTGCCTGCCGTGCTTCGGGCGTTCGCCGCCGTTCCGCGCCGCCGCGCGTGACCAGGAGCCCGATGGAGCGGCCGACCGGCTTTTCCGCGTCGGCGCTCTCCCGCGTCAACAGATAGCCATTGCGCCACCACAGGGAAGGGCTGGCGGCGACGTAGCATCGGAAACTTTCCGGTTGGCTCAGCAGAACATGCAGCACGAAAAGCCCCCCGTAGGAATGCCCCCAAATGCCCTGGTGTCCGGAATCGATCGGCAGACGCTGCGCGACGGCGGGTTTGACGCTGTCCTCCAGGAAACGCATGAAGAGATCGGCGCCGCCGTTTCTGCGTTGCGGTGTGCCCGGATCGGTTTCCCCGCTGCCGGAAACCGGCGGCGTATAGTCGTACGCGCGCTCTTCCAGCGCGAAGCGCTGCGCCGTTTCATAGCCGAGAGTGACAATGACGGGTGGGTTTTCGGCGACAAGGCGCCCAAGAACTCCGTCGTCGAGATCGTGGAGCACCGCGTTGCCGTCGAGAAAATAGATGACCGGGTAGCCTTCGGGGGGCGCCGGCCGGCGCGGGCGCAGCAGGTGAATCTGGTAGCCGTGTCCGGCAGGCCCTGCTTGTACCGGCAGGCGCTCGATGTCGTAATGGCGGGAGCCTCGTTCGGCTATGTCGGGAGCGGCGGGAACGGCATTGGCCGGCTGGGCGGCCGCGTTTCCGGACGCGGCGGCCAGCACGGCAAAAAGAAACGGCAGAAGACGGCGGGCGGCCGGCGTGCAGGGTGGCATGGGATGCGACAAGGACAAGTCAGAAAGATGCCGTGAGCGACAGATAGAACGTTCGCCCGGGTTCGTTATAGGTGGCCGCCCCGGCGCCGCCGCCGGTTCCGTATACAGGCGCGGAGCTGACCGACACCGCGTTGCCTTCGCGGAACAGGCGTTTGTCGAACAGATTGCTGATGCCGGCGGTCAGTCTCAGATCCTTGGTAAACGCATAGCGGCCGCTCAGCCCGGCAATCGCGTAGGGAGAAAGCGAGTGCGTGGATGTTCCCTTGACGGGGTCGCCCTTGTAGTCGTATTTCATGGGTTCCTGCTTGCCGTACCAGGTGACGGTCGCCAGAATCCCCGCGCGGTCGTTGATGCGCCAGTCCAGCGACGAATTGACGGTGTATTCCGGAATGACGGATAGATAATCGCCGGTCGTCTTGTTTTTCGACTGGATCATGTAAGTGAAGTTTGTGATCCAGTCCACCGAGCGGTGGAGCGGCAGGCGCAAGCTGCCCTCGATGCCTTCCACGACGGCCTTGGGGATGTTGGTCCACTGGTAAATGCTGCGGTTTCCCGTAGCCGTTACCGCGACGGCAGTCGAACCGGCCTGGATCTTGTCGCGGTAGTCGTTGCGGAACCAGGTGATGCCGGCGGCAAGATCGCCGGTCTTGTATTCGATGCCCAGTTCCTTGTTGATGCTGGTTTCCGCACCCAGATCGTCGTTGCCTTGCAGATAGCATCCCGTCGTGCCGTTGGAAATGCTGCTGCAGCCGTTGCCGGCGCTGTACAGCAGATAGTTCGGATTGCTCTGGTACAGGTTGGGCGCCTTGTAGGCGCGGGCAATGCCGGCCTTGAGCGCGAGTGCTTCCGTCAGCGTCTGGGTCAGGTTGAGCGCCGGGCTCCAGTTGGTTCCCGTCTGGCTGTGATTGTCGAAGCGCAGCCCCGGCGTGAGCAGCGTCGTCGGGGTCAATTCGATATTGTCCTCGACGAAAAGGGAGAAAATCCTGGCCGAGCTGTCCGGACTGCGTCCGCTGCTGCTCAGCCCAGGGATGACGCCGTAGGTGGTGCCGAGCGTATTCGAACTCGGATCGTGGAGTTTTTGTTCGGACCATTCGATACCCACCGTCAACATCTGGTTGGCCAGGGCCTTGACAGGCAGGTTGAACTCGCTGTGTGCGGTGGTTTCCCTGAGTTCGTTGGTGACAAGCGGCGGGGAGCCGCCAGCCAGGAATATGCCTTCCGGGCCGCCGACCAATCCTTCCTGGAGCCGTGAGTTTCCCGTCTTGGTGAACTGCAGGTAGGAGAGCGACGTGCCGAAATCGAATTTCCCTTTATGTGTCACGGCGTAGGTCCGCTTGGTCATGTGGTTGGTTTCCTTGCCCAACATGGCCCGGGTCGTGTCGTTCGCATTGTTGTTCTGCGTGTCGCCGGTATAGATGTTTCCCTGCCGGTTGTAGCTCAGATCGAAGTCGAGCGTGTGGCTGGAATTGAGTTTCCAGCTCAAGCGGCCGCTGAGATCCTTGTTGCGCACGCCTTCGCGCCCGGCAGGCAGCGCCCCCTGAAATCCGGGCGCCTGGTGGCCGGCATTGATATCCGGATCGTCGGCATCGGTTTTGTTCAAGTTGCCATAGAGGCGCATGGAAAGATTTTCGGAAAGGGGGCCGCTGACGCTGAAGTTGGCGCGCTTGGTCGCGCCCTCTTCGGAATGCTCGGGAAGGTTGGCATAAACGGTCGCCTGTCCGTGCCATTCGGTAGTCGTTTTCCTGGTGATGATGTTGACCACGCCGCCCGCTGCGCCATTGCCATAGCGCGCGGCGGCGGGGCCGCGGATTACCTCGATGCGCTCGATTTCCTCCGCGGGAACCCAGTTGCTGTCGCCGCGCGTATCGCGTTCGCCGCGCCAGCCGTAGCGGACGGCGGCGCGGCTGTTGACCGGTTTGCCGTCGATGAGGATCAGGGTGTTTTCCGGTCCCATGCCGCGCAGATCGATCTGCCGGTTGTTTCCCCGCTGCCCGGACGACGAATTGCCCGTCAGATTGACGCCAGGCATCGTCCGGATGATCTCGGAGACGTCGTTGACCGGCGGCCTCTTCTGGATATCCTCCGAGGTGATGATGGAAACGCCAGGCGCCTGTTTCAGCGTTTCCTCCGCTGTACCCAGTACGACCGTGTCGGCGAGTACTGTTTCCTGCGCTACTGCGTATGGGCTGCCAAAAGCGAGGCCCAGGGCAACGGCAATTGGGCAGGTTTTCAAGACGTTTCGGCTGGTGCGCATGAAGTATCCCCTGGGCTGATTGTCGTAGGATTGTGCGTGCATAAATAACAATGATTCTCATTTCAATAGGTCGCGAAGTATGGCAAAATTCGAAGAAATTTTTGTTTGCCACTACAAGAAAAATGTTTGATTCAGATACTTCCGGGAGATGCAGGACCGATTTGACCGATACGCCATCGCCGCCATGCCGCAGGCGGGAACGAGGTTCCCGTTCGACAGGCGATGCCTCGGCGCGTGAAGGCAGTGGCTTTTCGCCGGTTTTTGCGATGACGCGGGAAGAGCACGCTAGTCTTCCGCCTGATGGCGTGACGCTGACGGAGCGCTTGCGCGAAGGCCTGGGTTTGCGATGCGTGGATATCACGCCCTGCGGGCAATCGGTGTTACGTTGCCTCGCCGGCGAGAAGCGCCTAAAGGTTCTGCTGGTGCTCGAAGGCGACAGCACATTGAGCATTGACGGGTGTTCAATACCGCTCGGCGCCGGGTGCCGGGAAAATGAGTGCTCACAAGGTTGTGTGGTCTCCCTGAACGGTACCGAAACGGTCGAATGGCATGGCGAGCAATCCTTCCGTCATCGCATGATCATGGCGACGTTGTCGAAAAGCTGGATTCAGGCGGCCGGCCTACAGGATATTATTCCCGGCAATTGCGTGGAGCGGGGCTGGACGCCGGCGCCGCGCACCGTCGCGATCGCCGAGCAGTTGTTATATCCGGCCGCGTTCGACGGGCCGATGTATAAGCTTTATCTGGAGAGCAGGATACTCGAGCTCATCGCCGATGCCATTGCGCAAATCAGCGGGAGCGAGCAGTCCGCCCCGCCGGGGCTGACTTTGCAGGAGTACCGTCGGGTCCGGCGTTTGCGGGACATGCTCGACAATGAATATGCGGCGGAGTGGTCGATACCGGCGATCGCCATGCGTATGGGGTGTAATGCCAATACGCTGCAACGCCATTTCCGCCTGGCGTTTGGATCTTCCATATTCGAGCATTTGCGTATGAGCCGTTTGCGCGAGGCGTTGCGGGCTCTGCGGCAGGACGGTGCCAGCGTTTCGCGTGCAGCGGAAATCGCCGGATATTCTAGCCAGGCTAATTTCTCGACGGCCTTTCGCCGTGTCTTCGGCATATCGCCGAAGGCTTGCCGGGCCCGCCTTTAACGCTTTACTCGAAAACTGTCGCCGAGTTATCCGGCCGGCCGTCGAGTGCCTGCGGCGCTACTTCGCGGGTGCCGGCTGCGTGACGAAGCCGATTTTCGTCAGTCCCGCCCGCCGGCCGGCGCTCATGGTTTCCGCCACGGCTTCGTAGCGCGAGGATTTGTCGGCCATCAGATGCAGTTCGACGTTCTTGTCCTGATCGACGGCGGCGCGGAAACGCGATTCGAGATCGTTGCGGCCGACTTCTTCGCCGCCGACGAAGATCCGGTCGTCCGCCGTGATGGAAACCTGCAGGGTCATGGGTTTGTCCGGGGTCGGCTGGCTGGAGGCGCGCGGCAGGTCGACTTTCACCGAGTGGGTCATCAGGGGCGCGGTGATGATGAAGATGATCAGCAGGACCAGCATCACGTCGACCAGCGGCGTGGTGTTGATTTCGGCCATCGGCGCCTGATTGCCGCCGGAATTGAAACTGCCCATGGCCATGTCAGGTTCCTTCCCTGGCGAGGCGCGCGCGGATCGGGTGGATCTGCGCGCTGGCGGCGGCGAACGGCTTGCCGACGGTGAAGAAGGCATGCAGGTCGTGGGCGAAGGCGTCGAGGTCGGTCAGGATGACGCGGTTGAGCCGTGTAAAGGAGTTGTAGGCGAACACGGCCGGCAGGGCGACGGCGAGCCCGGCAGCCGTCATGATCAGTGCTTCGCCGACCGGGCCTGCCACTTTTTCCAGCGCGGCCTGTCCGGAAATGCCGATGGCCACCAGCGCGTGGTAGATCCCCCAGACGGTGCCGAACAGCCCAACGAACGGCGCGGTGGCGCCGGTGGTGGCCAGCAGGGTCAGGCCGTTTTCCATGCCGGCCTGGGAACAGGAAAGCTGCTGGCGCAGGGCGCGTTCCATCTGTTCGGCATGATCGAAACGGGAGGCGAGATGGCCGGTTGCCGCTTCGCAGTCGCTGTTGCAACTGCTGGCCTGGGTGGCCAGCTGGACGTAGGGATTGTCCTGGCCGGCCCGGCGCAGCTGATCGAGGCCGCCGGCAACGCTGGAGGCGGCCCAGAAGGAAGGCACGGCGCGGGCGGCGCGGCGCAGGCGCCACCAGTCGAGCGTTTTGGCCAGGATCAGGTACCAGCTGGCGATGGACATGAGCAGCAGGATGATGGCGACGGCATGAGAGATGCTGTCGCCGCTGGCCCACAGATGGGCCAGACCGAAAACGCTTTCTTGCGGCGGCGTATTTGTTTCAACGGGAAGTGCATCGGCAGGTGGCATGTCAGAACTCCAGTTTGAAGATGATGGGGACTAGTACCCGGCTCTCGACGGGGGTGTCGCCGCGTTTGGCAGGAATGAACTTCCAGTTCCTGACGGTTCGTAGAGCCGATTCGTCAAGACGCTGGCTACCGGACGAGGTCTTGATTTCGACGCTGCCGGCGCTGCCGCCGGGGGTGACCAGAACGCGCAGGATGACCTTGCCTTCCTCACGCATTTTTCTGGACAGTGGCGGGTAAGGCGGCGCGGGATTCTTCAGATAATCCGCATCGAAACGGGCAGGGCTGTCCGGGTCACCCGTGCCTGCGCCGGGCAAAGCCGTGGAGGCACCTCCCCGGGGGGATGGCGGCGCCTTTACGGCTTCGCTGGAGGCAACGGGGGCGTCGTCCGACGGTAGCGCGCTGATGGTCGTTTCGAGTTCAGCTGGTGCAGGGGGGGGCGGTGCCGCTTTGGGCGCCGGCCGTGGGGTTGGGCGCGGTTTTTGTTTTGGTGCAGAAGGCGGTGGGCTGGCAATCGGGAACGGTCTGGCGGCAGGCTCCTCGGGCGCTGGAGCTGGCGCCGCGGCCGGCAGAAGATCCACGATCAGCGGGAGTTCCGCCATGATCTGCGGGGCAACCGTTTTGGCGGCCATGAACAACGCGAACAACGCAAGGTGTCCGCCGATCACGGCAGTCAGCAGACCGCTTCGATTCAATGCGGAGAAATATGGGGAGGAAGCGTGGCTCATAAGAAGAGATGAAAATCCTCTCTGGATAATGCCGCCGGCTTGGCACGCAGTTGATTTTCGGTGCCGCCCGGCGTTTGGTTTTTTCGGGGCTCCCGGTAGGAAATCCGGGGGATTTTTTTGGTCCCGTTGTCCGTCAATTTATGTCCGATCAAAGAATTTTCGGCATTCTCCTAAAAGTTTTTTTTCTTGTCAATGAAAATAATTATCAATAATAATGGCTGTGTTTTTTAACTAAAACTATTATAAACAATTGGTTGTTGTATTTTTTTAATGCTAATTTTTTTCTTGTACATATAATTGTTCTCATGTAAGATGCGAATCATTATCGTTGAACTTTTTATTTTATTTGGAGTCGCGTTGTGTTCGTTTCGTGGGAGAAGACCGTAAGAAAAATGCCGCTCGCCTTGTTGTTTGGCATGAGCGGCGCTGCTTTCGCCTTGCAGCCGTTGATTACCGATGACACCGGAACGCAGGGCTCAGGAGGCAACCAGTTGGAGTTCTCGTATAACTACGACCGTACGAAGGTCGATGGAGGAAAGGAGCGCGTGAGCACGGTTCCTCTCGTCTACACGTATGGCCTGACGGACACTATCGACATTTACGGCGGCGTCGGTTATTCGTCCGTCCGCAGCGATTTTCCGGAAAGCGACGCCGCCGGCTGGATCAATACGACGATAGGGGCCAAGTGGCGTTTTTTCGAGAACGAAGCCTCGGGAACCAGTCTGGCAATCAAGCCAGAAATCGTCGTTCCCGTCGGTTCGGACGATGAGCGCGACGGCCTGGGGACCGGCAAGACGTCCGGCAACCTGACCCTCATCCTCAGCCAGGACATGCCTTTCGGCGCCATGCATTTCAACGCGGGCGTCGGCCGTGATCGTTTCCGCGATTCGAGCGGTGAATCCAATACGTCTTACCGGCGTTTTTCCATGGCGCCGGTCTGGGACGTTTCCGAGCAATGGAAGCTGGCGCTGGATGTCGGAATCGAGCTGGCGCATGCCGATGGGGATACGACGCGTTCGAAATTCGGGGAAATAGGAGTAATCTATTCGCCATCAAAGGATGTCGATTTGGCGCTCGGTTTCATCCGGACGCTGGACCACGCGCAGCCAAGATCGGCAACCAATAGCGTGACGGCTGGATTGACATGGAGATTCTGATGGGATGTACGTTGGGAAAAGGGGATATCCCGCCTTTTCCGGAGCAGGAGACTGATTTGCATACGAGTGAAAGCGATTTTTCCGGCATGACGCTGGATCGGGCGGCCATGGGCGAAACCTTCATCGTCACGGGCGTGAGCGCACCTGAAGGCGCGCCTGAATGGGGACCATGGCTGGAGGAAATAGGGTTCGTGTCCGGGGAAAAGGTACGGTTGATGGCCAAGGCGTTTCCGGGGGGTGATCCGGTCGTCGTGCGCGTCGGCCAATCGACCTTTGCCTTGCGTCTGGCGGAGGCCGCGTGCATCGCGGTGACACCGGCCGTCAGTTCGGCCGAGGCGGGATTGCTGGACCACATGGCGGTGGAAGGAAGAAAGTCATGAATCAGGCGGTAATCCATGTCCATCCAAGCGGCCCGCTCATGGCGCTGGTCGGCAACCCCAACTGTGGCAAGACGGCACTGTTCAACCTGCTGACCGGCAGCCGGCAGAAGGTGGCGAATTATGCCGGGGTGACCGTCGAGCGCAAGGAAGGGCGTTTTTCCACTCCGAGCGGCAAAACCATCCGCATCCTCGACTTGCCGGGCGCCTACAGCCTCTACCCGCGTTCACCCGATGAGCGTGTGACCTGCGACGTGCTTTATGGCCGGGCAGTGGGTGAAAAGCGGCCGGATCTCGTCGTTTGCGTCGTTGATGCCACCAACCTGCGCCGTAACCTGCGCCTGGCGTTGGCGATCAAACGCCTTGGCCTGCCCTGCGTGGTGGCGCTGAACATGACGGATCTCGCCGAAAAGCGCGGCATCAAGATAACTCCGGAGTCCCTGTCGGCCGAGTTGGGGCTGCCGGTCGTCAGCACGGTTGCCGTCAGGAGCAACGGTGTCGAATCCCTGTTGAGCCTGGTAGACGATCAGAACATCTGGAGCGCCGGGCCGCAAACAATGGCGGAAGAGACGGCGGAGAGCGGCAAGGGCGACCACGTTGCGGTGCGGCGCATCCTGCAAAAACTGGGGCTCGACGAAATCGTGCCGCATACGACCAGCGACCGCATCGATCATTTCGTGCTGCATCCGGTACTCGGCCCGATTCTGCTGGCGGCGGTGCTGTTCCTGGTTTTTCAGGCGGTCTTTGCCTGGGCGGAGGCGCCCATGGGGTGGATCGAGGAAGGGACGACGGCTGTTGGCGCATGGATCGGCACCTTGCTTTCGGAGGGCTGGCTCAAAAGCCTGATCGTCGACGGCATCATCGCCGGCGCAGGCGGGGTGCTGGTATTCCTGCCGCAGATTCTGATCCTGTTCTTCTTCATCCTGCTGCTCGAAGAGTCGGGCTACCTGCCGCGCGCGGCTTTTCTGCTCGACCGGCTGATGGGCTGGGTCGGGCTGAGCGGGCGTTCGTTCATCCCGATGCTGTCGAGTTTTGCCTGCGCCATACCCGGCATCATGGCGACGCGCACGATAGGCAATCCGCGCGACCGCCTGGTGACGATCCTGATCGCGCCTTTGATGACCTGCTCGGCGCGTTTGCCGGTCTATGCTCTGCTGATCGGCGCTTTCATCCCGCAGCAGGAAATCTGGGGAATGTTCCAGATGCAGGGGTTGGTGCTGTTCGCTCTTTATGTGGCCGGCGTCATCGGCGCCATGTCCGTGGCCTGGGTGCTCAAGCGCTTCACCGCTGCCGGTCGGCAGGTGCGTCCGCTGATGATGGAACTGCCGAGCTACCACCTGCCGACGGTGCGCAACCTCGCCATCGGACTCTGGCAGCGCGCCAAGGTCTTTGTTCGCCGGGTCGGCGGCATCATCCTGGTCTCGAGCGTTCTGCTGTGGTTCCTGGCAAGTTACCCCGGCGTGCCCGAAGGCTCGGAGGAATCCGCGATCGAGCACAGCTACGCCGGGCAGATGGGCAAGGCCATGTCTGTCGTTTTCGAACCCGTCGGCTTCAATTGGCAGATCAGCGTGGCCCTGATTCCGGCCATGGCTGCGCGCGAGGTCGTGGTGAGTTCGCTGGGAACGGTGTACTCGCTGTCCGGCAGCGGCGACGAGGCGGAGACCGAGCAGGCGCTGGGCAAGTACATCTCCGGTTCGTGGAGCCTTGCCACGGCGCTGTCGCTGTTGGCCTGGTTCGTTTTTGCGCCGCACTGCCTGGCGACTTTGGCCGCGGCAAAGCGGGAAACCGGAGGCTGGCTCATGCCGATCGTGATGGCCGCCTACCTGTTTGGACTCGCGTATCTCGCGGCGTTCGTGACGTATCGCGTGGCGCTCTCCATGGGACTTGGGTAAGCAAGCGGAATAGCTACCGGTTTTTTGATAAAAAAAGCGGGCCTTCGGCAATCGAAGGCCCGCTTTGCGTTTACGGCAGAAAATCCTTGCAGCTGGAGCGGGATGTTTGCCCAGCAGTGTCGCTGCGACAAATTGTCCTCAGTGCAAGAAAGGTTTGTGCATCACGCCAAAAGACTTGGCGAGTCCGGATAAACCCTTATCCAGCGTCCACAATTCTGCCCCGGGTGTTATCAGAGTCGAGGCCAAGAGAATCACATCGATAAGCCCGCATCCACGACCATAGATTTTCTCGCGCTCGATAAAAACCAAGACCTCATCGAGACTGGCTTGCTGAGTTTGTTGCAGCAGTCCCATATCAGAGAGCGTTTGCTCGCGTGATGGGGGTGTTCCGCAAGCCAGCTCTCCAATGATCAACGGATGCGTTGCTGCGCTACCTGCTTCAAGCAACGCTACAAGCGCATTGTTGCGCCGCTTGAAATGCTCAACCCAAACCGACGTATCCACCAGTACGGTATTCACGAACCCGTCTCACGGCGCCGGGGGATCGCTTTCATTTCTGGAGCAGAAGCGCCTAGCGAGGCAAGGCGCTTGCCTGCCTGAACGCGGATAAAGGTCTTTATCGCCTCACGGAAAAGATCAGCCTTTTCCATGGAAGGATCGGCAACTTCGAGCGCTTTCCGGTAAAGGGCATCGTCGATAGTGACAGTAGTTCTCATAATGAGCTCCTTGCATACGTAGTGATGCTATCTTGCATCATTATCAGCATCTTCACAAGAACGCATCAATTGCACCAGCTCGGCCCTGCGGCCACGCGGGCATGAGCGGCATGCCCACGCCAGCCGCCTCGATAACCCGCCCGGTATCCTCCAGCGTCGCTACCACCTCGGCGATCAGGCAGCCATGCTGCAAAGGCAGCGGCCGCTTCCACGTACCGTGACAAACCGGGCACGGCGAAGCCGATAGCGCTGGCGAACCCTCGATCAGCTTAAACTTCCGGCCCAATCGCGCCAACTCGATCGAAAAAAACAGGCCCTCGGTTTCCCAAGGGCCTGCGTTCAGGCTAAAGAAATAGCCGGGTTAGAACGGAATATTGCCGAGCAGCAACGCTATTGCCAGCCAAATGAGCGAAATACATATGGAGGGCAGCAGAGCGAATCTTTGCAGATCGCCGAACTCGACCTTGTTGAGGCCGACCAGCAGGTATGTGGATGGCACGAGCGGGCTGAGCAGGTGCGTGCCCTGGCCGATCAGCGCGGCGATGCCCATCTGCGCCGAATCGATGCCGTAGGTGGAGGCGGCCTTGGCCAGGACGGGCAGAACGCCGAAATAGAAGGCGTCGTTGGTCATGAAGAAGGTGCCGGGCAGGCTGAGCAGGGCGGTGATGACGGCGAAATGCGGTCCCATCGATTCCGGAACGCCGGCGATGATCATCTTGGCCATGGCGTCGATCATCTTGGTGTCGGCCAGGATGCCCATGAAAATGCCCGCGGCGAACACCATTGCCACTACCGGGGCGGCGTTGGCGCCGTTGGCGGAAACGCGCGCCTGCTGGTCCTTGTTCTTGTAGTTGAGGAGCAGTGCCAGGGCCGTGCCGATGATGAACAGGATAGCCAGCGGCAGGACTTCCATCATCAGGCAGGTCATGAGGATGACGACGAGCGCTACGTTGAACCAGAACCGTTCTGGCCGCTTCAGCTTGGCAACTTCGGGATCTACGTCGGCAGCGAGCGTATGGCCTGCACCGTGATCGAGCGTGAGCACGCCGAGGCGCTTTCTTTCCTGCATCCCCCAGCGGTAGGCCATGAAGCAGACGAAGAGGGTGGCCACGAACATGCCCGGAATCATCGGCACGAAGACCTGCGAGGCTTCAACCTGCAGCGAGGCCAGTACGCGCCCCGTCGGCCCGCCCCAGGGGATGATGTTCATGATCTGGTTTTCCATCACGGCGAGCGCCGGCAGAATGATCGGCCTGATTCCCAGCTTGCGGTGCACGGCCATCATGGCGGAGCAGGTAACGAGGTAGGTGGTGGAACCGTCGCCGTCCAGCGAGATGAAGGCAGCCAATATGGCGGTGCCGACGCAGACCTTCACCGGATCGCCCTGGACGACCTTGAGAATCTTGTTGATGATCGGGTCGAAAAGCCCGGCATCGATCATGATGCCGAAGAACATGATGGCGAAGAAGATCATGATGCCGGTCGGTGCGACTTTCTTAACGCCGTCGAACATCATTTTGCCGAGTTTCGCGTCATGGAATCCCAGGCCGATCGCGAAAATAATTGGAATCAGGATCAAGGCGTTCATGGCTGACATGCGCTTAGTCATGATCAAGAACATGAACAAGATGATCATCGTAAAACCGGCGTACGCCAGGATGGTTGGATCATTCATGGATGACGGCTCCCGTTTAAGTAGATAACAAGAACATGGACCATTCCGAGGGATTTCTCCGGACGGGTGTTCTTGCGACTAATCTACAAAATTGAAGCCTTCAATTGGCCTTCAGATATTCAACTTTCTTCCATTGCGCGGCGGGCTTTGGAAGCAAAGCCCATACACGAACGCTATGCGCGCTTTTTTTATAACAGCGGGGAGAATCGCCGCGGCGTCCCTCGATTACGCCACTGCGTCATCCGTTTCCCCGGCTTCCGCTACGATGCCCTCTTCGGCCATTCGCTTGAGCGTGACGTAATCCGTCTTGCCGGTTCCCAGCAGGGGAATTTCCCTGATCGAGCGGATGGTTTTCGGCACGGCCAGTTCCGGCGATCCTGCGGCTTTGGCGGCGACGAGCAACTGGTCGCGGCGCAGGTCCGGCGCGGTCGTGAATAGCACCAGCGCCTCGCCCTTGCTGGCATCCGGCCGCGTGGAAGCGGCGTGAATAAAACCGGGGGCGGCTGCGCGCGCCAGGCTTTCGACGACTTCCAGCGAGATCATTTCGCCGGCGATCTTGGCGAAGCGTTTCAGCCTGCCGCGGATATGCAGGAATCCGTCGGCGTCGAACTCGACGATGTCGCCCGTGGCGTACCATCCGTCGCCCTTGGCGACAGGCGGTTGGATGACGCCGGGGCGGTCGAACAGGAAATAGCCTTTCATCACGTTCGGCCCCTTGACGTGCAGGACGCCGCCGTTTTCTATGCCCGGCACCGGTTCGAGTTCGTACTCGATGCCGGGCAGGAGCTGCCCGACGCTGCCGGTACGGCAGGCCATCGGCACGTTGACGGCAACCACCGGCGCGCATTCGGTGACGCCGTAGCCTTCAAGGATGCGGATGCCGAACTTGTCCATCCAGACCTGATGCACTTCGTCGGCGAGTTTTTCGGCGCCGGCGACCACGTAGCGCAGGCGGCCGAAATCGTAGGGATGGGCGAATTTGGCGTAGTTTCCGAGGAAGGTCGAGGTGCCGAAAAGGACCGTGCAGTCGCGGTCATAGACGATTTCCGGAATCACGCGGTAATGCAGTGGGTTGGGGTACAGGAAGACCTTGCAGCCGGAAACGAGCGGCAGGAGGACGCCGCAGGTCAGGCCGAAGGAATGGAAAAGCGGCAGCGCCATCATGAACTTGTCGAGCGGCGTGAAATCGGCCACGGCGCGGATCTGGGCGACATTGGAGAGCACCGAGGAATGGGTGTGTACGACTCCCTTGGGTTTGCCCTCCGAACCGGAGGTGAACAGGACGATGGCCGGATCGTGGGGGCTTTGCGGCACGGCGGCCTGTTTCGGGAAAAGCAGATACCACAGAATGCCGAGCTTGTCGCCGACGCCGATCTGCGACTTGAAATCTTCCAGGTAGTGGACCTTGATTCCGTCCAGCTTGCCGACGACATGGGTGAGCTTGGCTTTCTCCAGGAAGCTGCGCGAGGCGATAATGGTCTTGATGCCGGCGGCGGCGCAGGCGGCTCGCAGACCGTCGATGCCGGCGGTGTAATTGAGCATGGCCGGGAGCCGGCGGCTGGCCGAAAGCGCGAGAATCAGCGCCATGGTCGGGGCGGCGCTGGGCGTCAGGACGCCGACGACTTCGTCGGGCTGGGTGATCCTGGCAATGACTTGGCGCATGCCAAGCGTGGTTTTCAGCAGCGACCCGTAGGATTCCTCGTGCAGGCGGATATCCTCGACCAATTCGTAATCGCTGCCGAACGTCGCCATGCCGTCCAGGAATCCTTCGTAAATGGTGCGTTCCGGGCGGGTCGCCACGAGCATGTCGAGCAGGACCTGGCGCATCAGTTCGCCGGCGCGGCGGCGGCGTTCCTTGGCCGACGGCAGATCGGGCATCGGGATGGTGCGGCGAGGACGTATCGAGATGTCGACTTTGGGGAACATCTTGAGCGGATAGACGCCTGCCAGACGCCCGAAATAGCTGCGCGCCGCTCCCTCGATGCGGACCGGAACGACAGTGGCGCCGGTTTTCGCGGCGACGAAAGCGGCGCCATCGTAGACTTTCATCAAGGAGCCGGTACGGGTGATGCGGCCTTCCGGAAAAATGACAACCGGCTGTCCGGTCTCGACCAGCTTGACGATCTGCTTCATCGCCAGCGGACTGGTGGACTCCACGGACAGGTAGCGGACAAAGCTCAGCAGAAAACGGAAAAACGGCTGGTCGGTGATCTGCTTGTGGACCACGAACACCGCATCGACCGGCATGGAGAGGCCAAGCAGCAGGCCGTCGATGAACGATTCATGGTTGGCGACGATCAGCGTTTTCGAATTGACGAAGGCGGATGGGTCTCCGTGCAGTTCGACGCGAAACAGGTTCTTCATTATGAATCGGAGAATGATTCTGAACATGATTTTCCTTGTTGTTTCCGTAGTTCGTTTTCTTGCCTATTCTTTCGCCAGGCGGGTGCGGCAGACCAGCCGGCCGACAATGAGGGCGGCGGCCAGAACGGCCAGAAGATGCTTGAGCGTGTGTCCGGTCATCGGGAAAAAAGCGTCCGCAATTGCATGGTCATAAACTTCCGCTGCCTTGGCGACTGCATAGAGTATCAGAGCGCCGCCAAACGACAAACGGTCTCCGAGCGGTGCGCGGTAAATCCACTGCCACAAGGGGATCAGTAGCATCGGCAGTATCTGGAACAGGAGGTAAGGGCGCAGATCGCCCTCGCCGAGCAGTTCGGTTGCGTACCACCAGGCGACGCTATAGACGGCGATCACGGCGCACCAGGTGCTCATCAGGGCGCTGGACTTTTCCTTGACGTCGCCATAGACGCCGGCCAGAAGCCCGCCGCAGGCCAGCGCGATGGGAAGGCGGTCCCAGACGAGGCGCGCGTTGTCCGGCGCCAGGTGGTAATAGGCCGATCCGAATGCGGTAAGAAACAGGCCGAAGAGAAACAGACGGTATCCCGCCCAGCCGAATTCGAGCGAACGCCGGCGGCAGGCCGGAGCCAGGGACCAGAGTCCCCATAGGGCGACCAGGGCAAAACCGATGTTGGAAACGACATCGAAAAAATGCGGAATGCCGTACAAGGTCTGCTGGTCGGCAAACGCGTGATAGTTCGGCAACTGTTCAACAGGGCCATACCAGAGGGCGGCGCCGATGATCAGTACGGTGATGGCGAACGGGGTGTGCTTGCACGCGGATCTCATGTTTTTCTCCATTCCTGACAGGAAACATTGAATGTGTGCACAGGATGCGTGGGCGACGAATAAAAATAAACTATTTTCAAAAAAGACCTGATTTTTTTATTGATTGGTATCGTAAATAGATACTTTATTCGTGTTCCGCTATGGAGGCTTCGATTTGAAACCGTTGGGGAATCTCCAGGACTGCATGCGGACGATAGTGATGGTACAGGCAGCCTCGGTATGGGAGGGGGTTGTGGATCGTTGGCGAGGGGCACTAAAAAACAGGGCAATCGTGCGATTGCCCTGTCAGCGCTATTTGAAACGCGAAATGCGATTTCGATTACATGAACGCTTCCGCTCGTTTCATCAGTTCGTCCAGCCCCGGTTCATGGGGGTTCTTCGGCTTGCCGGGGTGGATGATCGCCACCTGGCAATTTTCCGCCGCTTCGACCAACTGGGCGTAGGTGCCCGCAGTGATGTCGGCGATGCTGGCCTGTTTGTTGCCGTCGTAAATGAACATCTTGCCGTTGATCTGGATGCACTCGTTGCACGAGGCGCAGCGCGGCGTTTCGATGTAGGCTTCGTCGGACGATTTTTCCGCTTCGGCTTCCACGACGGGCGCTTCGGCAGCAGCGGCAGCCGGAGCGGCTTGCGCGGCAACGGGCACGACAGCGGAAGCCGCGGCGGCTCCGGCCGCGGCGATGAGCGCCTGGCTGCTTTCTTCCCAGGCGGTTTTTTCGCGTGCCAGCAGTTCTTCGGCATACGAGTTGTGGACGCCGCCGAGTTCCTGCAGGCTGTTCCACATGGTCAGGCAGCGGCGCGCTTCGCGGACGATTTTTTCGCAGACGATGACCTTGTGCAGCTTGTTTTCCGGGGAAACCATCAGCAAGGTCGGGACGCGGTCGATCCGATCGATACCGTCCCATTTTTCGCTGGCGATGACCTCGCCGGCGTCGGTCAGCGCGCCGTTCCAGTCCTCCTGCGGAATCACCGCGAAGTATTTGCCGTAGCGGGGGTGGCAGGTGACGAAGTCGACGAGGGTGAAGGGCGCTTCCGCGTTGGCCGTCTGGTGGCCTTTGTCTTCATAAACGACCTCGTGGACGGGCCAGTCGAGTTCAGGCTGCGGGTTGTGCGCCAGCGAGAAACGCGTAGACCAGTCGCTCCCTGCGGGATCGTTGGTGAAGACCGGGAATACGCGCGATTCGAGCGCCGCGGCGCCAAGCAGGTAGGGCGGCAGGTGCTGGTTCTCGCTGACGACGCCCGAAAAGACGCTGAACAGCGACGGTCCGGCAGTCTCCAGCCCGCGCAGGATCTTGCCGCGCAACCGGTAGAGCGAGGAGGCCGGGGATTGCAGGACGAAGACGCCGGCCATGCCCAGCGCCATGCGCGCCAGTTGCCGGCTGCGCAGGGCGAAGGCCAGGTGGCCGTTGGCGATGGGCGATTCCTCGATGACGTCGTCGGTCTGCACGAGAATCTTGATCGGCAGGTTCAGCGACATGATTTCGGTAAGGGCGTTGAGTTCTTCCCCGTGCTGTTTATCCGCATGCAGGCGCACGAGGTAGTCCGGGAACATGGCCATGTCGCGCGGGTCGATGCCGTCTTCGCCAAAGGATTCAAAGAGGCGGTCGTGCCTTGTCTCAACGTATTCGCCCTTGACGACCAGATCGGCGACGGCTATGGCCTTGCACAGTTCGATGGCTTCGGGTAGTCGCTCCCGATAGGCCTTGATGGCCTCGACGCAGGAATCGAAGGCGAACGTATGGAGCGTATCGCTATTGCTGTCGTCGATCGGGAAGAAGCGTTGCGACTTCAGGGTGTTCAGCAGCCTTTCTATGCGCCGCCGCTGGCTCTTCGTCAGATTGTCCTTGGGTGCGGATTTGCAGAGAATGCGCGACATGACGTCGAAGTTGAACTGGTCCATCGGCCCGGAGCCGAAGGTCCGCTTCAGGTTGGCCGGGCTCCGGCCCGCGTTGGAGTTGGCGAGATCGGCCTGCAGGATGTCGGAAAGCCGCAGGATCAGCCGGTCGGCAATTTTCGCGAAGTGTCCAGCGCGCTTGGTCTGTGTCAGCGCCCAGGCGTGCCCGAGCATCTGGAACGGCATCGTGCCGTTGCAGTCGGTTACTTCGCCGTCGACTTTCAGGTTGGCGCGCGCGCGTGACAGGCTATCCTGGATCTGCTTGTCCTCCTTGACGAGGGACTTCGCGGCGTGGTCCCACATCTCGGAAAGCAGCCCGTTTTTGTGGACGGACATGGCCCGTATTTTCTGCTCCAGGCGCAGGACGTGTTTTCTGATGCGCTCGCCGTCGCTGCCCCGGGCGATCTTGTCAAGAATGCTGTCGATCAATCCGGACAGCGATTCGACGCAAGCGCCGTTGGCGGGGTCTTTGACCAGCACCAGCGGAAAGTCGTAGCGCAACCGGGTCAGATCCCGGTAGCCGGCGAAAAGGGCAGGGCGCAGTTTGAGGTGGTCGATGGTGTCGAGAGTCGGAGTGGTTCTTTTCCCGGAAAGGAAGAACGCTACATGTGCTTGCAGATCAGCTTCCATAGGAGTCTAGCTTCTCACTGAGTCGTTGAATGCATGTCCCCGGTTCCGGCAATCGTGATCGGTGTGGGGACGGCCATAAGTGTTTCTTGTCGTGACGTTTTCAGACCGAAAATTTATCCAGCTCGCTTTCGAAATTCTTCTTGATGAGATCGACCGTGCGCAGGACGTTGCTGTGCCGGGTGTCCTCATAGCAGGGAACATCGGGATTGCGGTAGAGAATGCCGACCGGAATGGTGTCCGTATCAGATGCGATTTCCCGGGCGCGGTGGATGTCGCTCGGGTCGTGCTCGATCTGGTTCTTGTAAACGCGAGCCATTCCCTGGCTGAGCTGCAGCCCGTTCTCGTGGTGCACCATCTGGATGCGGTCCGGGTCCTGCAGCCAGGGATCGAGCGACTTCGGCAGCCATTCCGGGCAGCGCTGAACGATGCGGATGAAGGAAAAACCCTTATGGTGGTAGGCGGCCTTGACGATGTCGAAAAGCGTTTCCGGAATCCAGTCTACCGCCTGCGCCACGAAGGACACGTTGGCCACGCCCAGCGTCACCGTCAGCGGATTCAAGGCGTCCAGATAGCTGCCGCGCGGCGTCGTGTTGCTCTTGGTGCCCATCGGCGACGTTGGCGACGCCTGCTTTTTGGTCAGGCCGTAAATCTGGTTGTCGTGCAGAAACACGGTCATGTTCATGTTGTAGCGGATGGCGTGGATCCAGTGGCCCGCGCCGATACTGCAGCAGTCGCCGTCGCCGGTGTTGACGAAGACGGCAAGGTCGGGCCGGGCCATCTTTACGCCTTCGGCAACCGGGAAGGCGCGGCCGTGGATGCCGTGAAAACCGTAGGTCTTCATGTAGTGCGGGAAACGGCTGGAGCAACCGATCCCCGAAACGAACACGGTTTTCTCCGGGCGCAGTCCCTCATCGCGGCACAGGCGCTGGACGGCAGTCAGGATGGCGTTGTCGCCGCAGCCTGTGCACCAGCGGGGAACGCCGCTCTGATAGTCTTCTAACGCTTGCTGTTCCTTGTAAAGATCGAGCAGCTGCTGGGTGGCGGATAATTTCATGGCTTTCCCCTTATTTCGCTAACTTGTCCAACATGACCTGGCGTATCGTGCGCGGCTTGACCGGCTGGCCGCGGACCTCGGTCCAGCAATCGACATCGACCAGATACCGCGAACGCAGCAGCGTGGCCAGCGAAGAGTAGCGGCGGCTGTCTTCGTCGATCAGCTTGTCGTCCGGGCTGTCGCTCCAGTTGGTCTCGATGGTCATCACTTTCTTGAAACGCTTCATGATGTCGTGGATGCCGGGTTGCATCGGCTGCAGGAAGCGCAGGTTGACCGAGGAGACCTTCTTGCCCTCGGCGCGCAACGACGCGGCGGCTTCTTCGATGGCGCCCTTCGTACTGCCCCAGCCGATGACCAGCAGATCGCCTTTCTCACCGCCGACCACATCGGGCGGCAACAAGGTCTTTTGCAGCGCGGCGAGCTTCAGGCTGCGCGCCCGCAGTCCTTCCTGGTTGATGTCGGGATCGTAGGCCACGTGGCTGAAGCGGTCGTGTGCGAGACCGGTGACGGTGTGCATGCCGCCTGGCTGGCCGGGAACGAAGCGGCGCGAGAGGCCAGTTTCCGGGTCCCAGTCGTAGGCCTTGGAACCATCGGGAACGGGGCTTTGATCGTAGGGAGGCGCAAGCCACGATTCGCTGAACTGCGGCCGGTCGAACGGCTGTTGCGACGAAGAGAGACTGGCGTCCGACAGAATGACGACGACGGTGTTGAAGGTCTCCGCGATGCGACGGGCGGTGATGACCGAATAGAAGCAATCCTCAATGGTCGCCGGCGCCATCACGACTTTCGGTGCGTCGCCGTGGCTGCCGAAGATCGTGGTCAGGAGATCGCCTTGCTCCACCTTGGTCGGCTGCCCGGTGCTCGGGCCGCCGCGTTGGACATTGACCACCACCAGCGGAATTTCGGCCATGACGGCGAGGCCGATGGCCTCCTGTTTGAGCGAATAGCCGGGGCCCGAGGTGATGGTGACGGTGCATTTGCCGGCGTAGGAAGCGCCGATGGCGAAGGCGCAGGCGGCGATTTCGTCCTCTGCCTGGTGCACGATGCCGCCGACTTTCTCGAAAGCGTCCGACAGATAATGCGACGCGGAGGTGGCCGGAGTGATCGGGTACATCGCGCAGATGTCCATGCCCGAGGCCATCACGCCGAACGCCAGCG
Source organism: Propionivibrio sp. (assembly GCA_031547245.1). Classification (GTDB taxonomy): domain Bacteria; phylum Pseudomonadota; class Gammaproteobacteria; order Burkholderiales; family Rhodocyclaceae; genus Propionivibrio. The sequence continues at coordinate 43,638 of JAVBSG010000004.1, forward strand.
AAACGTTGCCGTTGATGGCGATCTGCGGTTTGCCGCTGGGCGTGGCCGGAATGCTGAAACGGAAGTCGATGTTCTTTTCCGCCCATTTGTGGCCGGCTTCAAGCAGCTTGACGTTGGCATCGATGACCGACTGATCCTTCTTGCCGAAAGTCAGGGGGATCTGCTCGCGTCCCGCATGCAGGTCGAAGTTGTAGATGTAGCAGAGGATGCCGAGCGCGAACATGTTCTTGCCGCGGCGGGCGTTCGCCGTGAGCTTGAGGCATTCCTCTTCCATCGGAATCTCGTAGACCTTGTAGTCCGCCTTGACCAGGCGGTCATAGGCCTCGGTATAGGATTTGACGATGGCCGGGTCGGAATGCGTGCGCCACATGTTCTCCAGCAGAATGATGCAGCCCGGTTTGAGTTCGCGCGCGTTGACGCGGCCGAGCAGCACCTGTTCGTTGAAAGCGACGACGAGATCCGTTTCGTCGCCGCCGTTGGTGACGTATTCCGAGCCGATGCGGATGCGGTTGCCGCTGGCGCCGGCCACGCTGCGGGCAGGCGGGCGGATTTCCGCCGGGATGATTTCCGTCGTCCAGATGCCGTTGCCCATGCGGGCGGCGATCGATCCGAGCGACTGGCCGCAACGCTGAGCCCCTTCGCCGGAATCGCTGATGATTTCGACGATATGCTCCTTCAGCGTGATGCTTGCCTTGCTGCCGGCTTTTTTCGATGCTTTCTGTGTAGTCATGAGTGCCATTCCAAAATCGTGGTTAAGCGCGCAGTTGAACCGTATGAATCTTCCGTTGAAAGACTGTCCTGGGATCAGAGCCTGATGCGGGCAAAATTCCTCTCCTGCCTGTCGATACCGAACAGGGTTTCGCCCGAGCAGTAGGACCGCTGGCTGTCGCGGATACCGAGATAGGCTTTCATGCCGGCGGCTGCCCGCCGGCCGGCGCCCATGGCTTCGATCACTGTGGCGGCGCCGGTGACGATATCGCCACCCGCGAAAACGCCGGCGATCGAGGTGGCCAGGGTCTCATCGGTGTCGATGTAGCCCCACTTGTTCAATCGGAGTCCGGAAGTCTGGCCCATGATCGGGTTGGCGTTGGTGCCGATGGCGTAGACGACGAGATCGCATTCGAAATCGAATTCGCTCCCGGCGACGGGGACCGGGCGGCGGCGGCCGGAGCTGTCCGGCTCGCCAAGTTCCATGCGCACGCAGCGCATGCCCCGGACGTTGCCGTTGCCGTCGTCGAGTATGGCGACCGGGTTGGTCAGCCAGTGGAACTCGACGCCTTCTTCCCCGGCGTGATGCACTTCCTCGGCGCGCGCCGGCGCTTCCTTGTGCGAGCGGCGGTAGATGCAATACACCTTTTCCGCCCCCAGGCGGATCGAAACGCGCATGGCGTCCATCGCCGTGTTGCCGGCGCCGACGACGGCAACGCGCTTGCCGATCGGCTGCGGCGTGTCGAAGTTCGGGAAATCCCTGGCGCGCATGAGGTTGCAGCGCGTCAGCAGTTCGTTGGCGGAAAGCACGCCGTTGAGCGAGTCGCCCGGGATGCCCAGCATCGTCGGGTAGCCGGCGCCGACGCCGACGAAGACGGCGTCAAAGCCCATCTCGGAGACCATCTGCTCCAGCGTGAACAGCCGTCCGACCAGCGTATTGCACTCGAACTTGACGCCAAGCTTCTTCAGGTTGTTGATTTCCGCATCGATGACCGGGTTCGGCAGGCGGAAGTCGGGAATGCCGTACTTGAGCACGCCGCCCGCCTGGTGGAAGGCTTCATAAACGATGACGTCGCAGCCGGCCTTGGCCATGTCCGCAGCGCAAGCCATGCCCGCCGGGCCGGAACCGACGATGCCGACCTTGAAGCCGTTCGGCTCGATGTACGGGATATTGGCCCAGCCTTCCTTGATCGCCGCGTCGCCGACAAAACGCTCCAGGCGGCCGATGGCCACGGGTTCCAGCGTCTGTCCCACCGTGCACCTGCCTTCGCACTGGTTTTCCTGCGGGCAGACGCGGCCGCAGATGGCCGGCAGCAGGCTGGTTTCCGTCAGGATGTCGTAGGCGCCGCGGATGTCCTTTTCGCCGATCTTCCTGATGAAACCGGGAATGTCGATGCCGACCGGACAGCCCGCTATGCAGGGCTGGTCCGGGCAGAGCAGGCAGCGCTCGGATTCGCGCAGGGCGTCGTCCGGATGGTAGCCGCAGGCCACTTCGTCGAAATTCCGGGCTCGTACCGCCGGATCCTGTTCCCGCATCGGCGTGCGTTCCTGCGGGATGCTTCGTATTGTCCTTTTCTTCGCCATGAGTTCCTACCGTTGAGCTAACGCTTCGAGAATGATGAATAAACGCGGAAAAACCTACTTGGCTTTATCCGCAGTGACGGCCTTGTCGATCGACTTTTGCATGCGGCAGGCTTTTTCCCAGTGATCCTGCGCCATCCGCTCTTCTTTGGTATAGCGGCGCAGACGGGTCATCAGGTCGTCGAAGTCAACCAGATGGCCGTCAAAATCGGGCCCGTCGACGCAGGCGAACTTGACCTCGCTGCCCACCTTGACGCGGCAGCCGCCGCACATGCCGGTGCCGTCGACCATGATCGGGTTCAGGCTGACCATCGTCTTGATCTTGTATGGGCGGGTCGTTTCCGCGCAGCTCTTCATCATGATCGGCGGGCCGATGGCCACGACCTCGTCGATGTCCGGGTGTTTCTTGATTGCCTGCTCGATGCCCGCCGTGACGCGGCCGTGCAGACCGTAGGAGCCATCGTCGGTGCAGATGATGAATTCATCGCAGATGGCCTTGAATTTGTCTTCCCAGAAAACCAGATCCTTGCTGCGGAATCCGATCACGCCGATGACGTAGGCGCCGCTTTCCTTGAGCGCGCGGGCCTGCGGATAGACCGGAGCCACGCCAAGGCCGCCGCCGACGCAGATGACTTTCTTGGCATGCGAGACGGGCGTTGGAATCCCCATCGGCCCAACCAGGCCGTAGAGGAAAGTGCCGACCTTGCATTCGGCCTGCATTTGCCGGGTGGTTTTGCCAACAGCCTGGATGACCAGGGTGATGGTGCCTTTTTCGCGGTCGAAATCGGCAATCGTCAGCGGCACGCGCTCGCCGTTTTCGCTGAGCATGACGATGACGAACTGCCCGGGTTTGGCCGCCTTGGCCATCATGGGGTGACGTACCTCCAGCAGGTAGGTGACGTCGGAATAATCCTCGCGTTTTACGATTTCAAAATTTGACATAGGACACGCTCACAAAACCGGTAACCCGGCGGTTGAAACGGACAGGGAACTCCAGAACGTTAACGAGCTGTTTTTCTGACGCCGCATCCTGCGTGTTGCCCATCCAGCAGGAAGCTGCCCGCTTTCGTTGCTTGCCCTCTCGGTTACTTCGCAGATCCATGACGCAAGTCGCAACGCCGTTAAGGCGCGTCGTGAGCAACAGGAACGAAAAAACCTTATTGCTTTTATAATTCTAGTTCAAATTCTGTTACAAACCAGTCCCTTGGAAAGAGCCGGACGACTTATGGATGCACGAAACAAGCGTATTTGTAATAGCTATCGACTGGGGGGGCAAATGAAAGATAATCACTATGTACTTCATTTTTGGAACCAACTTGCCGGTAGTGACGAAAAAAAACGTGGCCAAAAATTAGCGGCTAAAGGTTGGACTGAGATAAGGTTATATTTAACAAATGGTTATGTTTTTACTTACTCTCTGGCCGGTTTTTGCTTCTGAGAATGAATTTCAGTTAAAAAAGCGCCAATTCCCGAAAACCGGAAAAAAATGGGAGGGTTTTCAGCGCCCAGGGGTGTTGTTTTTAGGCGGATCCGGAGAACCTGCGATTGCTTGCCAGAGCAGTTGATGGGGGAGGATTGCGGAGTCGGCCCAAAATTACACCAGCGTGCTGCCACAGGTGTGGCGCAAGCAAGATACCCCGGCTTTTATTGATTCAGGTACGGGAATGCAAGTCGACCCTGACGCCGCCGCCGACGATGAACAGATCCACCGCCAGTTTGTCGCCCCGGTCGACGGCTGCGGCAAACTGTTCCTGGTTGAAGTATTCCAGGCCCATCGCCGTAAGCTGGCTGCGAGCCTCCAAGGGAGTGATGCCCACAGTCTCGTCCGATTGGCGGATCGCGCTTCCGCTGCGGCGGTAGGCTTCCAGATTGGGTTGAGGCTTCTCGGGGCGGCGCAGTTTGCCCTCGTTTTTCGGCGCTGCCGCCGAAGACCCCGGTTCCTGAGTCTCTTCGCCCAGGTCGGCCAGCTTGCCTGCCGCAATCAATGTGTCAAGGCGTGCAAAAATTTCGTGCCGGGAAAACGGCTTTTTCATGAAATCGTCAGCGCCAATGCGTTTGGCATAGAACTGTTCCGTGGCGTATTCGTTGCCGCTGACCATGATGACCGGAATGTCGCGCATCGAATCGTCGCGGCGAATCTGGCGCAGGGCGGAAAACCCGTTCATCCTGGGCAGGATGATGTCAAGAAAGATGACGTCGGGGCGCTTGTTTTGCGCCAGTTCCAAGCCGGTTTCGGCGTCGAACGCCTCATAGACGATCGCATTGGCGGACCGAAGGATCTTTCCGAGGGCGGCCACGACTGTCATCGAGTCATCGATGATGAGTATTTTTCGGCCCTTGTGGCTGCTTCGCCTGTTGCGGCGACGCCTTTCACGGGACGACGAATCAGGATTCTCGCCTGAAGAATCGCTTTTCCTGCCAATGGCGGATTTGATTTGCTCGAAGAAACTCATGCATCAACTCTTGATATGACGGTCCGACCCGCGGGACCACTCCGGATTCTTTTGGCAATAGTATAAATGAATTTTACGGAAACAACGGCTTATCTTCGCCGATTATCAATGCGTCAATTTTTGCGGCACAGATGAAATCGTTTTCCGAGAGCCCGTCGATGGCATGCGTCGAGTAACGGACGCGGCACTGCCGGTAATGGATTTCGAGATCGGGATGGTGGTCTTCACCGTGCGAGATCCAGGCCGTGGCGTTTACGAAAGCCATCGTCTCGTAATAGTTTTTGAAGTGATAGGTCTTGACCAACGCGTTGCCAGCCAGCTCCCATCCATTCAGGGTTTTCAGCAATGCTCCGGCCTCATCGGGAGTCAGTGGCGGCACGCCTCCTTCACAGGGTTTGCAGTGCCGGGTCGTCAAGTCGCAGGTCTGGGGCGCCATGTCATTTCCTTTCAGAAGTTTTTCCATACGTTTTGATCTGCCCGGTGCGGAACAGTTCTTCATGATGGTGCATGGCAATGGAAAACGGCACCACAAACAAACATGCATTTGTGTCCGAGCAAATTGAAGGACCATGATAATCAAGAAAATACAATAGGTTAAGCGGTTGGCACAGCCGTTGCTAAATCCTAGCCAAGTGTGAGGTTTTTCCCCTGCACGCCTTACCCACGGAGGAGAGTCATATGAAACGTCGAACACTTTTGAAGTCGATGCTGGCCGCCATCGGTTTTTCCATGTTGAGTCTGGGGACCATGCAGTCAGCCATGGCGGCGGACACCATCAAGGTAGGCATCCTGCACTCGCTCTCCGGCACCATGGCGATCTCCGAAACCGTGCTCAAGGACGTGGCGTTGATGACCATCGACGAAATCAATGCCAAGGGGGGAGTCATGGGTAAAATGCTCGAACCCGTTGTCGTCGACCCTGGCTCCGACTGGCCGCTGTTCGCCGAAAAAGCCAGGCAATTGATCGCCCAGGACAAAGTCGCCGTCGTCTTCGGCTGCTGGACCTCGGTATCGCGCAAATCCGTGCTGCCGGTTTTCGAGGAAACCAACGGACTGTTGTTCTACCCCGTGCAATATGAGGGCGAGGAACTTTCCAAGAACGTCTTTTACACCGGAGCCGCGCCCAACCAGCAGGCCATTCCCGCCGTCGAATACCTGATGAGCAAGGACGGCGGCAGCGCCAAGCGCTTCGTATTGCTGGGCACGGACTACGTATATCCGCGCACCACCAACAAGATCCTGCGCACCTTCCTCAAGAGCAAGGGGGTCGGTGATGACGACATCATGGAGACGTACACGCCCTTCGGCCATAGCGACTACCAGACCATCATCGCCAAGATCAAGAAGTTTGCCTCCGAAGGAAAAAAGACGGCGGTTGTTTCCACCATCAACGGCGATTCCAACGTGCCGTTCTATAAGGAGCTCGGCAATCAGGGCGTCAAGGCGACCGACGTACCGGTCGTCGCTTTCTCGGTGGGGGAAGAGGAACTGCGCGGTGTCGATACCAAGCCGCTGGTCGGACACCTGGCGGCCTGGAACTATTTCATGAGCCTGAAGAATCCGGCCAACGAAGCGTTCAAAAAAGAATGGGTCGCCTATGCCAAGGCCAAAAAGCTGCCCAGCGCCGACAAGCCGCTGACCAACGACCCGATGGAAGCGACCTACATCGGTATCCATATGTGGGCGCAAGCCGTCGAAAAGGCCAAATCGACCGACACCGACAAAGTCATTGGCGCCATGGCCGGACAAAGCTTCAAGGCGCCGGACGGTTTCACCGTCGAGATGGACACGAAAAATCACCATCTGCACAAACCCGTATTCATCGGCGAGGTAAAAGCCGACGGCCAATTCAACGTCGTCTGGAAAACGCCGGGGCCGGTGAAGGCGCAGCCGTGGAGCCCGTATATCGCGGGTAACGAAAAGAAAAAAGACGAACCGGAAAAAGCGGCGAAGAAATAAGCAGGCACGTGGAGTGCAAGCCGTCCGGCTTGCACTCCTGCACTCCTAACAAGGACATGTCATGCACAAATGGTCGCTGCGGATTGCTGTCGTGCTGCTCGCCGTTCTCTCTGGCATAAGCCGTGCCTACGCCGCCCCGGATCGCGAGCAATGGTTGGAATTCGCCAATGGCGATAACGACGGGAAAATCACCGTTCTGGCGGAATGGGCCAGCCATCCGGACAGCGAAACGCTGCCGTTGCTGGAAGCGCTGCATAACGACAGCCTCGGCATCGTTGCGGGGGAACAGCTGATCATCTTCGAGGATGACATAGTCCGCGATGCCTTCAGCGGGGAAAAGCTTCCAGCCGTTCCAGAAAATGCCGAAAGCATCGTCATCAACAATCGGATTCGCAGCGCCATCGCCAATGCGCTGGCCGCCATACGGCTTTCATCGCCCGATGCAGCGGTGCGTCTCGATGCCGTTGAAACCCTGCAGGGCAACCCCGACGAGGCGCTGCTGCCATTGCTGGATAAAGCCCTTGCCGCAGAACAGGACAATAAAATTCGCGCTCTGCTGGAGAACACCCTCGCCACCACGCAACTGAACAGCCATGATCCGGCTGCTCGGCTGGCGGCGATCGAGGTCCTGGGCCGAGGCAGCGATCCGGCCGGCAAACAGTTGCTGCTCGCGTTGTTGGAGAAAAAAGGCAATCAATACACAGAGCCGAATGAAACTATCCGCGTGGCGGCGAAGAGCGCCGTCAACGCCATCGACGCCCGCCTGTCGCGCGGCGAATGGCTGAATGGCCTGTTCACCGGCCTGTCTCTGGCCAGCATCCTGTTGCTCGCCGCACTCGGCCTGGCTATTACTTTTGGATTGATGGGCGTCATCAATATGGCGCATGGCGAACTGATAATGGCAGGCGCTTATGCCACTTATGTTACGCAAAATCTCGTGCAGCAGCATTTCCCGGCGCTCTTCGACTGGTACCCGCTGTTCGCCGTTCCCGTTGCCTTTTTCATCTCGGCGTTGATCGGCATAGCCATGGAGCGCATCGTCATCCGCCATCTCTACGGTCGTCCGCTGGAAACCCTGTTGGCTACCTGGGGCATCAGCCTGGTGTTGATTCAATGCGTGCGCAGCGTGTTCGGCGCGCAAAACGTCACCGTCGAAAATCCCTCCTGGCTCTCCGGCGGCATCGAAATCTACGCCAACCTCGTGCTGCCCTACAACCGGCTGGCGATTCTCGCCTTCGCCGCGCTTGTCGTGCTGGCTGTCATGCTTATCCTTGCGCGCACGCGGCTGGGGCTATTCGTCCGCGCCGTTACGCAGAATAGGGCGATGGCCCGCTGCATGGGAGTGGCGACGCCGCGCGTCGACATGCTTTCCTTCGGACTGGGCGCCGGCATCGCCGGGCTGGCCGGCTGCGCTTTGTCGCAGGTTGGCAACGTCGGTCCCGAATTGGGGCAGGGCTATATCATCGATTCCTTCATGGTCGTCGTGCTCGGTGGCGTCGGACAGATCGCCGGAACGATCTATGCAGCGCTCGGCCTTGGCGTTCTCAACAAATTCCTCGAAGGCTGGACGGGCGCCGTGCTGGCCAAGATCGCCATCCTCGGCATCATCATCGTCTTCATCCAGAAGCGGCCCCAAGGCCTGTTTGCGCTGAAAGGACGCTTTGCCGATGCGTGATCATCCGTCGTCGCTGTCGATCGGCCGCCGCCTGTTGGGCGCGCAAGGCGCATGGTGGCTGCTGCTGTTCGCGGTGCTGACGCTCGCCGTCGTGCCCGCGCTCAACCTGTGGGTGCCGGAAAATCACGCACAGCATCTGTCCGCCTACTGGGTCACGCTGATCGGCAAGATCATGTGTTATGCCATTGTTGCTTTGGCGATGGATCTGGTGTGGGGCTACACCGGCATTCTCAGCCTCGGCCATGGCCTGTTTTTCGCGCTCGGCGGTTATGGCATGGGCATGTACCTGATGCGTTCGATCGGGACGGACGGCAGCTACCGCAACGCGCTGCCGGACTTCATGGTTTTTCTCGACTGGAAGGAACTGCCGTGGTACTGGCAGGGCACGGAGCATTTTCTCTACGCTTTGGCGCTGATCGTTCTGGTGCCCGGCCTGCTGGCCTTCGTCTTCGGTTTCTTCGCTTTCCGTTCGCGCATCAAGGGCGTGTATTTTTCCATCATCACCCAGGCGCTGACGTTCGCCGCCATGCTGTTGTTCTTCCGTAATGAAACGGGATTTGGCGGCAACAACGGTTTTACCGATTTCAAACGCCTGCTTGGCTACTCCATTACCGCACCGCAAACGCGCGTGGCCTTGTTCGCCGCCACCGCATTGCTGCTGATGGCCTGCCTGCTCGGCGCGCGCTACATCGTCACCTCCAAGCTCGGACGCGTACTCATGGCCATTCGCGATGCGGAATCGCGCGTCATGTTTTCCGGCTACAATCCGCTGCCCTACAAACTCTTCATCTGGACGCTGTCGGCCATCATTTGCGCACTGGCGGGGGCGTTGTTCGTGCCGCAGGTCGGCATCATCAATCCGGGCGAAATGTCGCCTTCCAATTCGATCGAGATTGCCATCTGGGTCGCCGTCGGCGGACGCGGCACGCTGCTCGGCCCGCTGCTTGGCGCCGGACTGATCAATGGCATGAAAAGCTGGTTCACCGTCGCCTTTCCCGAATACTGGCTGTATTTCCTCGGCCTGGTTTTCATCGCCGTGACGCTCTATCTGCCGCAAGGCCTGATGGGCCTCATCCGGCGCAGGAGGGCATAGGCATGCATGCTGAAAGCATCGAATGGATCGGGCATGCGGATAGCCGTATCGACAGCCGGGAGCCGCGCGCCGTTGGCCTGGAGCGTCTGGTCGACGGCTCGCAGCTGGATACCACGCACGGTCCCATCCTTTACCTGGAAGACATTACCGTCAGTTTCGACGGTTTCCGCGCGCTCGACAGGCTCACGCTGACCATCGATCGCGGCGAACTGCGCTGCATCATCGGCCCCAATGGCGCGGGCAAGACCACCATGATGGACGTGATGACCGGCAAAACGAAACCGGATTCCGGCAGCGCTTTCTTCGGCCAGGCCATCGACCTCCTGCGCCTGAACGAAGCACAGATCGCCCATGCCGGCATTGGACGCAAATTTCAGAAACCGACCGTATTCGAACGATTGAGCGTGTTCGACAATCTCGAACTGGCGATGAAAGTGGACAAGAGGCTCTGGCATAGCCTGCGCGCCCGTCTCAGCTCCACGCAAAAAGTGCTGATCGAACGCACGCTGGAAACTGTCGGCCTTGCCGAGCACGCATATCGCCAGGCCGGCAATCTGGCTCACGGGCAGAAACAGTGGCTGGAGATCGGCATGCTGCTGATGCAGGAGCCGCAGCTGCTGCTGCTCGACGAACCGGCTGCCGGCATGACCGACGAAGAGACCGAACGCAGCGGCGAACTTTTTCTATCGCTGGCCGGCCAATACACGCTGATTGTCGTCGAGCACGACATGGATTTCATTCGCCAGATTTCGCGCAAGGTGACCGTTTTGCATGAAGGCCGCGTGCTGGCGGAAGGTCCGCTGGACAAAGTGCAGCATGACGAAAGAGTGATCGAGGTTTATTTGGGGCGCTGAATCGGCCAACGATGGCAGATCCCCGACGACTGGACATATGACGCATGTTACATATCGACGCCCTGCACCAGCATTACGGCAGCAGCCATACGCTGCGAGGCATCAGTCTGGGCCTCGAAAAGGGGTGCGTCACCGCTCTGCTGGGACGCAACGGCGTGGGCAAAACCACTCTGCTCAAGTGCATCATGGGGCTGCTGCCCGTCAGCAGCGGCCGCGTCCGCTGGGGAGAGCAGGATATCACGCGCCTGCCGCCGGACAAACGGGCAGCGCTGGGAATTGCCTGTGTGCCGCAGGGCCGTGAAATCTTCCCGCGGCTGAGCGTCGAAGAAAACCTCCAGATGGGCCTTGCCAATGGCTCGGCAAAGCGCGGCATTCCACCTGGCGTCTTCGAGATGTTCCCGATACTCAAGGATATGCTTGCCAGGCGCGGCGGCGATCTGTCCGGCGGACAACAGCAGCAGCTGGCCATTGCACGCGCGCTGACCATGCGTCCGAAACTGCTGATTCTCGATGAGCCCACCGAAGGCATTCAGCCTTCGATCATCAAGGATATCGAACGCGTCATTCGGCAACTGGCGCAAGGCGGCGAAATGGCGATTCTGCTGGTTGAACAGTACTACGACTTTGCCCGCTCGCTGGCTGATCGGTATGCCGTGATGTCGCGCGGAGAAATCGTCAAGGCCGGACCCGGTTCGGAAATGGACAGCGAAAACATCCGGCAGTTGGTCAGCATCTGATTTCGTCAAATGTACAGCGACCTCCACTCCTCCACTGACACCTCCCGGACCGCTCCAGCCGCCTTGCCCGGATGGCAGGCGCATCTGCAACTGGGGTTCGAACAGCGCGAGCGGGGAACAGTGCTGGCGCAACGACGGCACACCGGCCCGTTGCGCGTGCAAAAACGGCTTTACCCGGAAGGGACCGATCCTTGCCATGTCATCGTCGTACACCCGCCCGGCGGCATTGCCGCGGGCGATCGGCTGCGCATCGATCTGCATCTGCATCACGGTGCGCAGGCCGTGCTCAGCACGCCGGGGGCGACCAAGTGGTATCGCAGCCAGGGCGCGCAAAGCAGCCAGATACTCAATTTGCATGCGCAGGCCGGCAGCGTGATCGAATGGCTGCCCCAGGAGAATATCGTTTTCGATGCGGCACAAGTGGTGATGAAGACGCATCTGGAACTGGACGCCGGCGCCCGCATGCTCGGTTGGGACATCACCTGCCTGGGACGTAGCGCCCACAATGAACGCTTCACGCAAGGAGAGCTCGTCCAGCGGATCGATTGCTGCCGTGGGGGCAGGCTGGTATGGAGCGAACGCGGGCGTCTGCGGGGCAACGATCCGCTGCTGCAATCGCCGGCTGGATTACGGGGACATACCGTTTTCGGCACGTTGTGGCTTGCCGGTATGCCGCTCGACAAAGGTCTGCTCGACGCGCTGCGCAAAATCGAGTTTTCACAAGGAATATGCGCCGTGACCGCGCTGCCCGACATCACCCTGGTGCGTATTCTGTCTTCCTCAGGCGAAGCGGTGCGCCAGCATTTCATCCGATTGCGGCAAATAGTCCGCCCTTGCTGGCTGCAACGCGAAGCCCGGCCGCTGCGCATCTGGGCAACCTGATATGGCTTAAATACCATGGAACTCACACCCCGCGAAAAAGACAAGCTGTTGATCTTCACCGCCGCCTTGCTGGCCGAACGCCGCAAAGCGCGCGGGCTCAAACTCAACTACCCGGAAGCCGTTGCCTACATTTCGGCGGCCATCATGGAAGGCGCGCGCGACGGCCGAAGCGTCGCCGAATTGATGAGCTACGGCGCTACGCTGCTCACGCGCGGCGATGTCATGGACGGCATTGCCGAGATGATTCCCGATATCCAGGTTGAAGCCACTTTCCCGGACGGCACCAAGCTGGTCACTGTTCATCACCCCATTTTTTAGAAAGGAAACGCCATGCGAATACTCACTTCAATAACCGTCGCTGGGATATTCACTCTGCTGCCCGCGATTGTATTCGCGCATACGGGGAGCGATGCCGGCATGCATCATCTGAACGGCATGATGCAGGGATCCGTCCATCCATTCACGGGACTGGATCATCTGGCGGCCATGACCACTGTCGGCATCTGGAGTGCGATGACGGCCCGCCGCGTCTGGGTTGCACCCTTGGCGTTCGCCGTGCTGCTGCTGACCGGCGCGCTGTTGGGCGTCGGCGGAATCCAGCCCGTCGTCATCGAACCCATGGTGGCCGTTTCCCTGCTCGTCATCGGTTTGCTGCTCGCCACTCGCACATCGTTGCCGACCATCGCCGCGGGTACCCTGGTTGGCGCTTTCGCGCTCTTTCATGGCATGGCGCACGGCACCGAGCTGTCGCATGCGCAAAGCATCGGTGGCGCTCTGACCGGCATGATCGCCGGCACGATCCTGCTGCACGTCATCGGATTGGTTATCGGCATGGTTTTGAAGCGCGTGAGCGCGCTGTGGCCACGCCTGATCGGACTCTTCGTTTCCATACTGGGCATCGGCTTACTGAGTACCTCGCTATAGGAGAACCAACCATGCATCCTGGCGAAATTCTGACGGATGATGGGGAGGTGGAACTCAATGCAGGCCGCCGCGTGCAAACGCTGGTCGTCGTCAACACGGGCGATCGTCCGATTCAGGTCGGCTCCCATTATCACTTCGCGGAAACCAATGCCGCGCTGTCGTTCGATCGTGCGGCCGCGCGGGGCACGCGATTGAACATCGCCGCCGGCACCGCCGTGCGTTTCGAGCCCGGGCAGAGCCGTACCGTCGAACTGGTCGATTACGCCGGGGAACGTAAGGTATTCGGTTTTCGGGGCCTGGTGCAGGGTCCGCTGCAGGAACAGGAAATATGACACAGATATCTCGCCGCGCCTATGCAGAAATGTTCGGTCCCACCACGGGCGACCGCGTTCGCTTGGCGGATACCGAACTGTTTATCGAAGTCGAGCGCGACCACACGATTTACGGCGAGGAGGTCAAGTTCGGCGGCGGCAAGGTCATCCGCGACGGCATGGGGCAGAGCCAGCAGTGTAGCGCCGAGGTGGCCGACACGGTCATCACCAATGCCTTGATCCTCGATCACTGGGGGATCGTCAAGGCCGACATCGGCCTCAAGAATGGGCGCATCCAGGCGATCGGCAAGGCCGGCAACCCCGACGTGCAGCCGGGAATCACCATTCCGATCGGCGCGGGCACGGAAATCATCGCCGCCGAGGGAATGATCGTCACCGCGGGCGGCATCGACAGCCATATCCACTTCATCTGTCCGCAACAGATCGAAGAAGCGCTGGCTTCCGGCATCACCACTATGCTTGGCGGCGGCACCGGGCCCGCCACCGGAACATTGGCCACCACCTGCACTCCAGGACCATGGCATATCCACCGCATGCTGGAAGCCGCCGAGGTGCTGCCCATGAATCTGGGGTTTCTCGGCAAGGGCAACGTCAGCCTGCCCGCGCCCTTGCGCGAGCAGATCGAGGCGGGCGCCATCGGCCTGAAATTGCATGAAGACTGGGGCAGCACGCCGGCGGCCATCGACAACTGTCTGTCGGTGGCCGACGAATACGATGTGCAGGTGGCCATTCATACCGACACGCTCAACGAAAGCGGCTTTGTCGAAACCACCGTCGATGCCTTCAGAAACCGCACGATCCACAGTTTCCATACCGAGGGCGCAGGCGGCGGCCACGCGCCGGACATTCTGCGCGTGGTCGGACGCGACAACGTCCTGCCTTCCTCCACCAACCCCACGCGGCCTTACACCGTCAATACGCTGGACGAGCACCTTGATATGCTGATGGTCTGCCATCACCTGGACGCCGCGATTGCCGAGGACATCGCTTTCGCCGAATCGCGCATCCGCCGCGAAACCATTGCCGCCGAGGACGTCCTGCACGACCTGGGGGCGATCAGCATGTATTCTTCCGACTCGCAGGCCATGGGACGCGTCGGCGAAGTCATCCTGCGCTGCTGGCAGACGGCACACAAGATGAAGCTGCAGCGCGGCGCATTGGCCGGCGATTCCTCGCGCCACGACAACGGGCGTGTCAAACGCTACGTCGCCAAGTACACCATCAACCCGGCGATTGCTCATGGCATATCGCATCTCGTCGGTTCGGTCGAAGCGGGCAAGCTGGCCGACCTGGTGCTATGGAAGCCGGCTTTCTTTGGCGTGAAACCCAGCTTGATCGTCAAAGGCGGCATGATCGCCTGCGCGGCAATGGGCGACATCAACGCTTCCATCCCCACGCCGCAGCCCGTGCATTACCGCCCGATGTTCGGCGCTCTTGGCCGGGCGTTGAGCACTTCGGTCACCTTCGTTTCGCAAGCCGCGCTCAACAACCCGGCACTGACGGAGCTGGGTTTGCACAAGCCGCTGGAGGCCATCCGCGATACCCGCGCCATCACCAAGCGGCACATGATCCACAACGACTACGCCCCCGATCTGCAGGTCGATCCCGAAACCTACGAAGTCCGTGCGGACGGACAGTTGCTCGTCTGCGAACCGGCCACGGAACTGCCGCTGGCGCAACGTTACTTCCTGTTCTGATTGTTCTGACCACACTATGCTACTGATCGAAAAAACCTACCATGGCGATCTTCCCGCCACCGACAAACTGCTGCTGGACTTCGATTCCCGCACCAAAAGCCGCCTGCGCACAAGCCTGGCGAGCGGTGCGGAAGCCGGCCTGTTTTTGCCGCGCGGCACGATCCTGCGCGGCGGGGACAAACTGCGAAGCCATGCAGGATGCATCATCGAAGTCGTCGCCGCGCCCGAACAACTGCTCGAAGCCCGCTGCTCCGGGATGCTCGACCTCGCTCGCGCGGCGTATCACCTGGGCAACCGCCATGTCGCCGTCGAAATCGGTACGGATGGGGACGGACATTGGTTGCGCATCCAGGCGGATCATGTGCTGGAGGATATGCTGGTCGGCCTGGGGGCGAGAGTCTGCTCCCTGCAGGCGCCATTTGAACCCGAGGCCGGCGCGTATGCGCAGGGGCATCACCATGGCGGACGCGGTGCGACGGAAGTCCGTATCCATGCCATGGACGCAACATAAACGTCACCATGAACGATCCATTGGCACATCTGCTGCACCTTGCCAGCCCGGCCTTGCCTGTCGGCGCTTTTTCGTACTCGCAGGGGCTGGAGCAGATCATCGACCACAAGCCGCCCGATAGGCAAGGAGCCGATCTGGCCCGGCAATGGATTGCCGACGTACTGCATTTTTCTTTGATACGCTGCGAAGTGCCGATGATGATTGCCATGAAAAAAGCGTGGCGTGGCGAGAATACCCAAGCCGTGCGCGAACTGAACGAAACCTTCATCGCGTTGCGTGAAACGGCGGAATTGCGGGCCGAAACACTGCAAATGGGATATTCGATGGCGCGGCTGCTGGGCGACCTCGACGGCATCCCCAACTATACGCGGAACACCTTGCAGGCCATGGGTGAAACGGCCTATCCCACCGCCTGGGCCGCGGCGGCCAGCCATTGGCGGTTGTCCGCGATGGGCGCCGCGCAGGCCTATCTATGGGCGTGGCTGGAAAACCAGGTCATGGCGGCCGTCAAACTCGTCCCGCTGGGGCAAACCCAGGGGCAAAAGATCCTGTTGCAACTGGCGGCGGATCTACCCGCGCTGGCGCAACAGGCCGTCGAACGCGCCGAAGGCGGCTGGGAGAACTTCACGCCCGGACTGGCGATGGCCAGCAGCCTGCACGAAACGCAATACACGCGCCTGTTTCGGTCATGATAAATGTATATTTTCTGAGGAATCCGCTATGAACGCCTCGGCACCTTCTGCGCCAACCGCCTTGCGCGTCGGCATCGGCGGCCCGGTCGGCTCGGGCAAGACCGCGCTGACCCTGGTGCTGTGCCGCGCGCTGCGCGACCGTTACAACATCGCCGTCGTCACCAACGACATCTACACTGCCGAGGATGCCGAGTTCCTGGTCCGCAACGAAGCGCTCGCGCCGGAGCGTATCCTGGGCGTGGAGACGGGCGGCTGTCCGCATACCGCCATCCGCGAGGATGCCTCGATCAATCTGGAAGCCATCGATCGCCTCAATCGCCGTTTCCCGGGTCTGGAGATCATCTTCGTCGAATCGGGGGGCGACAATCTCGCGGCCACCTTTTCGCCGGAACTCTCCGATCTGACGCTGTATGTCATAGACGTGTCCGCCGGTGACAAGATCCCACGCAAAGGCGGTCCGGGCATCACCAAGAGCGATCTGCTGGTCATCAATAAAATCGACCTGGCCCCTCTGGTTGGCGCATCATTGGAGATCATGGACCGAGATGCCCGCAAAATGCGTGCTGGCAAACCCTTCGTCTTCAGCAATCTGAAAAACAACCAGGGGCTGGAAGAAATCCTGTCATTTATCGAGACCCAGGGGTTGATGAAAAACTGAAAGCGTTGTGTTTTTTAGCTTCCAATGTGCTCCCCAGGCGCGTTTCTCGCAGCGTCGACTATGGCGCACAGGCGGGCGACAGTCTCGTGCAGTTCGCGGACTTCCTGTTCGAGGCGCTCAACCCTTTCTTCCAGGTCGGCGGAGTGGGGCGTGGCGTTTGGCGATTCAGCCGCTGCCGCCGGATATACGTCGCCGCAGAGCAAATGCGCCCAGCGGTGTTCGCGCGAGCCGGGCTGTTTGGGCAGTCTGACGGTCAGCGCGCCGCTGCTACGTGCCGCCAGTTCCTCCAGGTAGGCTTCGACGGAGGAAGCATCGTCGAAGCGGTAAAGGCGTTCGCAGTTGGCGCGCAGTTCGCTCACCGTTTGCGGGCCTCGCAGCGCCAGGACGGCGAGCAAGGCGACGCTGGCCTGCGGCAAACCGTAGCATTTGCCGAAATTCTGCGTGTAGCGCAGCACGCGGCCGGAGGCGCCGTAGTCTTCCATGACCAGGGAACGGCTGCGCAATTCTTCCAACGTGGCCTGGATTTCGCTTTCATGGAGGTTCATCACCGGATCGCGTGAGGTTTTCTGATTGCAGCCGGCGGTCAGGCTGTTCACCGTCAGCGGATAAGCATCCGGAGTGGTTTTTTCCTTTTCGACGAGCACGCCGAGAATACGGGCTTCGACGCTGGTCAGCGGGGGGAGCGGTGAGTTCATGGTTTCCCTTTCAATGAGGCAACAAGGATAACAGTACCGGCAGAAGCACCGCCGTCAACACGCCGTTCAAGCCCATGCCGAGCGCGGCGAAGGCGCCCATCTCCTCGCTGACGAGAAAGGCACGGGCGGTGCCGAGGCCGTGCGCGGCGAGGCCGACGGCAAAACCCTGGACGGCGTGGTTGCGGATCTTGATCAGCCGGAAAAAAGCCGGAAAACCCATGGCTCCCAGGATACCGGTCAGGATGACCAGCACGGCGGTGAGCGAGGGAATGCCGCCGATCTTTTCGGCCACGCCCATGGCGATCGGCGTGGTGGCCGACTTGGGCGCCAGCGAAAGGACGGTTTCAGGCGAGGCGCCGAACAGCCTGGCCAGCCACATGGCGGAGAAAGCCGCCGTCATCGAACCGGCGAAGAGTGCTACGACGAGCGGCAGGGCCATCTGCCGCAGCCGGCGCCAGTAGGCGTGCAACGGCACGGCCAGGGCCACCGTGGCGGGGCCGAGCAGGAAATGAATGAATTGGGCGCTGTCGAAATAGCGTTGATAGGGCGTATCCGTCGACCACAGCAGCAGGGTGATCAGGCAGATGGCGATCAGCACCGGGTTGGCCAGCGGGTGCTGGCCGCTACGCTTGAACAGCCAGAGGCCGGCGATATAGGCCAGCAGCGTGAGGGCCAGGCCGAACAGCGGCGAAGCGCTCACGTACACCCATACTTCGCTTGGCGGCATGGGGCTCACGGGCGGTCTCCGGGCGTGCGGTCGGACCCTTTGGGCAACATGGCCTTGATGACCGCGGCCGTGACGCCGATGCCGGCAAAGGTGCTGATGACGAGTGACACCGTGATCGGCAGCCATTCGCTGCCGACGCGCTGGACGTGCAGCATGATGCCGACGCCCGCCGGGATGAACAGCAGCGACATGTGCTGCAGGAGCGCG
>JAVBSG010000126.1:0-11592 GCA_031547245.1 Propionivibrio sp.
CCGGTGAACAGATAGGTGATCCAGGGATAGGACGTGGCGTGGTCGAAAGTGTCGCCGATGGCTTCGTAAAGGAAACGGACCTTGGTGGTGAAGTCCTTGTATTGCGGCGTCTTCTGGATTTCCTTCAGCGTTTTTTCGCCCTTCATTCCGACGTAGTTCTGGTAGATCCAGGTGTAGCTGCTGGTAATGTCCTGGGCGATCTTGTCGATATTGATGGGTTGTCCGGCGGCGTTGCGGAAGCTCTGCGTGAAGTCCTTCGTCGGGATGTTCATGCGGATCGCTTTATCCATCTGCTCCGGCGTGGCGCCGAAACGCAGGTTTTCCAGCTGATAAATCAGCGTGGCCTCTTCGATGTCCAGGAAGACGGTCGTGTTGTCCCAATCGAAAACCGCGTAGGGCGGCTTGGCCGGATTGTAGTTCGGGCTGAATTTGCCGTAGGTGGCGATCATCTTGTCGAGCTGGGCGCGATTGAACGCATCCCAGTTGCCTTCGATCAGCTTGACCTGCGACAGCCGCGTGGTTTCCGCGACAGCTTGTGTTGAGGCCGACGACATCGGCGTGGTGGTGCATGCCGTGAGGGACAATGCGGCGGCGATGGCCGTGGCGAGAAGGGTTAGGCGAACTTTCTTCATAGATCCTCCTTGAAAAAAAACCGATTGTGGTTAAAGAAGCGCTTCCACCAGTTGCCGGTGAGGCCTCGGGATTACCGTGTACTGCACCAGCAGCCCCTTTGCGCCGGCCAGGTCGGCGCCGGCTTGGACTGCAGCGTTGACGTCGGCGACGTCGCCGGTCAGCACGTAGTAACATTTGCCTCCGATGCCGAAGGCAAGATGCGTACGGATGGGAGTGACATTGGCGGCCTTGACCGAGGCGTCGGCGGACTCGATGCAGGCTCCGACGCTGTAGGTCTCCACGACGCCGACGGCGCGCATTTCGTCGATCGGCGTGACGCCGCTGATCGACGGCAGGATGGATGCGTGGATGTTGGGAATGACGAACTGGTCAACCAGCACGTGCTCGGCCAGGGCTGAGCCGGATGCGACGGATTGCCGGACCGCCGCGACATCGCCGCCGATCATGACGATGTATTTGCCCGGGCAAATGGTCTTGGCAACCAGCAGCGTGACTTCAGCCGTTTTCAGCATGGCGTCGCCCGCCTCGATGCCCTTGGCAATGCTGTTCAGTTCGATCAGGCCGATAGCATGGTGCACGGTTTACCTCTCGATATAAATCGCGTCGCTCGTGACGCTTGTTACGGTACCGTCGATGCTGGCATGTATGGGAGCGCCCAGTGCGCCGTCCGGAATGTCGCCGATGCACTGGCCGCAGCGGACGGAATCGCCTGCGGCGACGTTGGCCACGGCGGGAGCGCCGATGTGCTGCCGCAGTTTTATCGCCACGCGTTCGGGCGAATGATGCTGCGGCGACAGAGGCGCTTTGCGGTTGTATTGGGTAAGGCCGATACGTGCAACCAGCCGCGAAATGGGAATCAGGCGGCCGTCGATCATCGGATCGGCCGATCGCAATGCTCCTTCGTAGCGGGCGCCCTCGGCCCGGAATTGAGCCTTGAGCGCCTGGTTGATGCGCATCGGAGATATTTCCACGGGACAGGCGTAGGCTTCGCAGATGGCGCATTCCGAACATGTCAGGGCGGACAGCAGGACGGAGGGCTGAGCGATGTGGTTGTAGTTGACCGAGCGGACGATCAGGTGCGGCGGCAGTTCGTGCCCGATCAGGTGGCGCGGGCAAAGTTCGGTACACAGCAGGCATTGCTCGCACACTGTTCGCGCCATGTTGAGAACGGAGCGCATGTCGCTGCGCCGCCGCCGGATCAGCAGATGATCGTCGGGAAGCGCGATGATGCCGCCGGTGGTTTTGGTGACTGGAGTGTCCAGCGAATCGAGCAGCCTGCCCATCATCGGGCCGCCGTCGATGTAGGCCGCGCTTTTTTCTTCGATACTCAGGCCGCCCGCCAGCGGGATGGTTTCGCGCAGCGAGGTTCCTACCGGCACGGTAACGGTCAGCGGCTGCCTGACCGCGCCGGTGACGGTCAGCGTGCGCTGCGTGACGGGAATGCCGCTGTCGACGGCGCGGGCCACGTTGATCAGCGTTTGCACGTTGCTGACGACGACTCCGATGTCGAGCGGGATGCCTCCCGGCGGTACGCGCCTGCCCGTCGCCATCCAGATGGTGATGACTTCGTCTCCCGAAGGGTATATGTCCTGGAGGATATGGATGCGCATGTTCGGATGCAGCAGCGGCTCCAGGGCGGCAATGGCTTCGGCATACTTCGCCTTGAGCCCGATGATGCCTTCGCGGGCGCCGGTGGCCTGCATGCCGAGCGCCAGGCCGCGGATCAGCAGGGCGGCTTCCTGTACCGCGAGCTGCTGGTCGACCTTCAGCAGCGGTTCGCATTCCGCGCCGTTGACGAGGTATATCTCCGCCTTGGCGCGCAGCTTGACATGCGTGGGGAATCCCGCTCCGCCGGCGCCGACGACGCCGGCCTGGAAGACCTTTTGAGCAATATCCTGTACCGTCCCGGTCATTCGCCTGTTTACCCCCGCGAAGTGTTATTTCACTGGCTTGAGGTAGCGATTGCCGGTTTTGCGCAATGCACCTTTCTTGACCATTTCTTCCAGAACATGTTTGTGGCCGGCATATTCGGGAAAACGGCGAGTGATTTCCATCCAGCTTCTGCCTTTTGCGCTGGCGGCGATATAAGCCAGCATTGCCTTGCGGCTGGCATTGTGATCGTTGGCGTTCAGTTCTTCGGAAGACGGCGGCGCGGCAATCGCGAGCGGCGGAGCCGCCTGCGTTCCCGCTGGCGGCTCGATGCCGTCTTTGCCGTCGGAGCGGGAAATCAGCGACAGCACCATCCGTTCGGTGTCGTTGTCCGGGCGGCCGATTTCCAGCCGGCTGACGACTTCGCCCAGCCGCGCGGCGGCGGCCGCCCCGGCGTCGACGGCCGCCCGGCAGGCGGCGAGGTCGCCTTCGACGATCAGGGTGATGAGTCCGGGGTTGGTCTGCTGCTGCCGGATCAGCCGCACGTTGGCCGATTTGAGCATGGCGTCGGCGGCTTCGATGGCCGTGACCAGACCGCGCACTTCGATCAATCCGAATGCGTTGATTTCCATTGAACTCACCACTCCACTGTCGTTCGGCGTCTAGCGGCAGACGCCTCTGTCACCGTCATCCGCAACGAATGGGATTGCGGCCGATTTCCAGCACGGCTTCCGTGAACGCGTTGCAGGCGGCCTTGCAGGCGGCTTGCGAGCCGGTCAGGAAGGCGCCGGAATAGTTCGTCTCGGACGGCGGCGGCACGTACATGGCCATCTTGACATCGGCAGCCTTGATGGCCGCATCCAGACCGTAGGTGGCTTCCAGCGGCGGCGCGATCAGGTAGGCGATGGGATCGCCTGCCGGGATATTGGCGAGTCCGGACAGGTACGTGCCCGTGCGCGAGACCAGGTGCGCCAGAAACGCGGTCGTCTCGTCGTTGTCGGCCCAACGAAATGCCGGGCCGTCTTCGATGGTGGCGATCATGGCGTCCAGGCCGGCCTGGACTTCAGCAGGCGATGGGCCGCCCAGCATGATGATGACTTCGCCCGCCGTGGGCGAGGAACTGTGTGCGGCGCCCGCGTAGAGCGAACGGCCATAGACGACTTCGACCTGCGCCTGCTTGGTGGCTTCGTCGGCGGCAATGTAGGTGACGTCGTCGGAGTCTGCCGTCAGCAGGCCGACGCTGTTCATGTGCTCGGGCAGCTTGAGCTGCTGTTTCATGTCCGGCGCGATCGAGGCGATCAATCGTACCGCTTTTACGCTGGGTTTGATGAGGTCGAGGACAGCCATGAGATTATCTCCAGTAAGCCAATACGATCATTTGTTCAAGGCGATGCCGGAAGCCTTCTGTTCCAGCATCCGCTTGGCCAGGTCAACGATGACGGCGGCAGCTTCCACCGGCGGCGTGCCGCCGTGGTGAATGTTGGATATGCAGGTGCGGTCGGCTTCGACCGTTTCGGCCGTCGGGCTGTAGACCATGTAGCACGACAGGCTTTCGGACTGCCCCAGGCCGGGACGTTCGCCGATCAACAGGATGACGACCTTGGCTCCGAGCAGCTCGCCGATCTGGTCTTCGAGCTTGACGCGGCCGTAGCGAACGAAAAACGGTGTGCCGACATCGAGGCGGGCGCTTTCCAAGCCCTTCAGCAACGGCGGCAGAATCTCGTCGTAGTTGGCGGTGATCGCATCGGTGGACAAGCCGTCGGAGACGACGACCTGAACCTGCGGATTTTTCTTGCATTGCGCACTGATCGTGTCGATGGCGGCTTTCGACAGACGGCGGCCGCGGTCGGGACGGGTCAGGTATTCATCCTTGTCCGTAATCTCGCTTTGCACCTCGATCAGCCCGGTTTTTTTCAGCCATTCTTCCGGCACGTCCTGCAGCACCGTATCCTTCGAGCGCGAGTGGTCGGCCAGGAAGCGCAGCAGCGACGTCGTGCGCGGGCGTGTGCCGATGCGTCCGCTGCACACGCGCGACGCGGTGCTCTTTTTCAGTTCCTGCAGGACCTCGGCGTGCTTCGGTTTTTGCACGCCGATCCAGTTCTTCACGCTGTCGCTCCCCAGGTCGGGAAGCGCTCCGCCGTCCGACGATGCGGCAGGAGAGGCGCCTAGCGGTTTTCCCTGCACGGCGCTGCTGTTGCCGCTGCCGATTTTTTCCATGACGGCGCGTACGATGTCTTCGATTTGTCTTTGATCCATGGTTAATCGCTCCCAACGCTCAGAAGAAGAAAGAAGCGTCGCCGGCGGCGGCAGTCAACTTCCCGTTTTCCATCAACCCCTGCTTTTCCAGCCAGCGTTCGAATTCCGGCGCCGGACGGTAGTTGAACAACTGCCGCAACGTCGCCGTGTCGTGGAACGCGCTGGTCTGGTAGTTCAGCATGATGTCGTCGCCGAGCGGCATGCCCATGATGTAGTTGCAGCCTGCGGCAGCGAGCAGCACCATCAGGTTTTCGTTGGAGTTCTGGTCGGCTTCGGCGTGGTTCGTGTAGCAGGTGTCGCAACCCATCGAAATGCCGGACAGCTTGCCCATGAAGTGGTCTTCGAGTCCGGCGCGGATGATCTGCCGGTCGTTGTAGAGATATTCCGGGCCGATGAAGCCGACGACGGTGTTGACCAGCATCGGGTCGTAATGGCGGGCCAGGCCGTAATTGCGCGCTTCCATCGTCACCTGGTCGGTGCCGTGGTGCGCGCCGGCGGAGAGCGCGGAGCCCTGTCCGGTTTCGAAGTACATGCAGTTCGGACCGGCCAGGCGGTTGCGGGTGCGGCCGATCTCCACGGCTTCGTCGAGCATGTCGAGCGTGACGCCGAATTCCTTCAACCCTTTTTCGCTGCCGCAGATGCTCTGGAAGATCAGGCCGCCCGGCGCGCCCTGCTTGATGGCGGCGATCTGCGTCGTCACGTGCGCCAGCACGCAGCCCTGAGTGGGAATGTTGTACTTCTCGATGATTTCGTAGATGGTGTCCAGCAGACGGCGAACGTTCTCGACGTTGTCGGTCACCGGATTGACGCCGATGACGGCATCGCCTACACCGTACGACAAGCCCTCGAAAATCTGCGCGCGGATGCTCTCGATGTTGTCGCGTGTGTCGTTCGGCTGCAGGCGCGCACAGATTCGTCCCGGCAGCCCGATCGTGGTGTTGGCCTTCTTGATGATCGGCATCTTTTTGCCGCCATAGATCAGATCGGCGTTGGAGCAGATCTTGGCGACGGCGGCGACCATCTCCGAGGTCAATCCCTTGCGCAGGAAGGCGATGTCGGCATCGCTCGTGGCTTCGCAAAGAATGTGCTCGCGCAACTCGCTGACGGACCAGTTTTTGATCTTGTCATAGGCGGTTTCGTTGATGTCGTCCTGGATGATGCGCGTGACGCAATCCTCTTCGTAGGGAACGGCCGGGTTGTTGCGCAGATCGGCCAGCGTCAATTCGGAAAGCACGTATTTGGCTGCGACGCGCTCGCGGGCGCTTTGTGCGGCGACGCCCGCCAGCACGTCGCCGGAGCGCGGTTCGTTGGCTTTGGCCAGAACCTCCTTGACGTCTTTGAACGAATAAGTTTGTCCGAACAGCTGAGCCTTGAGTTTCATAGGGAAGTTACCTCAAGAAAGTAAGTCATACGGCAATGTCGTCGAGCCGCGGCGCGAAACGCTGCGCTTTTGGCTCCGTCAATGCCGCCATGGCATGATGAAAAAAACTGGTATCGAGAAAAGCGCTTTACTGCATTCTGGTTTTTGGAAAATGGGCGCAGCAACAAAACATTTTCGGATGCAACAACAAAACGCCCCCTGATGAGTCATTGCGGAAAATGGTACGCCGCACTTTTTCGGCAGCGATAACAAAAATCGGCAAGTTTGCAGATCCTTTTGTTCAATCTGTTTTTTTTACCAAAATTTTGGGCTATTGTTAAAAAAGAGAAATACATTATTGAGCGTGCTGATACGCATGGAGCTATATGTCATATTGGCTGAAGCTTCATGAAAGACGTTTATATTCACGTAGTGTTTGAGTTATGCGGGGAGGGGCTATGCCTGACTCTTTACATTCTTTATCTGCACGTGATGGCGATGCCTTTGTGCCGGGCCAAATGGGCGTTGGCGAGGCTGAGAACTTTCTGCTGGGAGATTCTCCAGGGCTGTTGCGTACCCGCGAGGTTCGCGACGCCGACGACCAGGCAGCCAATATCACCGCATGGCACCAGGAGTACGATCAGATCAGCGCCGGCCAGTTTTATGGCGCGACGAGCGAAATCTGGCTGGGGAAAACGCAGTTCTTTCTTGAACGCACCAACCGTGCACTGCGGCAGACATGCGTCGTCTGGCCGGGGTCATTCTGGTTCGGCTTGCCGCGCTTCGACAGCGCGGATGCTTACGTCGACATTTTCCCGCTGAAAAACAATTCGATCGCCGTGCGGCCGGGGAACGTGGACTGGGAGCTGTTGACGCCGGACGCCTACGACATCCTGGGAATCGTGGTCGATGAACACATTCTCACCAAGTACGCTGAGACTGCCGATCATCCCGGCTTGATGGATATCGTGCGGCGGGGCGAAGTGTTCCCCCTTTTGCACGAGCGCAAAAGAGATTTCTGGTGCGATCTGGTGCGCACGCTTGAGGAGGCGAAGCGGGTCAGCGAAACGAGGAGCATGTCGACCGCCGCCTGCAGCATGATGGAAGAAGAGGTCGTTTCAAGGCTGGTCGATCTGCTCGCCGATTCTTCCCTCGCGGATATGCCGCGCCGTAGCCGCCAGAATTACCGGAAGGTGGTTTCCCGCGCCAGAGAGTATGTGCTGGAGCATCCCGACCGCCCCATTTCCGTCGTCGATCTCTGCGAGAATCTCCACGTCAGCCGGCGCACCCTGCAGAACTGCTTCCATGAGGTCCTTGGCGTCTGTCCGGTAACTTACCTCAAGGCATTGCGGTTGAATGCCGTCAGGCGGGTGCTGAAAGAGCGGACGATGCATCCGTTGACGGTACAGGACGTAGCCTCTGCCTGGGGATTCTGGCATATGAGCCAGTTTGCGGCGGACTACCGGAACCTGTTCCATGAGTTGCCTTCAGAAACCTTGCGCGGCTGCAGGCGCTAAAAACAACTGACGTAATCTATACCACTCGCCGTTTTCGCCGCCCGTCGGGGTGGCTTTCTTTCGATTCACGAGTGCTTGACCGGTAGCTCGAAACTTGCCGATTTTTGTTAGCGGCGAAAAAAAGTGCGGGGCTACTATACCAACGCAGAATGGTTTTCGCTGCCGGTGATTGTGAGTCGGCGCGGCATGCCGGTTTTTGCAAAGTTGCAGTCAATCGAATGTTTCCCGCCGTGTGTGCGGTGCAATCTGGGTGCTGATGATACGGATATGCTGAATCCTCACGACGATACGAAATCTGCGGTCAAGGAACGCATCATCCAGGAATTCGTTCCTGGAAAACAGGTGACCTTGGCGCACCTGATCGCCCATCCGTCCGAGGATTTGTCGAAAAAAATCGGCGTACCCGGAACAGAAGCAATTGGCATATTGACGCTGACGCCGGGAGAAACGGCCATCATCGCGGGCGATGTGGCGACCAAGGCGGCATCGATCCAGATAGGATTCCTGGACCGATTTTCCGGTGCCCTGGTGATCTGCGGTTCCGTCGGCGCGGTCGAGGAAGCGTTGCTGCAGACGCTGAAGGTTCTGCAGAGCCTGCTGGACTACGCCGTGTGTCCACTGACGAAGACATGACATATGACTGATAATCATCGTTTCGTGCTGCTGGGCGCCGTGGAGGCGGGGAAAACGACCTTGTTCAACGCGTTGACGGGAAAACAAGGGGATGTTTTGAAAACGCAGGCCATGGACTACGAGGGCGGCGTCGTGGATACGCCGGGGGAATTTTTCAGCCATCCGCGCCTGTATCACGCCCTGATCAACACCGCCGCCGAGGCGGATACGCTGGTCTACGTGCATGCCTGCAACGATCCCGAGTACCGTCTGCCGCCCGGACTGCTGGACGTCAATGGCGGCAAGCGCGTGGTCGGAGCCATCACGAAAATCGATTTGCCGGGATCGGATCCGGACGGGGCGGAAGCCCTGCTGCGTCAGCATGGATTTTCTGGCCCGGTTTTCCGGGTTTCCACGCAGATGCCGGAAACGCTGACGGCATTCAGGGATTATCTGTATGGATTTGGAGGATAGGGGAATCATGAAACGACTCGTTACCGCTGGAGTGGTTCGCGCAGAGCATGCGGCAGGAAAGAAAAGTATTTCGGTCACGCGCGGCGAGTGCATCGTCACGCCCGAAGCGCGCTCTGTCGCCGATCAGCTCGGTGTCGCCATCGTCGAGGCAAGTCAGTGTGAACAGCCGGGACAAAAATGCGACCAGGCAACGTCGGCGCAAAAACCGATGTCGAACGACGACATGGCCAGAATTCGCTCGGCCGTGCTGGCGCAGCTGCCGAAAGGAGCGGTGAGCGCCGACGTGGTGGATCAACTGGTCAGAAAAATTGCCGGCGAACAGTCTGCAAAAAAGGCGGCGACGGATACAGCACAAAAGGGCGAGCCTCAGGCTGCGTATGAAGCCGACAAGATTGCGGGCGGCATCAAGCGGATCAGCGGCGCTTCGGTTCGCCTCGGCCGTTTCGAAGGCGCCGGCGAGGACAAGCAGGTCGGCATCGCCGACGTGGTGACGGCCGACGACGGCAGCGCCATCGCCGCGGGATTCATGAGCTGGGAGAAGTGCTTCTTCCCGTGGACGTTGAACTACGACGAAGTCGATTACGTCATCGACGGCGAACTGCATATCCGTTGCGAAGGACAGACCGTGGTCGGAAAAGCGGGCGACGTGATTTTCATCCCCAAAGGATCGAGCATCGAATTCGGCACGCCGAGCCGGGTGCATTTCCTGTACGTCGCTTATCCGGCGAACTGGACGGAGTGCTGAGGCAGGGCGGGGCGCGGGCATGAAGAACTACATCACCGAAACCTGGCTGCGTGAACACGGCGCCATGGCCGAAGGGGCAGAAATCTGTCTGCCCGCCGGAGCCTGCCTGACGCCGGCCGCCCATTCGCTGATTTCCGACCGCCGCCTGCAAGTCAAGTACGCCGACGATAAACCGTCCAGTGTTTCGGGCAACGCTGCCGCCTCTTCGCAGCGTCCGCACATTCATCCGCTGACCGGCCGCGACCGTGGTGAAGGCCGGCATCCCATGCAATGCGCGCTATGCCATCAGAATGTCGGCGGCAAGCCCGACGTCTTGACGCACCTCAATGCCGACAGGCTGGTGCCGAAAAACGACGAGCGGATTGGATTCCGCGGCCGGATCGACAGCGCGATCGCTTGCGCCGTGTGGATACAGGCCGAATGGATGGAGAAAACCGGGGAACAGAACGGCGCCGTGGTTTCGCAGTTTCTCGCGCAGGGGCTGTCGGATGTGCGTTCGTGCCTCGGCAATGTGCTGCGCGCGGAAGTGACCGGCGAGCCGCTGGCGCCGATCCGCATGGGGCCGCATGACGAAGAAGCCATACACCGGATCTCGCACGATCCCTGGAAGCATCTGGGGCATGACCATATCGTTCCGGAGGCCTCGCACGGCCTGTCGGCGGCGCGGCTCAATCTCCTGCGCGCGTCGATCAGGGAGACCGAGGTGGCGGCGGCGGGGATTTATATCGATCGCGATTTCGAAGTCCTGCGTCCCGACATCATGCAGGGCCTCAACCGGATGAGCAGCGCCGTTTATGTGCTGATGATCATCGCCGTCATGCAGAAAAAAGGCCTGTCCCTCAAGGAGGGCGCATGGAACTGATGCGGCTCTGCAAGGAACGCGCCCGGCGGAATCCCCGCCGCGTGGTGTTCCCGGATTCGCTGGATGAACGGGCGATCCTGGCGGCGCGGGAATTGTCCGTGCAGGGATATGCGCAACCCGTATTGTTGGCCAATCCGTTCGAGATGCGCGGCTATTGCTGGCAAAAGCAGCTCGGTATGGCCGGCGTGCCGGTCATCGATCCGGCACTCTCGTCGAATCGTTGGCACTATGCCGAACATCTCCGGCTGCGCATGCCGAAAGCTTCCGCGGAGGAAATCGATGCGCGGCTTTGCGAGCCGCTCTGGTTTGCCGCCGCGATGCTGGCCTGCGGCGACGTTGATTTATGCATCGGCGGAAATCTTTCCTCCACAGCCAACGTGCTGCGTGCGGCTATTCATACCGTGGGGCTGGCGGAAGGCAACAAAACCGTTTCGTCGATTTTCTTCATGCTGCCGCCGGAGAATCCGTGCGGCCAGGTTCAGCAAATGTTGGTGTTCACCGACTGCGGCGTAGTGCCGCAGCCGACGCCCGGGCAACTGGCGGATATCGCGATCAGCGCGGCGGCCAATTATCGGCAAGTGGCGGAAACGGAGGCAAGGGTGGCGCTCCTGTCGTTTTCCAGCCATGGCAGTGCCCGCCATCCCACGGTCGATGCTGTCCGCCAAGCCGTGGAGATCATTCGTTCGCGTGCGCCGCAATTGATGGTGGATGGCGATCTGCAACTCGATGCGGCAATCGTGCCGCAGGTGGCGGCGCAGAAAACGCCGGACAGTCCGATCGGCGGCCAGGCGAACGTTCTGGTTTTCCCTTCGCTGGAAGCCGGAAACATCGGCTACAAAATCGCTCAGAGACTGGGCGGCTATACGGCATTGGGCCCGATGATCCAGGGCTTGGCCAAGCCGATGCACGATTTGTCGCGCGGCTGCAGCACCAAAGAGATGATCGAAGTGACTTTGCTGGCCATGTTGATGGCTGGCAGAGAGGCTCGGGAAGAAACGCGGGAAGCGGATGGTTCGCGGCGTACGGGTTAGCGGTGTGTTTTTGAGCAGGACTGTGTGGATGGGCTATGCAGTTTTTTTGATCGTTCCCCATAAGGGGCTTTAGTCAAGGAGAGGTATAAATGGAAGCATTAGGCATGATTGAAACCAAGGGACTGGTTGCTTTGATCGACGCCTCCGACGCCATGGTCAAGGCGGCTCGCGTCAAACTGGTCGGCGTCAAGCAGATTGGCGGCGTCTTGGTGACGGCAATGGTGCGCGGTGAC
>JAVBSG010000181.1:0-14751 GCA_031547245.1 Propionivibrio sp.
GTACTTGCTGCCGTTTTGCGTCACCGAGCGGTTGGTCAGAGAGAACGACGTATAGGAGAGGCCGTAGCCGAACGGGAAGGCGATGCAGGCATTGACGCCGTTGGTCAGCGTGCAGCCGGCAGCGGCGACGAAGTTGGCGTCATACCAGCGGTAGCCCATGTTCAGCCCTTCGCTATACCGGACCACCGGCACGCCGCCCACCACCGTGCCGGGGAACTGCTCGGCCGTTATGTAGTCCATGAAGCCCTTGCCTTCCCTGGGGAAGGTGACCGGCAGCTTGCCCGAGGGGTTGGCCTTGCCGAAGAGGAGATCAGCGACGATGTTGCCGTCTTCCTGGCCGGGGAACCAGACTTCGAGGATCGAAGCCGGTCCATTGAGGCCGAGCAGGCTGTCGGGCACCGAGAAGCTGGCGTTGTCCTTCAGCACCAGCACGGTGCGGTGTTTGAGGTCGCCGGTATTCAGGATGGCGTCGATCATCTCCTGGGTATGGCTGTTCCGGGTGGCGGTTTTCCTCGTCGCCTGGGTCAGCAGGTTGGTATACCAATCGAGCGTCATGCCTTGCTTGGGATGGTAGTCGGGGTCAGGATCGAAACCCAGGGCGGTGATTTTGCAGTTGATGCCCATCTTCTCCATCTGGGCCATGCCGCAGTAATTGGCGAGGCTGGCCATCGATCCGCCGTCCAGGCTGGTGGTGTAGTAGACCGTGCCGCGGTCGCCGCCTTCCTCGGCGATGGTGCCGGCCATGAGGATGATGGCCTTGTTGTTGGCCTGGTTGATGTGCGCACTCATTGCCTGGGCAAAGGTCATCGGCACGCCATTGACCGACGCCATGGTGTTGTCGTCATCGACCAGGATCAACCGCGCCTTGTTGGAGCCGACGCTGACGCCCAGCGCGCTGGCAATGCCGTCGATCGGTTTGACCGAGTAAGCGGGGATCACGTCGGAACTGCCGCCGGACATGTCGACCTTGCCGACCATCGCACCGCCCGCGACGGCCTGTTGCGCGTAGACCTGGGTGGCCTTGCCGATGATCGTGACATAGGCCGCGTCGCTGGGGTTGCTGTTGTTGACCATCTTCGCGGGATCAAGCGGCAGGAAGGCGTTGCGGTTCTTGAGCAGGACGGCGGATTTCACGCCGATCTCGCGCGCCTTTTCGCCGCCAGCGGCGTAGTCAACCGCACCGAACTTGCCCCTGGTGGCGATCGGCGCATCCTTGATCGAGCGGTCGAGAATGCCGTGCTTGAACATCTGCGTGAAGCGGCGTTCCAGCGCCCGGTCGATCAGCGTCCAGGTGACGCCGCTGCCCGGATCGTCCAGGGCGGCCTGCAGCGCGCCGGGCGTCCACTGGATGGGTACGTCCATTTCGTGGTCCAGGCCGGCGATCAAGGTGGCCGCGACCGAGCGGGAGGCCCCGAAGTCGGTCTGTACGTAGCCGGTGAAGCCCCAGTCGTCGCGCAGGATGCCGGTCAGCGCCGTCTCGTTCTCGCAGACTGCCACATCGCCGAGATAGTTGTACGAGCACATGATTGAGCCGACCTTGGCGTCTTTCACCGCCATCTCGAACGGGATCAGGTAGATTTCGCGCAGCACCTGGTCGTCGACCATCGAGCGCGTCATGCGGCGGTGCGTTTCCTGTTCGTTGGCCACATAGTGCTTGGGCATGGCGATCAGGCCGGCGGCCTGGATGGCTTTGGACTCCTCGACCCCCATCGTGCCGGCGAGGAAAGGGTCTTCGCCGAAGTACTCGAAGTTGCGCCCGAGCAGCGGGATGCGCGCCATGTTGACGCCTGGCGCTTCGAAAACGTGCAGCGCCAGGTTGTTCATTTCCGTGGCGATGACGTCGCCATAGAGTCTGGCGGCGCTCCGGTCGAACGAGGCAGCCATGGCAATCGCCGAGGGCAGCGCCGTCGCCTTGGCCGAATTGGCGCTGGTCTGCGGCTGCGGATCGCTCTCCAGCACGCAGTCGTTCTGGCCGACGCCCACCGGGCCGTTGGTGATGCGTAGCGTCTGGATGCCCAGCCGGGGAATGTCGCGCACGTGGCGCGTGCCGTAGCATTCGGGCAGTTCGGCGACGTAGCTCGGGCCGGCGCCGGTCATTTGCAGCAGCTTCTCCTCGGGTTCCATCGCCGCAATGACCTCCTTGGCGCGGGTCCGGGCGATGGTTTCCCTGGCCTCGTCGGAGGTGGCCGCGTTCTGTTCGGCGACGATCTGCGGATCGAACCAGGGATGGCCGGTGTAGGGCTCTCCGCCGCCGCTGTCTCCACCTCCGTCGCCGGTGCCGCCGCCATTGTCCCCGCCACCGCTGCCGCCGCCTGCCACGACGCTGCCGTGGCCGCCGCCACCGCCGCCGCAGGCGACGAGGCCGAACGACAATGCCAGGGCGATGGCGATGCTCAACGCCGTTTTACGGGTGTTCAATCCCTCCATGTCAACTCTCCCTTCTCTCTTCGGTTAAGATTTTTCCGCAATACAGGAGACGCGAGCGTTCGCCGCCAACGCCGGGTGAGGCATTCTGCCCGGCTGCCACTCAGCTTGTATCCTAGTATTGCGTTGCGGGATCGATTCTTCCGGTCCGGCCCGAGTCTGTCCAATGCCTTTTGTGCACACCGCCGATGCCCCAAAAGAATGACAACTCGCTAAATCCGGCGATGCATAATAGGCATCGGGAATCTTGGTAGCCTGCGCATGAGGCCATTTCAACACCTGGGAGAGAGTGATTGGATACCCGCTCGCTGCTTTACTTCATTGCCGTGTCGGAGGAGAAGCACATCGGGCGCGCCGCGCTGCGCCTGAATCTCTCCCCGTCGGCGCTGAAGCGGCAGATACGATCGCTGGAGGATCGGGTGGGGGCGCCGCTGTTTTCACGCAGCTCAGCGAGCGTGGAGATCACGCCGGCGGGCACCGCCCTGCTGCGACATGCGCGTACGATTCAGGCCGAACTGGCGCAGGCCAAGCATAACGCGCAGCATACCGAACCCGGGGAGCGGACACCTTTCGATATTGGCGTTTATGGATCGGCGATCTTCACTACGATTCCGCAGTTATTGGGCAGGTTTGCCGGAAAAAATCCTCATGTCGAATTGCGCTTGCACACTATCCGCAAGGATCAGCAGTTCACCCTGCTACGCCAGGGAATGATCCAACTAGCCTTCAACCGCTTTCTGCCCCGTGAAGCGGATTTCGCCTATGAGACGGTGCATCGGGAAGCGCTTTGGATCGCCCTGCACAAGGATCATCCGCTGGCGGTGAAGGATGTCATCGAACTTTCCGATCTGGCCGGCGAACCGCGCGTCGGCTCGACGTCCAACAGGCCGATGGAAACGAAACTGTCGCAGATTTTCGATGTATCGCCCCGCGTGGTCCATCGGGCGGACGACGTGCTGTCCGCTTTGGCCCTGGTGAGCTGCGGCCTTTGCATCACCTTCGCGCCGCCGTCGCTACGTTCCATCAACGTGCCGAATGTCGTATACCGCCGCTGTGCGGGGGCTCCAGAGATTCCCTTCGATCTCGTGTGCATGTACCGCAAGGACGACGGTTCCGAACTGCTTCAGAAGATGCTTGAAACGGTGAGGGAATTTCGTGCGGCCCACGGCGGCGAACCGGCGTGATGCGGCACGGCTACTTCAGGCGCAGGGCATCGACGAGCAGCTTGAATGCCGGCGACGACTGGCGGCGGCTCGGGTAGTAGAGATGGTAGCCCGGGAAGCGGGGGCACCAGTCTTCGAGCACCGGCGCTAGGCTGCCTTCGGCGACGTGCCGCTCCACCATGTCCACGGGCAGGTAGGCCAGTCCGTAGCCGGCCAGCGCGGCGCGGAGTATTGACGTGCCGGTGTTGAACATCCACTGGCCTTGCGTGTGCACTTTCAGCGCGTGGCCGTCGCGCTCGAATTCCCAGGCCAGCAGGCTGTCGTAGGTCGGCAGCCGCAGGCCGATGCAGTCGTGCGCCGCCAGGTCCTGCGGCGTGGCGGGGGGCGACCGCTTCTGGAAATAGGAGGGCGAACCGACAACGGCCATCTGCAAGTCCGGCGCGATTCTCACGGCGATCATGTCCTTTTCGACCTGATCGCCAAGGCGCACGCCGGCATCGAACCGCTGCGCCACGATGTCGGTCAGCCCGTAATTGAGGTTGATTTCGACCTTGATGTCCGGGTAGTCGCGCAGGAAAACCGACAGCCGGGGCCAAAGGATGCTGTCGGCCGCGTGTTCGGCGGTCGTGATGCGGATCGTGCCGGCGGGCTTTTCCCGAAGCTCGCTCAGGGCGGCGAGTTCTGCGTCGATTTCCTCGAAGCGCGGCGCTAACGTCCGCAGCAGCCGTTCGCCGGCCTCGGTCGCCGAGACGCTGCGCGTGGTCCGCGTCAACAGCCTGAGGCCGAGCCGCGCCTCCAGCCCGCGGATCGTGTAGCTCAGCGCCGATTGGGAGACGCCGAACTGCGCGGCGGCCCGCGTGAAGCTTCCCTCACGCGCCACGGCGACGAAAGCCAGAAGATCGTTGTAGTTTTCGTGCGGCATCGATGAGCGGCATTTGTGAGTCCATGTGTATTCTACTACCCGATCTGCATCGGTGTGCGCAGGCGGCTGGAAGTTGTCTGTTGGCGCAAATTGATGAATCCGGCTTATAAGTCCATGCGAATTACCACGCTTTATCGGATCTATGACAGTTGCTAGAGTTCTGCCTTGTCGATCGTATTCCGGCGACGAAAACCGTCCATGTGGACATCATGCGCCGGTCATTTTTAAGGAGACATGGCAATGCAAAAACGCAGGCTTGGCAACAGCACACTGGAAGTCTCGGCCATCGGGCTGGGCTGCATGGGCATGAGTTTTTCCTACGGTCCGCCCAAGGACAAGCGGGAAATGATTTCGCTGCTGCGCACGGCGGTGGAGCGCGGGGTGACCTTCTTCGACACTGCCGAAGTCTATGGTCCGTTCACCAACGAGGAACTGCTCGGGGAGGCGCTTTCCCCGCTGCGCAGCCAGGTGGTCATCGCCACCAAGTTCGGCTTCGACACCGATCCCGGCCGCGACCCGCGCGGCATGGGCGGGAAGGGGATGCCGGGCCTGAACAGCCGGCCGGAGCACATCCGGGCGGTTGCCGAGGCTTCTCTGAAGAGACTCAAAACCGATGTCATCGACCTCTTTTACCAGCACCGCGTCGATCCCGACGTGCCGATCGAAGAGGTGGCCGGCGCCGTCAAGGACCTGATCCAGGCGGGCAAGGTCAGGCACTTCGGGCTTTCCGAAGCCGGGGTGGCGACGATCCGCCGCGCCCATGCCGTCCAGCCGGTGACGGCACTGCAGAACGAATACTCGCTGTGGTGGCGGCGCCCGGAAGAGGGCGTGATGCCGGTGCTCGAGGAGCTGGGCATCGGGCTCGTTCCCTACAGTCCGCTGGGCAAGGGGTTCCTGACCGGGAAAATGGACGAGAACACGACGTTCGGCGGCGACGATTTCCGCTCGACCCTGCCGCGCTTTACCCCTGATGCGCTCAAGGCCAATCAGGCGCTGGTGGAACTGATCGGCAGGATTGCTGCCCAGAAGCAGGCAACGCCCGCGCAGATCGCATTGGCATGGCTGCTGGCGCAAAAGCCCTGGATCGTGCCGATCCCCGGCACGACGCGGCTCTCGCGCCTGGACGAAAACCTGGGTGCCGCCGCGGTCGAGCTGTCGGCCGGCGATCTTCAGGAAATCGGCAGCGCTGCGGCGAAGATCGCCGTGCAGGGCGACCGTTATCCCGAGTCGCTGGAGAAGCTGACCGGGCGCTGATCGCCGTTTTTCCGCCGACCCCGAGAGGAGGAAATCCTTCATGTACAAATCCAAAGCCTATTCCGCGGCCAGCGCCGCATGACACTAACGCCTATCTCAATCAACTCGCCGTAGACGGACGCCTCTCGCTCGTCGGCGGCCTCGCCGAGACGCGGGAGATGCCGAAGGGCGGTGTGAAGCACCGCTTCTCGATCGACATGGCGTCGTTCAGGGCGGAGCATGGGCGCCTCGCCGGATGGCAATGGGATACGGGGCGGTGCGGCAATGCCAGGACCGTTTCGTCAGCCAGCTTCACGCGCGGGAACGTATTTCCCCTGCAGCAGGCCGCTCGGCAGGGCCTTCGATTCCCGAAGACGCCAGGCGCACTGGGGAAGCCCCTCGGCGAACAGGGGGATTCCCTTGCCCAGCACGACGGGTACCCAGCTTATCGTCAGTTCGTCGACGACGCCGGCGGCCAAGCCTTGGCGCGCGGCAATGCCGCCGTCGAGATAGATGTGCCGGCAGCCTTCCCGGGCAAGGTTTTGCCGCAGGATTTCGAACGGCCCGGCGTAAGTCTCTTCTCCGTGCCGCGGAACGAGAGGGCGGTGAGTCATGACGACGATTCTTTTGCCCGCATACGGCCATATGTCGAACGACGAAACCACATCGTAGCTGTTTCTGCCCAGGACCATGACGTCGACGCCGTTCATCAGGGCGCTGTAACCTGTGTCGTCAGGGGAGTCCGTGGAATAGGCTTCCAGCCAGGACAGATCGTCGCGCTCGCCGGCGATATACCCATCGAGGCTTGAGGCTAAAAACACGCTGACCTTGATACGCTTCATGAGTTCCTCATCATTCGAAATGATTGAACGTTAACGTTTTTAAAAGTGTCGAATTTTTTAACAATAATCATTATCATTATTGTTAAAAAAACCAAATGTGCAGCATTTGTTCAAACAAAACAATCTATTATATATGTCGGCCTGATTTATGCGTATGTTATTCTGAGCTATTCCGGCTCACTCAAATTTCATGAGGGAACAATCATGGCCAAGACACTGCTGAAAACCACTATTGCCACGGCGATATTCGCCTGCGCCGCTTCAGTACAAGCCGTTCCTATCGTTTTTACGGGATCATCAGGGTCATTGGCGGCATCCGTCAGTTTTGACGTCTCCGGCGATGATCTGCTGGTCACGTTAACCAACATTGCGACAAGCGATCCGCAGGCGCCGGGCAATATTCTCACCGGAGTCATATTTTCCCTCCCAGGAAATCCTTTGCTGACCAAGGTTTCCGCCATCCTTGCCGCGGGCAGCACGGTTATCCACGGTCCCAGTCCCAGTACCGATGCCGGCGGCTCGGTCGGCGGAGAATGGGCGTACAGCAATGCCTTGTCCGGCGCATTTGTCGGCCAGCAGTCGATTTACTCGTCCGGGTATTTCCCAGGCAACGACGTATTCGGCGGCACCAATCTCCAGGGGCCGGGCAGCGTGGATGGCGTGCAGTATGGAATAACGACGCTGAACGATACGGCGGGGAACGATAACGGCGGCATATCGGGGTCGGGGCTGATCCAGAATTCGGTGGCGTTCGTGCTGTCGGGGCTGAGTGACAATTTTCTCCTGAGCGCGATTACCGGCGTGTCCTTCCAATATGGCACGTCGTTGACGGAAACGAATATCCCCGGTGGTTGCACGGGTTTGTGCAGTCCTCCCGGCGAAGAGCTTCCCGAACCTTCGCCGCTGGCTTTGGCTGTCCTGGGGTTTGGCGCGTTGATCGGGAGTGTGCGACGGAGAAAAGGCAAGGCGGTTTGAGCGGCTTTGGCGAGCCCCGAAAAGCCGGGCTCGCGGAACGTAGTCGCAGACCTGCTGACAAAGCCTCCATGACAGGAGGCTTTGTCGCATTTGGGAGGCCGTGCGGTTTGCGCGGACTTCACGCAGACGAAGCCCGTGCGATGGACTATGCTATTGCCAGCCGGTTTCAAGGCTCGGACCGCAGTTCGCCACTATGCCAGGAGGGTTATCAATGAATGTCGAATACCGAGCCGCAGCACCGGAGGACGCAGCCGCCTGCATGACCCTCAGGGGTATGACGCGTGAGAACGCAGTGTCGGTGGCGGAGCTCGAGGCGGCCGGCATCACGCCGGAAAAATGGGCCGAAGGTATCCGCGACGGCGCCTTGCCCGGCTACGTCTGCGTCGGCGGCGAAGGGATCGCCGGCTATTGTTTCGGCGACCGGGACACCGGAGAAGTCGTCGTTCTCGCGCTGCTGCCGGAATACGAAGGCAGGGGCATCGGCAAGACCCTGCTCGGGCTGATGACGGCGGAACTTTCCCGGCTCGGGCACCGCCGGTTTTTTCTCGGCTGCGCCACCGATCCCGCGGTCCGCTCCTATGGTTTTTACCGGCACCTTGGATGGCGTTCGACGGGAACGCTCAACATCTGGGGAGACGAAGTGCTCGAACTTTTTCTTTCGTGAACCGTATGAAAGTACGGCTCGTGCCCTGCAACCCCGGATTGAAAATGCCCACTGCAAGAGTGGGCATTTTTTCGGAAACAGGAAAACGCTGTTTTTCAGCGTTGCTTGCGGCGCCGGGCGAAGAGCCCCATCAGGCCGAGGCTGAAGAGGGCTAGCGTGCCGGGTTCGGGAACGTTCCCTTCCGCTGGCGGCAGCAGTTTTTCTGTCGAGATCGTGAAGCCGAAGGCCAGGGTCGTCGCCCGATCCTCTTGCGTGACGAAACCGAAGCAGCCATGCGCAACGCCAGCCGCCTCGCAGCCGGCGTCCGAGAGGACGGAGAGCACGCCGCCATCGATCGGAAAGATGTTGACGTAGTAGGTGCTCAGGCCAGTGCCATCGTCATAATCGAAAGAATGGTTCATCAACCCGCCCGTCAGTACGAAAATATCGGCGCAGGGCTTGTCGCCGGCGACCGGGCAGGGTTCGACGTTTACCGTCTCCTTGAATGCGATGGAGAAGTCTAGCGTGAAGGGGGACAACGCCGGCAAGTCGGGACTCGACGGGTCCAGAGTGATGGTATTGTTCAGCACGGCTGATGCCAGCGTGACATCGTCGTCCACGTAGACCCAAACCTGATTGTTGGTGTGCGTCAGCGACGTGCTGGCGCCAAGGTAGGGGAGCGTCTGGGGAGCGGTTTTTCCCAGATAGGTGTCGACCGACCCGGTGGCCGGCGAGCTGTTGATGGCCAGCGAACTTTGTCCGGCGTTGGGGTAAGGATTGCCCCAGGCCAGCTTGTCGGTTGCGGCGTTGCTGCTGCTGCCGTTGGCGTATGCGGCGAAAGTGAAAAGGCTTGAAACGGAGTAATCCCAGCTTGTTACGACGGCGCTCGCCGAAGACGAAATCAGAAGCAGAGCGGTGGCCATGCCGGCCAGTTTTGATGCGAACTTCACGTTGTTTCTCCCAAAATCCCAAATGAACAACATTCCACGGCGTGGATGCGGGGCTCGATTTAGCACGTACCGTGCCACCTCATGATCTGTCCAGGTTTTGCACTGTCTTGCACAATGAACCGGCGTTCTTTGGACGCGGCCTGTAAAGTAATTCGACAGAAACGGATGGACGCGGCGAGTGCGTAATATGCCAATAGCAACTCATGCGGACAAAAATCTTTTTGCCAGAACCTCTTAGTAACGTATTTCTTAAAGTACGTCATCGTTTTCGGCAGCGACGTGGCGGATCGCCGCTGAAAGGAAAGATCCGGGCAGCGAAACTCCGCGAATAAATGTGCAAAACCAGACAATTAATCGCTTTTTTCCCCGGTCGCAGCGCGCGTTCCGGAAAAAACCCGTTTTTGCGGATTGTCGAAATTTTATACACCGGCCATACCCTGTAACCGCCAGGGTTTCAGGGAAAATAGGGAGGCCGGGGAAGTGCGGTTTCCGGCTGCGAACGAGGGGCGGGGAATGACGGAAAAACCATTCAAATTACATGGTTTTTAATTTTTCAAAAAATGATGTGTAAATTTTCACATTTTTGATGAAGATCAATTGACAACATTGAACAGTTCAAATAATGTGCGCGGCGATCGGTTCATGAGCGTTGTTGACACGACGCGATCATTGATTCACTTGGCATACTTATCGCGAGATAAGGACGCAAAGCCACCGGTCTCGGCCACCAGTGCCGAGACAGCGGAGCCGCATGGCAACGACAGTCTCGCCCTGATGGTTTTCTCAATCGTCACCTGGAGAAAATCATGAAAGGATTCACTCTTTCCCTGATTCGGACAGCAACCCTTTCTACTGCAGGGTTTGTACGCCTGCGATCCGAAAACGCCCCGACTATCCCGCCTGATTGATTTCGATCCGCTGCCTTGCCGGTTTCGCCTGCCGTATTTCGGCGTTGTCCGTGGCTTGAATTTGCGCCCTGCCGGGATATCGCTCGTTGAAACAAACGAACGCCGGATCAGGCAAAGACAATTCAATCATCATGGTTATGAGAAATCGATTCCGCTTTGGGGCCTGTTGGCGTGATCCGGCCGGCTTGCGCATCGGTTCGGCGAACTCCAGCGATTACCCCCATGTCAACTAACGACGATTGCTTGCGCAATTGTTCCGTATTTCCTCCATGGAAAACCTGAATATGATAAATGTATTAAACCACAGTACTGGCCGAATGTTCGATGGCAAAAGCAAGATCTTCCGGAAACAGTCGGTCCGGGAACCCCACCCGCCTTCCCGCAAGCTTTTTTTGTTATCTGCCCTGAGTTGCTTTTCGGCTGCGGCAATGGCACAGGAATATACCGCCGGGGCTGGGCAGAGTGTCGTCATTCCCGTCGGCAGTGCGGCTTTCTCCGCTACCGGCAGCGCGATCACCGCCACCGGCGGCGGCACGATTACAGGCGAGGATGTCGCCGCGAGTTCCGGCACGACCGGCAACGGCCCTGTCGTCCTGTCGTCCGGGGCGGGTTCCTCGGTCGCCCTTGACGGAGCAACGACGATCACCGGCGCCGGCACCGGCGTGCGGATGGAGAACGGCGGGTTGGTCAATCTCAGCAGCGGCACGGCCATCAACATCAATGGATCAAACAGCGGTTCAGCCGGCATCGTCGTCATCAACACAGCCGTACCTTCCGGCACGGCAAGCTCCGGCGTTAACATCAATTTCGACACGGGTGTACTCCATACCGGCAACATTGCCTGGGTCGGCGTTTCCTTAGGGGGAGGCTCCGGTGCGTCATTCGACAGGCTGACGGTGTCGGGCAATGCCGAGGCGCTCGGCTTTGCTGCGGCGGACGGCTCGAACCTCACGCTGACCAACAGCACCTTTGTTTCCAACATGTCGACAGAAAATGCTTATGGAGTCATCTGGCCGATCGGCATTCATGCTTTTGGCTTCAACGGAAAAGGCGGAGGTTATATCAACGGCCAAGATACCGTGGTCAACGCCAGCGATACCTCCTTCACCGTGAATTCGGCCAACGGAGCGGCCGGCTGGGGTTTCTTGCTGCATGGCGGCACCTTCAACGGCGAGAGGGTTTCCCTGACCGTTGGCGGCACCTCCAGGGGCTTCGACATGCAAACCGACAGCCGGGTCAATCTTACTGACAGCACGGTGGCCATGACGGATAACGGCATCGGCGCGCTGGTCGGCGAGAATTCCGTTCTGAGCGCTACCCGTACCGCATTCAGCACTTCGGGAACGGCCGGCGTCGGCGTGCAGGCGCAAAGCGGCGGCAGCATCACGTTGACCGATAGCACCGTTGACGCACGGGGTGCCGACGGTTTTGCCATTCGCGCGGGCAACAGCACCGGCGCTATCAAAGGAACGGTGACGATCACGGTTTCCGGCGGCACGGTAACGAGCGCCGGCACGGCGATTCGGGCCACGTCGGGCGATGCGCGCCTGACTCTGAAGGACGGCGTACAGGTGACCGGCGGCAACGGCATCCTGCTCGATGTCACCAGCACCGGTTTTGCCACCCTGGACGGCGACAACGGAGCCATCTTGAACGGCGACATGCAGGCGTCCGTACAAAATACGGCCAACGTCACCTTGTCCGGCAACACGCAGTGGACGGGAGCGGCGCGGAATATCGGCGCGGCCTCGATCGGCAGCGGCTCGAACTGGACCGTGACCGGCACCTCCGATGTCGCGTCGCTGGCGCTCAACGATGCCACGCTTGCCTTCGCCGCTCCTGCCGGCGATGCGTTGTTTCAGTCGAGTTATAAAACGCTGACGGTGCGCGGCGATTATTCAGGCAACGGTGGCCTTGTCATACTGAATACGCGGCTGGAGGACGACAACTCGCCGACCGACCGCCTCGTCGTGCAGGGCAGCACGTCCGGTTCGAGTCGGCTGGCGATCAACAATAGCGGAGGCCTCGGCGCGCTGACTACCGGCAACGGCATCAAGGTCGTGGAGGTGCACGGCGATTCGGCCGGCTCGTTCGCCTTGAGCAACCGCGTGGCCGCCGGGCTGTACGAGTATACGCTGAACCAGGGCAGCCCGAGTGTTGCGGACGGCAACTGGTATTTGCGCAACACGGTGCTCGTTCCCTCGGACGATCCCACTGTCGATTCGGACGGTGCCGGACCGATTCCGCCAGGCTACACGCCGGTGCCGAACATCCGGCCTGAAGTGCCGCTGGCTTCGGCTCTGCCGCCCCTGGCCACCGAATACGGGTATGCGCTGCTCGACACGCTGCATGAACGTGTCGGCGAGTTGTGGGGCAACGGCGTGGCAATGACTTCTCAACGCCCGAACGCGGCCTGGGTGCGCGTGCTGGGCAACCGCGGCTCCCACGACGGCGCGGACCGCAACGACACCCATGACTTCTTCCGTAACGGCCCGCAGTACGACTACACCGTCGAAGGCATCCAAAGCGGTGTTAACCTCTACGACCGCGAAACCGCCGACGGCACGTTGGACCGGGCGGGGCTGTATCTCGGCCTTGGGCGAATCTCGGCCGATGTCGACGACATCTTCCACGACAAAGCGGGCAGCATCGACATGGACGCCTATTCGCTCGGTGCCTACTGGACGCACCGCAGCCCGGACCGCTGGTATACCGATGCGGTGCTGCAAGGAACCTATTACTCGGCCGATGCGCATTCGGTGCGCGGCGAGCACATCAAGCCGAACGGCTGGGGCGTGCTGGCCTCGCTCGAAGGCGGCTACGCGGTGCCGCTCAACGAGCGGGTGACGCTCGAACCGCAGGCGCAGATGATCTACCAGGCGATCTCGCTCGACAAGACGCACGACGCCTACGGCGTTTTCCGCTTCGACGAGGACGATTCCTTGCGCGGACGGCTGGGCTTGCGCCTGAGTCGGAGTTGGACGAGCGAGGTCGGCGGGACTACGCGCCCAGGCAGCATGTGGGTGCGCACCAACCTCTGGCACGAGTTCCAGGGCGATAGCAAAACCACGGTGGGGACGCTGGACGGGGCAGGCGACAAGGCGAGCGTGACCTCCTCGCTCGGCGGCACCTGGGGTGAGATCGGTGTGGGGGTGGCCGGTCCGGTGGGCAAACAGGTCAACCTGTTCGGCACCGGCAGCTACAGCCATTCTATCGACGGCAACGGCCGCGAAGGATGGGGACTGCGGCTCGGCATCTCATGGCAGTTCTGATATGCCGAGGAACGGGAAATCGCCGGCGGGAATGGGTAATTTCGCAAGTAATGAGCAAGCGTAAATGAACACAGAAAACGATTTCGACGATATCAATATTGCATGTACCGAAGTGATGGGTTTCTTCATGAATTACGAGGAAGTCAACTATGACGAGACCCCCGATCCGGGAGGATCCCCGCGGATTTCCGCCGGATCCGGCTCCGTTCCGGATGTTTCGACGCCGTTGCCGGCGGCTACGGTAAAAACGACCGGCAATCCCGGGGGCGGCCAGTAGGACATCCATTCTCCAGCGGATTGGTGTTGACAAGCGCATGCGACAGGAACGTCCGACGCAGCGGGAAGTCAAATCATGCGAACCGGGTTTCGGGAATCGTGGCCGATGCCGGCACGATCCGTCTGTTTTTGATTTCAACCCGTTCATATGTCTTTGCCTTCAAAAAAACAGACGGCCGGCGGGCGGCATACGTGAAACGCATGAATTCCAGAGCCGGGTTTTCGGCGCACGATCGTTTTTCTCGACAAGGATTCCATTGGCGTTTTTGATCCATGCATGACAAGCGGAGCAGAGCTCCCGCACTGCCGTTTCGCATAACGGCCATCGCCGCGGCATTGCTGGCATTATTCAGCAGCATGGCCGAGGCCGGCCAGCTGATAGCCAACGGCAGTACGCTAAGCGCCGACGGCGACTATTCGACCACCGGCACCGGTTCGGCCGGCTATGCGCTGTGGGCGTCGAACAACGGCCGAATCAATTCGACCGGCGCCTCCTCGTTGTCGATTTCGGCCGCCCAGTCGTCCGCCATCGTCGCGCAGAGCGGTGGTCAGATTACACTGGGCGGCGATGGACTGGGCCGCTTCAACGTTACGTCCGGCGGCAACGGTGTCACGGCGATACAGATCGCCGGAACGGCGAACAGCCCCAGCCTGGTATCGCTGAGCGGGGCGGATATCGACATCAACTTGGGGACTCTGGCTGGCACGGGTAATGCCTATGGCGTCAGCCTCGCCGGCAACGCCACTCTGAATCTAGACAACAGCACCCTGCGGGTATCCGCCGGCACCCGTGGCAGCAACAGCAATGTGTTCGGAATCAATACCTCCGGGAGCAATAACCGGATCAGCCTGAACAACGTCAACCTGACGGTCGCGGGCAGCACTTCGACGGGGTTTTC
The DNA here is from genome assembly GCA_031547245.1 of Propionivibrio sp. GTDB lineage: Bacteria > Pseudomonadota > Gammaproteobacteria > Burkholderiales > Rhodocyclaceae > Propionivibrio. Next base: position 14,508 of record JAVBSG010000181.1, read on the forward strand.
CGAATCCACCTTCGGCATCAGTCTGAGCAACGCCACGCTGACCGGCGACAACGTGGCGATCAGCCTGACCTCGGCCAGCAACAACAACGGCAAGACCGTGTTGAGCCTGGGCAGCGGCGCGCAGGCCACGCTGTCGAATATCCGCTTCACCGGCAGCGGACCGTTAGTCGGCGGCGTGAGCGTGTTGGCCGCCGGCTCGGTCGCTACCCTCGATACCGGCAGCATCAGCGTCAATGGCCCGGCC
>JAVBSG010000183.1:0-27526 GCA_031547245.1 Propionivibrio sp.
TGCGCAGCCAGCAACTGATTGCCGACTTTCTGCAGACGGCGATGGACAATAAGCAGCTGCGCCGCGCCGACCCGATGCTGATGACGAAACAGCTATGCAACTTGCTGGAGGCTGAACTGATCGACCGCTTTTTGTTCCAGCAATCGATCGCTGTCGGCAAGAAGGAGATCAAGAACTACACCGCCAGGGCGTTGCGCGTGTTCATGGCCGCTTACGGCCCGGATTGAAACGCATTGTTTTATTTATTTGTCATATTATGAGGGGGCGTTACGCTTGTCCGCCCTGCGGATACTACGGGTGCTTCGTCAACTTCACCTTGCCGTATATTCGTAATTGAGTTATATCAGAAAGGGGAGCATCTTTTAGAATTACTATTCGTAGCATTTTCCAACCAACCTTCGTAGAAAAGGATCCGTTATGACGCTCAAGGTTACGATCATCGAGTTTTCGGCCAAACAGCTCATCGGCATGAAAGTAACGACGGACATGCAGAAAGCGGCGGTGGATTGTCCCGCGCTATGGCAGGCGTTCGGCCCACACATTGCGCAATTGCCGGGAGGACTCGGCAACTGCAGTTATGGTGTTTCCGTCATGGGTGCCAGGGATGGCGCATTCGATTACTGGGCGGCGATCGAGGAGAGTGCCGATACGATTCTGCCGACAGGGCTGGAGAAGCTGTCGCTACCGGCCGGACTATATGCATGCAGCGAGGTCGCCAATCTGGGAATGCTGGCCAAAGCCTATGGCGAGCTCTACGCCAACTGGGATGAATCGCCGGGTTATGCCGTGGACTGGCGCTCCCCTTGCTTCGAGCGCTACCCCGCTGACTGGAAACCGACGGATCCGCTGGATATTTTCGTGCCTGTCACCAAAATATAGATTTCTGGCAACAAGCTCGAATCATTGCGGACGGGCTTTTGTCCCAAAGCCCGACTACGTTCCATTTTGCGGATGGCCTTGTGCTTATCTGCCATTGTGGGCCGTCAAAGAACAATAGAGGCTGTGGTTCCCCATTCTTCGCAAGGGGCTCCGCTGGACTCATGCACGGGCGGTCTCAGTGTTACGCCGCCGCCCGTTGATCGCCGGTTTTCTGCAAACGGCGATGAATATAAAATTTATCAGGACATAACCCAATGAAAAAACATCGATATCGCGTCACTCTTGAGCATTTGGCCGATGCCGGCGGGAATCCTTCCCAATACGAGAGGCCCCTGCAATTCGAAGTCGCCAATCATGACGACATCTTCGCCATCGTGGAACGTTTACGCCAGCGCAGTGATTTCACTGAACGAGACGCGATGGCCTTTGGCGTCGGACTAAAACTGTTCAGTGAAACCATGCTTGAAAACAAAGACAATCCGCTTTTTTCGTCATTCAAACCGCACTTCATGGAATTCATGAAAGAGCTGAAAAAAGGCCCGTCAGCCTGACAACAATTGGGCTATGGGGCGGCAGGAGAGCGATTTCGGGGAGGAAAAACAGAAGGTTGTTTTTTAATTGTTATAACGAATTGATTTAAAATATATTTTCCGTGGTATTCGAACTCGCCTCCGATTTGCGTGGTCAATAGAAAACGGGGATCGCTTCGCCAGCCAACAGATGATGTGTTTTACATGCTCGATGTCGAAAAGGTCTCATCCAAAAGGCGGGCAGCATAATACGAGTTGGCGTGTTTACTGGAAATGCTGCGGGAAAGCGTCGAAAAAGCTATGCTTGCATACTGTCGACCTCAATGCCGGTCGTGGCCGTTGAAGTAAATGATCAATTCATCGGATTGGCTGCACAAGACCGATGGAATGTGTAGCGGGTCTGGAAGATAAAATCGCATTCGCACAGTGAACAATTTTTTGGAAGATAGGCGTGTCAGAGGGGCAAAACAGTACGAGTACTCGATCGGTTGACCGGGCAATAGACATTCTGGAGTGTTTCAGCGAAGGAAACACGGATCTGAGGGTTACGGATATTGCCAGGAAACTCGGTCTTTCAAAAGCAACGGTATACAGGATTCTCAGAACCCTGGATGCGCGGGGCTACGTTTCACAGAATCCGGAGAATGAAAAATATCGTTTGGGCGTTCAAACGCTTCGGCTGAGCAGAACGTTTCTGTCAGGGCTGGATTTTCGCCGAGTGGCGCTGCCCTATATGAAAGTAGTGCGGGATACCCTCAACGAATCCGTCAATCTCTTTGTTTCAAATGGAGAACGACGCGTAGTCGTCGAGCGGCTCGAAAGCACCGAACCCTTGCGGCGGATTCTGAGAATCGGCGATGAACTTCCATTGAATAGAGGCGCTGCGGGGAAAATATTCCTGGCCTTCGACGGTGCAAACCATCCCGATGCCGATGCCGCCGAGCTGGAACAAATTCGGCTGAAGGGCTACGCCATATCGCATGGCGAACGTGCCCTGAGCGCTTCGTCGGTGGCTGTTCCTCTATTCAATCATACGGGGAAGGTCGCGGCGGTGCTTGCAATTGCGGGACCTACCGTCCGTTTTCAAGAACCGGCGCTGTCTCGATACATTCCGGTAGTCGTCAGCAATGGCGCAGCCATCTCAAAGGAATTGGGCCATCGCGCATAGGCTTGCTGATCGAGCCGCCGGGAAATCGTCCTTCCCATTGAAACAACTGTAGATACGTCTTGCGAATATCTGCCGCAGACCAACCCTGACCCGTGTCAGAGACGCTCGGAAAGTCCTTCGAGATTTTCGATGGTCAAAGCGAGTGCTCTGCGTAAACGCCCAGATGGAACGTAGCCGGGCGTACCTCCGTGCGGCACACCATACTTCGATCCCCGGCCCTTAAAACTCCCGATCTCAAGAGCAATGACCGTGGGGTGATGTTCTTTTCATACGAAACAAAAAACACGAAAAAAATGCTTGACTCCGCATTTTAGTCTCACATAGACTGTTTCAAAATTACAAAACAACGTTTCATACAACAAAACAAAAAGTTCGTTTATTTTTTTATTAAACAAAGGTCGTGTAGTGCTGTAGCAAGCTGTTGCGGTGTCTTTTTTTGTCATTTTTATGAAACAGTGTTTTGTACATTGAAACATCATAAGCAGTTTATGGCAGAGATTCGGCGAGCGCAGCTTTTTTCTTGAAAACTCTTAGGAGGGTCTCAAAACATGAGGAAAGTTCCAAAATACATTCTGTTGATGGGCATGGCGCTGGGTTCGATGCCTGTTGTCGCGCAATCCAACATTCCGCAATCCAGCATTACGATTTACGGGCGTATCGATCTTAGCTACGACAATTCAACGACCGACAATCCGAAGAGTGGTTCCATGCATTCAGCGCAAATACGGGACAACGCATCGCGCTGGGGTATCCGTGGCGTCGAAGATCTTGGTGGAGGGTTGAAAGTGCTGTTCGGATACGAATTCGGCTCTGCCGCCGACGCCAACGAACAGATGTCGAATCGCAATTCGTACGTGGGTATTTCCGGAGGCTTTGGCGCCGTTGCGATGGGGCGGCTCGATTCCTCGAATCCGACCAAGTCGCCGATCTATTCGCTGGTCACACAGAATGTCGATTTTGTCATTCACGATGCGGGTGCGACGGCCATCGGAACCAAGGTGCTGAATGCGCGCAACCGGACATCGAACTCCATCGGTTACATCAGCCCGAAGTTCAAAGGCCTGACCTTCATGGCCCGATATTACTACAACGGCAACGATCTCAAGGACCAGTCCGTCGATCCAAAATCGCAGATCGAATCGGAAAGAGATCTCAAACAGATGGATCTCGGTTTGAGTTACCAAAATGGCGCATTTGCATTGGGCGTCGGCTACGGCCAGGACAGTTGGTCCGGTGGTCTTCCCGACAACGCTTTCGACAAGAAAGCCGTGATTACCACCAGCTACGATTTCGGCGTGGTCAATACCTACGCCCTTTATGGCAGGGATGTCTACAACGGGACGGCCAAAACGCGCGACGACGTCGACTATTGGCTGGTGGGCGCAAGCGTTCCTGTAAGCGCCAACGGCAAGGTTACGGCGAACTACATGCAACGCGACGTTCAGAAGGACAGGGACGGAGTTCTGAAGAAATTCCAGATCGGCTACGGCTATAAGCTCAGCAAGCGCACCACGCTGTATGTCCTGCATGACCGTGAAGATCCGAATTCGAACGAGTCCCACGATCTGACCAAAATCTACAGTGTCGGGATGCAGCACAATTTCTGACCCCATGACCTCAATCTTCACCGTCAGTAGTCGGGTTTGTCCGATAGCGTCGAGGGATGCCACGTGGACAATATCCTCGGACGAACGAAGCCAAAGAGAAAGATTGAAAGGACAGAAAGAATGAAAGCAGATTTAGCACTAGCTCCCGCGGTGATCGTTCATGAGCCTACGCCTGTAACCGTGCCGTTGGTATTCGATTCGCCGCACAGCGGGACGCATTTCCCTCCCGACGCCAAGGTCGCCGCACCGGCATCGGCGTTGAGCACTTCCTGGGATGCTTATGTCGATGAGCTCTGGGATATCGTGCCCAAAGTCGGGGGCATCCTCGTTGAAGCCTGTTTCCATCGCACTTACGTCGATGTCAATCGAAGCCGGCAGGATATCGATGAAGAGTTGCTCGATAGCCCCTGGCCGGGCGAAGCCAAGCCGTCGGCAAGCGCCAAGCGTGGGATGGGGCTGATTCGCCGTTACGCGTTGCCTGATGTTCCGATGTACGACCGCAAGCTGACGGTGGAGGAAATCCAGAATCGCCTCACCCGTTGCTACGACGTCTATCACGCCGCCCTGAAGGCGGCAATCGACAAGTGCCATGCGCAGTTCGGGCAGGTCTGGCACATCGATTGCCACTCCATGAAATCCATCGGCAACGCGATGAACGTCGATAGCGGGCAGACTCGTCCGGATATCGTCGTCAGCGATCGGGAAGGCACGACATCCAGCGCGGAGTTTACCGAATGGGTGGCCGGACAACTGCAGGGACTGGGCTACCGCGTCAATATCAACAATCCCTACAAGGGAGCGGAGATCGTGCGGCTCCATGGCGCTCCGGAGCAAGGACGCCACAGCGTGCAGATCGAGCTCAATCGCAGCCTGTACATGCGGGAAAGCACATGTCATAAGCATGAGGGCTACGTCAGATTACATGCCGATCTGAGCAAGTTTGTTCTGGCTCTCCAGAACTACGTGTGCCAGAAAATCGGTATCCCGGGGAGCGCCGGCTGAGAAAAACACTGGGGAAAACAGCCTTCCCGGATCCAACAATTTGCTTCAAAAACCATTGGAGAGAATTTCAATGAACGCACTCGTAGCCGTCATTTCGCTGGCAACCATTGGATTGGTTGGCACGCTGATCGTCAAAAAATACAAGTCGCAGCCGGTACTCGTGGCGGGCGGCCTGATCCTCATGATTTCCGCTTATCTTCTCGGCATCACCGACGAATTCGTTCCCAAGAAGAGTTCGCTCGGCCTGCCGTTCTTCGACATGTTCGAGCATATATCGCTGCAAATGGCCAAGGATGCTGGCCATCTCGGGTTGATGATCATGGCCATCACCGGCTTCGCCAAGTACATGGACAAGATCGGCGCCAGCTCAACGCTGGTCATGCTGGCCATGAAGCCTCTGGGGCGCTTTCAGGCGCCTTATATCGTCATGTCGGCCAGTTTTCTGTTCTGCATGTGCCTGGCCATCTTCATCCCGAGCGCTTCCGGGTTGGCCATGTTGATGATGGTCACCGTGTTCCCGGTATTGACTGCGCTGGGCGTCAGCCGCGCTGGTGCGGCCTCGGTGGTGAGCACCGGGCACCTGCTGGACATCGGGCCGGCTTCGGCAACGACGGCGCTGGTATCCAAGACCGCTGAGATGGACATCACCAAGTTCTTCGTTGACTACCAGTTGAAAGTCTACATCGCTTGCGGGATCGCTGCCGCCATCGCACACTATGTATGGCAAAAATACCTGGATCGTAAGGAAGCGGCCAAACAGGCCAAGTCCGGAGATGTCCAGGTGGCCATGACCGAAAAAGACATGGATGGCGTTGCCGCTCCCGGACCGGTCTACTACGCCATCCTGCCGATGCTGCCGCTTTTTTTCCTGCTCGGCTGCGGCGAGTACGGCATCAAATCCCTGAAGATGACGGTGGTCACGGCGATGCTGCTGAGCCTGTTCATCAGCGTGATTTTCGAGTTCGTGCGTCAGTGGAACCTGAAGAAGACGCTCGATGGCATCCAGGCTTTCTTCAAAGGGATGGGAGACCAATTCGCCATGACGATCACGCTGATCGTCGCCGGACAGATCTTTGCCTTCGGTCTGACAGCGATCGGTTTCGTCGATCAACTGATCAGCGGTTCGCAGGCACTGGGGCTGGAATCGGTTGTCGTCGTCTTCCTGATGTGCGCGGTCATCATCTTCTTCAGCGTCATCATGGGATCGGGCGTCGCGCCGATGTTCGCTTTCACGCCGCTCATGCCGAACATCGCCAAGGGAATCGGCGGCGGCCTGCCGGAGATGCTTCTGTCGCTGCAGAACTCGGCCAGTCTCGGCCGCCTGCTTTCGCCGATCACCGCAGTCATCGTGGCTGTCGCCGGGTTGGCAAAACTGCAGCCGGTCGAACTGGTCAAGCGCAATTCCGTGCCGGTAATCGTGACCATGCTGACCTCCTGGACTTGCGTGCTGATCCTGAAATAAGAGTAGAAGGGGATCGCAATGAGTGACTACCGGAAGTACAGTAAAGTCGTCTCGACAAGCGAAATGATGGCTTCGCTTGAAAAGATCGCACAGTGGCAGCGGGTCGCCGGAACGGAGGATGAGTTGCAGTCGTGTCTCTGGATTCAGGGACGACTCAATGAACTCGGCGCCAAGACCGAGCTGCACCGCCACGACGCATTCATCAGCGTACCGGGGAACGCGTCGCTGCTCGTCGATGGCGAGAGCTTCGCCTGCCAGACGCACTCGATGGCGCCGTCCACCGGTGAGGCCGGCGTATCGGGGCAACTGGTCTTTGGCGGGAAAGCTGCCGACCTGACATCCGAAAGATGCCGGAACCGCATGGTCATCATCGACGGGCGTGCCGAACGGGAGCCTATCATCAAGGCTCACGGCTTGGGCGCAGTCGGTGTCATCTGTATTTCCGGCGATCACATCTACGAATCGTGCGTCTCGCCGGTGTGGGGGTCTCCTTCGCATCTGAACCAGCATCTGCTGCCGGCGATCCCCGTGATCTCGGTTACCGCCACGACGGGAAGCCGGTTGAAAGAGCTGGCTGGGCAAGATGGAATCGTCGCGACGATGCGAACCGAAGTCGACACCGGATGGCGAAAGATTCCGCTTCTCGTCGCGGAATTCAAGGCCAAACCGGCGACCAGCGAGTTCGTCATGTTTTCAGGGCATGTCGACTCCTGGTATTTCGGCGCAATGGATAACGGTTCCGCGAATGCGACGATGATCGAGGTCGGCCGCATCGCCAATAGCCACCTGTCGGACCTGCGGCGCAATCTGCGGCTGGTGTTCTTCTCCGGACATTCGCAAGGGCGGTATGCCGGATCGGCATGGTACGCGGACAATTTTTGGGAAGACATCCATGACAATTGTGCATTCAGCGTAAATATCGACAGCGTCGGCGGCAACGGCGCCATTGATCTGACTCGCTCAACCCTCATGCCTGAAGTCAAGTGGCTGGCTGCCCAGATCATCAAGGAGCATACCGGCGTCAATTTCACCGGCCTGCGGTATTCCCGATTCGCCGATCAATCGTTCTGGGGGACCGGCGTTTCCTGCGCTTTTGCCTCGTTCTCCAAACAACCCGAAAAAGGGGGCGGGAATATCGGCAAATTGGCCATACCCAAGGGAGGAAGCCTCGATCTCGGCTGGTGGTGGCACACGCCTGAAGACACGATCGATAAAATCGACCCGCAAAACCTTCAGCGCGATGCGCAGATATTCACGGCGTTTGTCATGTTCCTGCTGACGTGCCGGGCCTATCCGCAGGACTTTCGAGCATCTGCCGAGGAGATCGCCGGAATTCTGCAGGATTGGCAGAAACAGGCCGGGGACGAGTTTTCGCTCCAGGAGTCGATAGCGCGGGCGGAAAAGCTGGTCTCGGCGCTAAACCTGTTTTACGCACATAAACCGGACGAGCAGGCGCCGGACTCGGAGGTGGCCGCATTCAATCGCGTCGCATGGCGTATCGGACGCATTCTCGTGCCGCTTAATTTTACCTGCGGGAACCGGTTCGAGAACGATCCCGCCGTTGCCCAGCCGCCGATGCCATCGCTCGCGTCGATCGGCAAGCTGGCCAATGCCGACGAGGATACGCGCAAGGCAGTGCGTGTCGATTTGGTCAGGCGGAGAAATTACGTACAGCACTCACTGAAAATGACGTTGGATATACTGAACGCTAACCAGATTGGGAAGGATAATGCACTATGAATCAGACTACCGAAAAAAACAAACAGGCGCTCTATGACACAGTGGAGAGCATGCGCGGAATGATGATCGAGATGAGCGATTTCATCCATGACAACCCCGAGTTGGGGAATCAGGAGTTCAAGGCTCATCGTCTGATCACCGAAACCCTGCAAAAAAACGGGTACTCGGTCGAGAGTAATATCGTTGGCATAGAAACGTCATTTCGCGCCACGTTCCGCAACGGCAACGGCAACGGCGGGCCCCATATCGGCTTGCTCTGCGAATACGATGCGCTTGAGGGATTGGGGCACGGCTGCGGCCACAACATGCAGTCGCCGGCGATTGTTGGCGCGGCACTGGCGCTTGCCAAGGGGCTGGGCGACTTGCCGGCAACGATCACCGTCTTTGGCACACCGGCGGAAGAAACGACGAGCGCCAAGCTGCCCATGGCCAAAGCCGGCGTTTTCGATGATCTTGACATCGCGCTGATGATGCACGGCGGAGACCGCACGACCGTTGACGGAAAATCGCTGGCGGTGAACCTCGTCGATTTCATCTTTGAAGGCAAGGCGGCGCACGCCGCGATCGCGCCGGAAAAGGGGGTCAGTGCGCTGGATGCCGTGCTGATGATGTTCAACGGACTTGAATATCTGCGCGAACATGTCCGTTCCGACGTGCGCTTCCACGGCATCATCACGGATGGCGGCAAAGCCGCCAACATCGTCCCCGAACGCGCCGCGGCACAATTCTATATCCGCGCGAACGACAGGCCGCATCTCGACACCGTTGTCGAGCGTGTATTCAACGTGGCGCGGGGTGCGGCGCTGGCAGTCGGGGCGAAACTGACCATCAGTGAAGTCAAGGCCTACGACAATAAGCTCAACGTCAAGATACTCAACGAACTGCTCATGCAGGAAGCGGAAAAAGCAGGAGCACAAAACATCACACCGCCGCGCACTCTTACCGGATCGACCGATTTCAGCTGCGTGACGTACCGCGTTCCCGGCGCATGCATGAGAGTCGCTTTCGTGCCGATGGATACCTCAAGCCATACCGTGGAATGGGTAAAAGCGGCGAAGAGTCCTGCGGCGCACGATGCCGTCGTGGTAGCCGCAAAAACGTTGGCCAGCACGTGTTACGACATCGTAAGCTCCCCCGAACTTCTCACGCAGATCAAGCAGGAGTTCGCCGCTGCCAAACAGGCGGTGCAAAAGTAAGTAGATCCTACTCATGGATCAGGGCCCCGTTGGCAAGCATTGCTTTGCCCACGGGGCCATTTTTCGCGCTGTGTTTCCCGTGCGCGCCGGCGTAACGCCGGGACAAAGCAGGGGACGCCCCAAGGACGCCGATGAACGCTATGGCTTTTGCTGTAAGTGTTGGGGCTGAAGTTTGGTGCCACGCTTGCGTGGATGGCACTGGCGTTATCGCCCCAGACGATCGCGCAGAAAATCGATGAAACGTTGCGTCTTCGCCGGCAGCAGCCGCGTTTCCGTCATGGCATAGACCGGCTGCGGCGTGCCGTGCCATCGGGGCATGATGCGCCGTAGCTTGCCGCTGGCCAGCTCATCGGCAACGATTTCTTCCGGCAGCAGGACGATGCCCATGTCGAGCGATGCCAGGCGGCGAATCATGCCGACGCTGTTGAGCGAGAAGCGGCCACCGACCGGCACCGTGGTGGTTTTCCTGCCATCGTGCAGCGTCCACAGGCCCGCTCGCAGGATGTTGAAGCACTCATGCCGCGCCAATTCGGTGGGCTTGCCCGGCTCGCCCGATCGATCGAGGTAGCCGGGCGAGGCATACAGGTACGGGGTGAACGTGGCCAAGGTGCGTGCGATCAGTTGCGAATCATCGGACTCGCCCATGCGGATCGCTACGTCGAATGGTTCGCTGACCAGATCGACCCGGCGCGGAGTCAGGTCGAAGTCGAAGGTGATGCCCGGATAAAGGCTGGCGAATTCGGCAATCAGCGGTGTCAGGTAGGTCACGGCGAAATCGACCGGCAGCGAGGCGCGCAGCACGCCGCTGGGCTGGGCCAGCATGTCGCCCAATTGCTCGTGCGCTAGGCGGGCTTCATCGACGATGCGCTTGCATCGCTCGAAGTAGATTTGCCCGGCCTCGGTCAGTTCGATCTTGCGCGTCGTGCGGTGCAGCAGCCGCAACCCGATCGACTTTTCCAACTCGCCGATCCGCCGGGATAGCGTCGAATTCGGAAGGCCCATCGCTTCAGCCGCGCGGCGGAAGCCCTTGGCTTTGACGATTTCGACGAACAAGGCCATGTCTTTCAGGTAGTCGTCCATACGGATTGCTCCATGATTGGATCAATGTTATCCAAAATACCCTATTTATCCAGATTGAGAAGCAGACGATGATGCTCCAAATCGAGATCAAAAGGAATCATCATGAAGCGGGACCAAAACGTGGCATGGCATCGTTCCGATGTTTTTGCTTCAGACCTTGAAGGCAGGCAAATCGCCGTTGTCGGCGGCACCGGCGGTATCGGCCGCGCCTTGAGCCGCCATCTGGCTTCGCTCGGCGCCGACCTCATCGTCGTTGGACAGACCTTCCGCGATGCGGGCATGGCGCGGATCCGATTCATCCAGGCCGACCTGAGCCTGATGCGCGAAGCAGAGCGCGTTGCCGCAGAGCTGCCGGCCGAAAAGCTGGACATGGTGATCTTTACCACCGGCATTTTCGCTGCACCCCGGCGCCAGGAAACAGCCGAAGGCGTCGAACGCGACCTGGCTGTCAGCTACTTGAACCGGCTGGTCATCCTGAGCGTCATTGCGCCAAAACTGGGCATGCAGCTCCCCAAGGCGGCGCTGAAGCCGCGCGTGTTCCTCATGGGCTATCCTGGCAGCGGCCGGATCGGCGAGCCGGAAGACCTCAACGCCGAGCGGTCCTACAAAGCGATGCCGACCCACATGAACACCGTCGCCGGCAACGAAATGCTGGTGCTCGATGCAGCCAAGCATTATCCACAGGCCACGTTCTTTGGCCTGAATCCCGGCCTCGTTAAGACCAACATCCGCGACAACTTCTTCGGCAGGGACACGTTGAAGTCACGCGTGATGGAAACACTGATCGGCTGGTTTACGCCGAGCGCCGAGTCCTATGCCGAAGGCATCACGCCGCTGTTGCTGGCGCCCGACATCGAGGGGCACAGCGGCGCGATGTTCGACAGCAAGGGCCGCGCCATCCTGCCGTCTGGCGGGCTAACCGAAGCGCACATCCGCCAGTTCATGGCCGCGTCCGAGTCGCTGCTGGCCCGGACAGGTATCCAGCACACGGCGCTGCAGACGACAGGCACTTTTTCTTCCACCACTCCATCCGAGGATTCCATCATGAGCAAGTTGTTCGATTCCATCCGCGTCGGCCACGACACCCTGCCCAACCGGCTGGTCATGGCGCCAATGACACGTTCCCGCGCGCAGTTCGACGGCACGCCGGGGCAACTGGCCGCAACCTACTACGCCCAGCGCGCCGGCATCGGCCTGATCGTCAGCGAAGGCACGCAACCGTCCGACGACGGCCAGGGTTACCTAACCACGCCGGGCATCTATACCGACGCGCACGTCGCCGGCTGGAAAAAGGTCACCGACGCCGTGCATGCCAAGGGCGGCCACATCTTCATCCAGCTTATGCACGCCGGCCGCATGTCCCATCCGGACAACACCCCGCACCATCGCCAGGGTGTCGCGCCATCGGCAATCGCGCCGGGCACGGGCATGTTTACCGCCAAGGGCATGCAGGACATTCCAACGCCGCGCGCCTTGAGCACCGAGGAAGTGCGCCAAACCGTGAGGGATTTCCGCCAGTCGGCCCGGCGCGCCGTCGAGGCCGGCGCGGACGGCGTTGAAATCCACGGCGCTAACGCCTACCTGGTGCAGCAATTTTTCGCGCCAAGCGCCAACGCCCGCGCCGACGAATACGGCGGCGCCATCGAGAATCGCGCCCGCTTCGCCATCGAGGTCGCCAAGACCATCGCCGGGGAAATCGGCGCGGACAGGACGGCCATCCGCCTGTCTCCCGGCACGGCGATGTGGGGCATCGACGAAGGTCCGCAAGGCCCGGATCTGTACCGCTATCTCATCGCCGAACTCGACAAGCTCGGCCTTGCCTACCTGCATATCATGCACCTGGGCAACGAACCGCTGCTGGCCGACATCCGCAAGCTCTGGACGGGCGCGCTGATCGTCAACCGCCCGGGCCGCCCACGCGAACAGGTCGGCGCTGACGTGGCTGCGGGTCTGGCCGAGTTGGAATCCTACGGCACCATGGTGCTGGCAAACCCCGATTTCGTCGAACGGCTCAAGGCCAATTCGCCGATGAACGAGGCGCGCAGCGAAGGTTTCTTCGGCGGCACGGAGCGGTTCTATACCGACTATCCGACCCTGCGCGAAACACAAAGCGCTTGAGGCCATTGCTCGGCGTGGCCGGGTTCCTCAAGGAAAAAGCCCCGTATCCCGCGATACGGGGTGTTCATGACGGGAAAATCACTTGCGCTGGGAATCCAATACTTCATTGTTCCTCGCTACGTCCTGTGCCTTCACGTAGCTCTCGGTCAACAGCTGATAGGTTGGAAAAATCCGGGTGTAGACGTCGACCCATTCCATTGCGTCTTCCCGGTTCCAGGAACCCTGCAGCTCGGAGGCCACGGCAGCCGTGTCGATCGGCACGACACCGGCCTGCACCACGCGGGCCAGCGTAATTTCCTGAGCCATTTTGGTGTAGGTGCCCGAGGCATCCACCACGGCGAAAACCTGATAGCCGTCATGGACGGCGCTGATGGCGGGAAAAGCCATGCAGACGCTGGTGATGGTGCCGGCGATGATGAGCTGTTTTTTGCCGGTGGCCTTTACGGCAGCAACGAAATCCGGGTTATCCCAGGCATTGATCTCACCTTTGCGCGCCACGTATTGGGCGTGCGGCGCATTCTCATGAATTTCCGGGATCAACGGACCGTTCGGGCCTTGCGGCACAGAGGCCGTGGTAATGACCGGAATCTTCGCCAGCGTTGCCATTTTCGCCAAAGCAGCCGCGCGCTGGCGCAGCTCGGGCATCGGCATGTCGCCAACGGTTTGGAACAGGCCGCTTTGGTGATCGATCAGCAACATGGCCGCGTTGGCCGGGTCGATGGTGGGTTTCCGATTGTTGAAGTTGGCAGGTGCACTCATGGATTCTCCTTGAGGATGAGGCGGTGGTTCGTCCGACGGAAACCCTTCATGGCGTTACCGGCGACGCCATGAAGGAATCCACCGGTGATTTCTCCAAAGCGCCTGCTGTTGACATCGGTGATGCCCGAAAGATCTCGCCACACGTGTTCATGATCGAACGAGGCCACGACCCGCGATAAGCTCCTAAATGGGTTCGTCGCTCAGCAACAGCAAATGGCATTGCAGTTAGGTTCTGCTCCACGCTTCCACGTTCGTGACCACCAAAATATGCCGGCACTGCGATAAGACACCATCGTAGCGCTGGCGCCATTTAGTTTTCATGCTAATATTTATTGAGCTAAATATTTGTGGAACCAAATGGAAAAAATCGATCAAACCTTTATGCATATTACGATCTCTCTAGTCCGTGTGGCGCGTGCCTATCGGGCAGCGGCCGACAGACTGGCTGCCGATTTCAATTTGTCGCAAGCGAGCGCGTGGCCGGTAATCATGATTGGCCGTGCGGGCAATGGCGTGCGGCCTGGGGTAATTGCGGAGCGACTGAGCCTGGAGCCGCCATCGTTGGTGCGCATCATCGATCAGTTGATCGACGCCGGACTGGTCGAGCGCCGCGAAGACGCCAACGACCGCCGTGCCAAGCTGCTGTATCTGACTGCCGACGGCCGCAAGTGTGCGCGGCAGCTGGAGAAGGCGCTGATTCCTTTTCGCCGCAAGCTGTTTCACAACGTAAGCAAGGACGATATCGCCGCATGCCAGCGCGTGCTTGATTCGCTTGCATCCACCATGGCATCGGCTACTCAGTGAAAGCTCCCACGACAGCAGAAGTTCTGTTCTCGCTGAAGACATTTACTGCAGCGATGCTGGCTTTGTATCTTGCGGAAAGCATCGGCCTCCAACGCCCGTTCTGGGCACTGACGACGGCATATATCGTCTCCAATCCGCTGGCGGGAGCGGTGCGCTCCAAGGCCGCTTATCGCATCATCGGAACCCTGACAGGCTCTGTCGCCGCCGTCTTTCTTGTGCCGCAACTCGCCAACTCTCCGGAGCTTTTATCGCTGGCGCTTGCCTTGTGGGTCGGATTTTGTCTGTTCGTTTCTCTTCTCGATCGCACGCCGCGTGCTTACATGTTCATGCTGTCAGGCTATACCGCGGCGCTGATCGGTTTTCCGGTGGTAACCGATCCCACGACGATTTTCGACGTGGCGTTGGCTCGCGTCGAAGAAATCACCCTGGGCATCGTGTGCGCGACACTCGTTCATAGCCTGGTGTTTCCCCGCAGCCTGGGGCCGGTGCTGCTGATGCGCCTGGATAATGCCATTCGAGATTCGCGCCAATGGCTGTACGACACCTTGGCCAATACTACTATGGAAGAGCATGAGCGCGATCGCCGCAAGCTGGCGAGCGACATTACCGAACTGCGCCTGATGGCAACGCATCTGCCTTTCGACATCTCGAACCTGCGATGGACCTCGCGCGCAATTCACGCGTTGCAGGATAGCCTGTCGGCGATGGTGCCCCTGCTATCGGCAATCGACGACAGGCTGGAGACGCTGCGCCATATCGAAAAAGGCGGCTTGTCGCAACGCTGGCGTGAAGTGATGGGCGACATCACCAAGTGGACGCAGAGTGGCGAGAGCAAATCACCCAAGGACATGACGCACTTGTATCAAGAGATTGCCGAATTGACGCCGCAGATACGGCGTGATGCCCCGTGGAGCGAATTGGTGAAAGTCAATCTCGCTACACGCTTGGGCGCTCTGGTGGAAACCTGGGGTGCCTGCCTCAGGCTTCGTAGTCATATCGGCGAGGGATTGAGCGACGATAGCCATGTCATGCCGCAACACGCGGCAGGCGAAAAACCGTATGTCCTGCATCGTGATTACCGGCTGGCATTGATGTCTTCATTTGCCGCGGTGGTCGCCATCACCGCATGCTGCGCATTCTGGATTGCCACGGCTTGGCCGGCCGGCGGGAGCGCGGCAACGATGGCGGCCGTGCTCTCCTGCCTGTACGCCACCCAGGACGATCCTGTGGTGGGCATCAAGCCGTTCATGACTTACATCGCGTTGTCTGTGCCCATTTCGGCGATTTACATCCTTGGCGCGCTGCCGGCAGTACACAATTTTGAATCGCTGGCGCTCGTGATGGCCCCCTTCTTTCTGGTGCTGGGCATTTTCCTTGCCCGCCCGGCAACCGCGGGACGCGCGATGCCGCTACTGTTCGGAGTAGCAGGGGCCTTAAGTCTGCAAGGTACCGACCATGCGGACATCGTATCGTTCACCAACAACATACTGGCGCAGTTGACCGGCATCGCCATTGCCGCGCTATTCATGCGATTATTGCGCAGCGTCGATGCCGAATGGACGGCACGGCGCTTGCTGCATGCCGGGTGGCGGGAACTGGCTACCTTGCATACCGCGGAACAGGTGCCATCCGTCGGCCGGATGTCGGCACGCATGCTGGATCGCGTGGGGCTGCTCACGCCGCGGCTCGCCATGGCAGACCGGAGCAATGACCTGGATGCCGTCGATGCGCTGGCCGATTTGCGCGTCGGATTGAATATGGGGCAGTTGCTGCTGGTGCAATCGAAATTGGCCGGCGACGGGGTATCTCTGCAATCCTTATTCCAGAATCTGTCCGCCCATTTTCGTGAGCGTCCGCAGCATCACGGCGCTCCCGACTTGCTGCTGCTTGAATGCATCGATGGCAGCTTGCGCGCCGTGTGCGCCGCGCCTGACTCCGAGGAGAAATTCAAAGCCGTCACCGCCCTGGTCGGCATTCGGCGTGACTTGTTCCCCGATGCAGCCGCATACCAGGCCCAATACGAGTTCGCACCGTTGCCGGAGGGGAGTGCAGCGTGATCGGCGAATTCAGCTTTTATGGCATCTACATTCCGTGGCTGATGCTGTGGGCTCTCGTTGCTCTGGGAGTTGCAAGCGTCCTGAGCCGGATACTTGCCCGCATCGGTTTCTACCGGCTGGTCTGGCATCCGGCGCTGTTCGATTTTGCTTTGTTCATCATTGTGTTGGGCGTCCTCAATCTTATTTTTTCGCATCGATTCTGATATGGCTATGAAAATTTCCCTGCCGACGATTGGCCGAGTAACGGTAACCCTGTTAACCGTCGCGGCAGCGGCAGTGGCAGGCTGGTACCTCTGGCAATACTACGAAGTCGAGCCATGGACGCGCGACGGCCGCGTCAAGGCGAACCTGATCCAGCTTGCGCCGGACGTCAGCGGACAGGTGACAAGGATCTATGTGCGCGACAACCAGCAAGTGAGGGCAGGCGACGTATTGTTCGAAATCGACCAGGCACGCTTCGAACTAGCTCTGAGGCAAGCCACGGCTGCGGAGCAGGCGCAACGCATCGCTCTGGCACAAGCCGTCAAGGAGGCCAGGCGCAACAAGCAATTGAACGAGCTGGTCGCACAGGAAGTGCGCGAACAGGGCGACGCCCGTGTCGATCAGATGCAGGCCGCACTGGCACAGACCATCGTCGCGCACGACACCGCCAAACTCAACCTCGACCGCTCGCGCGTCGTTGCGCCTGCCGACGGCTACATCACCAACCTCGATCTGCAACCCGGCACCTATGTCACGGCCGGGCATCCGGTCGTGGTGCTGCTCGATCTCGATTCTTTCTACGTGGAAGGCTACTTTGAAGAAACCAAGCTTCCTTCCATCCATATTGGCGATCGGGCCGAGATCAGGCTGATGGGCGAAAAACAAACACTGAACGGCCATGTCGATAGTTTTGCCGGCGGTATCGTTGACCGCGACCGCAGCACGGGCAACAATCTGCTGCCCAATATCAATCCGACCTTCAACTGGGTGCGGCTGGCGCAGCGGATTCCGGTACGTATCGCGCTGGATCAGGTGCCTGTCGATGTGCGCCTTGTCGCGGGGCAGACGGCCACGGTGAAAGTCCTGAATGATGCAAACCGCGCCAACTCGCAGCCATGATGGAAGGCGTGCTCATGGATGGCAAATCACCGATCAACGACCGCTACGCGAGCTTCTATCCAAACAGTCTCCGTGCGCGCTCCGGGTGGGCATGCACGAACGCCGCTGTGGCCATCGTAATCGCCTTGCTGGCAGCATGTACTACCGTTGGGCCGGATTACGCCATCCCAGAAAAAGCCGCCATCAACCGTGAAGCAGCGGCAGCACCGTTTGCCGGTTCGAGCGAAAAGCCGTTTTCCCAGAATGAGTTGCCGCCCAACTGGTGGCGGCTTTACAACGATCAGGCGCTGGACAAACTGGTAGAGAAAGCCTTTGCGGCCAATGCCGACTTACGCGTTGCCTCAGCCAATCTAGCGCGCGTACGCGCGGTGCTCGACGAAGTGGAAGACGCCAGGACACCGAAAGTAGGCGTCGGCGCCGATGTGAACTATGGACGCCCGTCAGCAGCATCGCTGGCACTTCCCGAGCCTTTCCCGAATCTATGGTTCTATGACGTAGGCGCAAAAGTATCCTACCAGGTCGATCTGTTCGGCAAAATCGCACGCGCGATCGAGGCCGCCAGTGCCGATACACAAGCCGCGCAAGCCGCCTATGATCTGGCCCGCGTCACGGTGGCGGCCGATACAGCCCGTGCTTACGTAGCGGCATGCTCGACAGGCGCGCAGATTCGTGTCGCACAGCAGTCCGTCGACCTGCAACAGCAGTTTCATCAACTTACCGAACGGCGAGTGCAGCTCGGACGAGGCACAGCGCTCGATATCAGCCGCGCGCGCAGCCAGCTCGAACAGTTGCGCGCAGCGATTCCGCCGCTGCAAGCGCAAAAACGCACGGCGCTGTACCGACTCGCAGTACTTACCGGCGAAGTGCCGAACGCAATTGCGGAGGACGTCGCCCAATGCGAAAAAGCGCCACAACTCGATGCGCCGATCCCGGTTGGCGATGGCGCCGCCCTGCTGCGTCGCCGACCTGACATCCGGCAGGCCGAGCGCGCTTTGGCCGGCGCCACGGCACGCATTGGCGTTGCCACGGCCGATCTGTACCCCAGCGTTTCGCTGGGCGCCTCGGTCGGCAGTACCGGCCTGCTCGACCATTTCGGCGCGGCCAATGCCTTTCGCTGGGGCATCGGGCCGCTGATTTCCTGGACGTTGCCGGCAACCGGTTCGGCACGTGCGCGCATTGTGCAGGCCGAGGCGGGCAGCGATGCCGCGTTAGCTCGCTTCGACGCGATCGTGCTGAATGCCTTGCGCGAAACCGAAAGTGCGCTGACGGCCTACGCCCGCGAACTTGACCGCAACGCGGCCCTTAAAGCAGCGCGCGACCAAAGCGCATTGGCCTCGCAACAAGCCCATACGCTTTACCGCTATGGCCGCACGGATTTTCTGACGACGCTGGATACCGATCGCACGCTCGCCAGTGCAGAAAGCGCGTTGAGCGCGTCGGACGCACAACTGGCGAACGATCAGGTAACGGTGTTTCTTGCTCTGGGCGGCGGCTGGGAGCAGAAGTGACCGCCAACGGCGCACGTCTCGCCGTACACCGTCCCGGGATGAAACTGCCAATTGCCCAATTCTTCGGGTAGATTCCTTTAAAGGCAGCCCATGGGCGCCAATACGGAACCGTTTCACCAAACCGCGGGTTGTCGGCTGCTTGCCCGCATCTATTTATTCCTGGAAATCTTCAGGAAAAACGAAGTGATTTTCAGGAAAATCCTGATGTCTGATTCCCTCCCCAATCAGTAAAGTGATCCCAAATAGGCTTCACGAACAATGCTATGTAAAAGAACAATCGTGACGCCATAAGCTCTTCAATAAGAAAACAATGACAATTAATTAGAAGCGGATTTCTTTGTGGTGTCTATCAATAGGGGGAAATATGTCAGGGAAATTGGACGAAATCGTAAACACGGCGCAACCTGCTCAGGAACTGGATAGTCCGAAGGAGGGCTTCGATGCGCTGATAACGGAGAAGATCTCACGGCGGCGTTTTGGGAAGATTCTCGGTGCGCAAACCCTGCTCGCATCGGCGGTGCTGTATGGCTGCGGCGGCGGGGGAGGACATCACTCGGCATTTGACCCGGGTACCGATCCAGGCACGGATCCGGGTACCGACCCCGGTACAGATCCCGGCACCGATCCCGGCACGGTTCCCGAACCCAAGGTATACGCCGATGCGACACCGATCGCGGACGCTACCGTGCAGCCTGCCACAATCGGCAGCTATCAGCGACGTAACGGTTATTTCACCTGGTCGGTGACCACAAGCGGTTCCAGCCGTGAAATCGAAGTCTATATCCCCGAAGGCGCCCGCCAGCGCGAGTTCTGGATTGGCATTACACTGCCGGAAGGCGTGCAGAGCAAGCAGTTCCTCGGCGATGCAGGTTGGTTCGACATTGCGGACAAGGGTTTGGCTTGCCTGCTGATCATGAAGCCGAGCAGCAGCGGCCGTTGGGGCGATGTGCAAACCGAGCTTGAGTATGTCACTGCGGCGATGGGTACCTTGGTGAGCAGCGGCACCTATTACTCGGCAATGACCTATCACTATGTGGTCGGCTATGGCGCAGGCGCTGCCCCGCTCCAACTCTTTGCCGCCAGCAACCCGCTATCGATGATCAGCCAGGTTTATCTGGACGCGGCGGCGGACGATGCCTATAACGCGCTGCTGAGCGCCGCCGGAAATACGCAGGTTGGCCAGACCAAACAGCCGAATCATATGGATTTTACGGGCGCTGTGGACATAGGCGGCAATCCTGTTACCGACCAACGTACGTTCGCGGCCCAGTACTACCGGGACGTTCCCATTCCCACCTGGTTCGTGGGAAATACCGCGTCTTCACTCCTCTCCTACTGGGCTGGTGTCAATGATTGCGGACTCCTGCCTGTCGCCGATGCCGACTACGGACAAATTTACTGGCAGGACAAGGAAATGTCGAATGCCCTGGCCACGGCCTCCAGCGATGTCAAGTCGCAGGTGGCGATAAACTCGGCCAGCGTCAATCTGGATAGCCCAGCGCTGACGAAGAATATCTACGGCTTCCTGACCCAGTACAGCGGCTACGACAACAACACGGTCTATGGCCACTTTATCACTAGGCGCCTGGACTATACGAAAGCCATTGCTACAGGCAACATGCTTTACAAGGATCACACGTGGAGTGGAAGCACCACCAAACAGACTTACATGGTTTATGTGCCGGACAGCGTCAAAACGAACCACAGCCTGACCAAACCCGCCCCAGTAGTGTTCTGCACCCATGGCTCGGGCCAGACCGCCTTTGTGTTCATGGAAGCCCTCGATATCAAGAACGCGGCGAACAAGCATGGCTTTATCGCCGTGACCTACGATACGACCACTACCGCCTATTTGACGGATTTGGTGCCGCTGGTCAAGGAGGACTGTCGGAGTCTTGGCGTGGCAGCGGACGACAGCCGCCTCTATGTTTATGGCCAGTCGGCCGGCGGCGGAGCGGTAACGGGTTTCGCTCGGGATGCGACTCTGGTGAGTACTTTTGCCGCGTTCGGCATCACCTCGGGAACGTGGTCTGCACCGTCTGGAACCCCCTCCACGGCGCTTGTCCCCGTCTATGCTATTTACGGTGAATACGATTACTGGCCGATGAAGCTTGGCCCGCTTGTCGCTGGAGAATGGCGCGGTTCACAGGGCTCACAATACGGATGGACCACAAGCGTCCAAAATTACTGGCTGGACCGGCTAATCAACCGGTCATTGACTCAGGAAATGGCTTCAAACACCTATACTTTGAAGGATGGCATTTCAGCTAGTCGGGTTTCTCAGAACACCCCCATCAGCCTGATTCTTAAACCGACGGCAACGGCCAACCGCTATAAGACCTACACGTGGGAAAATCCAGGTCAACCGGGTATACCGCTGTTCGTCTGGGGCGAATGCTACGGCAAGGGCCACAACCAGATTCCCGAAAACATCGATAAATTGTGGGAAGAGTGGTTCAGCAAATGGCAGAAGGGCTCCCAGGCCGGTACGCTGTTCTACTGGAAGGATGGGGTTGGGGTGGGGCAATCCGCCGTATTGACGCAGTAGGCGGTTGGCCTAGGTTCGATTGAGTGATCAGGAGGGAACCTGCTTCCAGCGATAATTTGGAAGCAGGTTTTTACCGGTTTCCGGCCCCAGCGGCGGGCAAGGTAATCATCGCAAAACGTCCGCATCGTGGTCAGCGCGTTTGGCTGGTACTCGGGCCGTCAGGAGTGAATGCGTCATCCTGAAGCATGTGGCGGAGTTGTTGGCTATCCTGATTCCGGCGGATCAGTTCTCCGGAAATTGTCCTACTTCAGTCTCGCTATGTTTATCAATAGCTTCTATCTGATGTCCAATTGTAGACACTACCTCATTCCTTCCGACCTTCTCGTTCTTATAGGCATCCCGCACATTTGCAACAAATCGATCGATAGCCCGTATGCGCTGTTCCGCTAGAATTTGCGATGATGACATGCCTTCCTCACTAGCTGGTTCGGTAAGTTGACGGGCAAAGGATACCGGTACAGCAACCATAATTTAATGAAAAATTTCTCACCAATGCCCTAGTCGTTTTGCCCAATGAACGTTTGTGTGACAAATGTCTCAATGAGTACAGCTTTGTCAGTTTGGCCATCTCGAGACGATCGTTGGCGCATTGCATGAGCAGGCCCTCTGACAGGCAAAGCCGGTCAGACGATGACCACGTCCAGAAGACGTGGTTTTTTAAGTGTCAATAAATCGGGAACCTTCGCGGTGAAGTTGCGTTGGTCAAGGGCATCAAGTTCTATGCGGCCGTGCAGAATCTGTTCGACGTTAATGAACACCCGATTCTCCTCGGGCTTGACTTGCCGGTATCGGTTCCGCTCGCGCGGTGAGGTGAAAGCCCATCTGATCGGAAAACTCGGCGATGAGGGCGACGGGGTAAGGTTTTCTGCCCGAAGAGGAGCACGGTGATGCGCTGGCGGCGGCCACGCCTGGGCGGAAGCGGCTGCCCCATTCTGGATGCCCAGCCATGAAACGCGCGAATGCAAATATTCTTATGGCGTCGGGCAGCTACCCTTACCCCGGCATTCTCCCGCCTGCCATGGCAAACCGACAGGCGTCATTTTTCTTAGTAACTGATAACGACACTTTTGATTTTTCGTAGAATACCATCATGGATTATTTTCCCTTGTTTTTGAAATTGAATGGCCAGCCTTGCCTGATCGTCGGTGGCGGCGAAGTCGCCGTGCGCAAGGCGGAACTGCTGCTCGACGCAGGCGCCACACTGACCGTAATCGCCAGCGATCTGCACCCGACCCTGGGCGAGTGGCACGAGGCCGGCCGGTTGAAGGCGATACGACGCGCCTATCGAACGGGCGACGAACAGGGACATCGTTTGGTGATCGCGGCCACGGATGACCGTCGGATCAACGACGCGGTGCACAATGCATGCGAAGCAGCCAACATTCTGATCAACGTTGCCGATGATCCAGGGCAGTGCCGTTTCATCGTGCCGTCGATCATCGACCGCTCTCCGTTGATGCTCGCCATCTCCACCGCGGGGCGTGCGCCGATGCTTGCCCGCCAACTGCGCGCCCGCATCGAGGCTTGGTTGCCACACGGCTACGGCCCATTGACTGAATTGGCTGGGCGTATGCGCAGTGCCGTCAAACAGCGCTTCGCGGATAATCCGCGGGCGCGCCGACGATTCTGGCAACATGTTCTGGAAGGGCCGGCGGCCGAGCAGGCGCTGGCAGGGAACATTACCCGGGCCGAAGAGATTTTTCATTCCGAACTGGCTTCCGGCAATCCTGATGAACTGACCCGGGGAACGGTGTATTTGGTCGGAGCCGGGCCGGGCAACCCCGATTTGCTGACTTTCCGCGCCTTGCGGCTAATGCAGCAGGCGGACGTCGTGCTGTATGACAATCTGGTTTCCGCGGATATCGTCAAGCTGGTTCGGCGCGATGCCGAACGCATTTACGTCGGTAAAAAAGCCGCCAAGCATCCGCTGCCTCAGGATGAGATCAACCGGTTGATGATCCAGCTGGCCAGGGCCGGCAAGGCCGTGCTGCGCCTGAAAGGCGGCGATCCGTTCATCTTCGGGCGTGGCGGCGAGGAAATCGAGGAACTGGTCGGCGCGGGCATTTCATTCCAGGTAGTGCCGGGGACCACCTCGGCGGCCGGAGCCTCCTGTTACGCGGGAATCCCGCTGACCCACCGCGATCACGCGCAATCGGTGACCTTCGTCACTGGCCATCGCCGAGCCGGTGACGTCGTGCTCGACTGGCCGCGCCTGACCAGCGAGGCGGAAACCGTCGTCATATACATGGGCGTGCAGCAGGCGCCGGCCATCTGCCGGCAATTGATCGCCCACGGCCGCGCGCCGGAAACTCCCGCTGCCATCGTCGAGCGCGCCACGACGGACAGACAGCGCGTCGTGACAGGGACGTTGGACAACCTGCCCGATCTGATGGAGCAGGCGGCCATCAAGCCGCCCGCGTTGATCATCATCGGATCGGTAGTTTCCCTGCATAAAAAGCTCGGGTGGCGATCTCCCCGTTGATTCATTCAGGCCGGATTATGCCTAATGCATCCTCTTTGAGATAAGAACGCAATACGCGAACCACTTGCGCCAAGTCCTTCTGGCGTTCCATGGCCAAGAGGCTTTCCGCATTGAGGTGATCGCGCCCCCCTCCAGTACTTCGACCATAAGGCCATTGGCTGCGCCGCGAATGGCGGCGATTTGCTGCATCACTGCGGAACACTCGACGCCGCTTTCCAGCGTTTTTTCCAGAGACTGCGTTTGCGGTTCATCAACGGCAATTATGCGCGAACCGGTTCGGGCCATCAGAATTTCCTGATGGCCCGGATGCTTGAATGAATCTTGCAGGGCCGACTACGTAATCGCCGCCAAGCGCTTGCCGCTGCGCTCGAAAACGATCACCCCGAGTTCGTCCTCAAGCAGTTTGATCTGCTTGGAAACGCCCGGTTGTGACGTATAAGGCGCCTCGGCAGCCTCGGATACGTTGAGGCCTGAGCGAGCCACTTCGACCAGATAATCGGAGTTGTTGTAGTTTCATTGGGATGCGCGACCACACGCCAGTAATAACAAATAGTTCTAACAATCTAACTGATTATTCTTTTTCAATCAATTTGTCGACTGATACGATGCATCATGGATTGGCTTTACACCCTTTCATGTTTCGCGGTTGGCGGCATCGTCGGTCTCACCGGCATTGGCGGCGGCTCGGCCGCAAAATGGACAACCTTGCCCCAACGGGCGGTGTATCAACACCCCTGCAAAACTCTGTCACTCCTCGAGTGACATACGCCGCAAGCAGCGGGGAATTCGACCCGAAGAGATTAATTACGTTGTGATAGGCGTAAGAACAAAGGAATAACTCATGTATCGCTACGACAGCATTGATCAACAGATCATCAACGAGCGCGTTGTACAGTATCGCGGCCAGATCGAACGCAACCTGGCCGGTACGCTCTCCGATGATGAACTGAGTCCGCTGCGCCTGCAGAACGGCCTCTACATCCAGCGTCACGGCCCGATGCTGCGTATCGCCATTCCTTACGGCCAGCTGGCTTCTACGCAGTTGCGCAAGCTCGCCGAAATCTCGCGCCGCTACGACCGCGGCGTCGGCCACTTCACGACACGCCAGAACATACAGCTCAACTGGCCGAAGTTTGAGGAAACACCAGAAATTCTCGGTGAACTGGCGACCGTGGAAATGCACGCCGTGCAGACGTCCGGCAACTGCATCCGCAACATCACCACCGACCCATTCGCCGGCATCGCGCCGGATGAACTGACCGACCCGCGCCCGTGGTGCGAAGTTCTGCGCCAGTGGTCGACCTTCCACCCGGAATTCACCTTCCTGCCGCGCAAGTTCAAGATTGCCGTCAACGCGGCTATTGATGATCGTGCCGTAATCCGTGCACATGACGTCGGCCTGGAAATTATCAGGGACGAAAACGGCGAACTTGGCGTTCGCGTAATGGCCGGCGGCGGCCTTGGCCGCACGCCGGTGATCGGCAAGGTCGTACGTGAATTCCTGCCACGTCGGCACCTGCTCTCCTATCTCGATGCCCTGCTGCGCGTGTATAACCGCTATGGCCGTCGCGACAACCTGTACAAGGCGCGCATCAAGATCCTGGTCAATGCGCTGGGTGTCGAGGAATTCGCCAGGCAGGTCGAGGCAGAATGGTCCTTCATCAAGGACGGCCCGACAACGCTGACCGACGCCGAATTCGAGCGCATCGCCGCGCACTTCGCGCCACCGGCGTATGAAGCGCTGCCGGCCGATGATAGTGGCCTCAACGCGGCACTGGCTAGCGACAAGGCATTTGCCGCCTGGACCAAACGTTCCTTGCACGCGCACAAGGTGCCGGGCTACACCGCGCTGACGCTCTCGCTCAAAGCCCCAGGCCAGCCTCCTGGCGACATCACCGAGAGGCAGATGGAAGCCGTCGCCGATCTCGCTGACCACTACAGCTTCGGCGAACTGCGCGTAACGCACGAGCAGAACGTCGTGCTCGCCGACGTCCGAAAAAAGGATCTCTACGAACTGTGGAAAGCCGCCCGCCTAAACGGACTGGCCACCGCCAATATCGGCCTGCTGACCGACATGATCTGCTGCCCCGGCGGCGATCTTTGCTCGCTGGCCAATGCCCGCTCGGTACCGATTGCCGATGCCATCAATCTTAAATTCGACGATCTCGATTACCTGTACGACATCGGCAACATCTCGGTGAACATCTCGGGCTGCATGAATTCCTGCGGCCACCACCACGTCGCCAACATCGGCATCCTCGGCGTCGACAAGAACAGCGAGGAGTGGTACCAGATCACCGTCGGCGGCCAGCAAGGCAACGCCACGACTATCGGCAAAGTCATCGGCCCCTCGTTCTACGCGGAAGAAGTGCCGCAAGTCATCGAGGCGCTGATCAAGGTTTACATCGAGCAGCGCACGCCGAGCGAGCGCTTTATCGACACTTTCGCCCGGATCGGCGTCGAGCCATTCAAGGAACGCGCCTACGCTGGCCGCGACAAGCGCAAGCCGGCAAAAACAGGCGCTGGCAAAGAGGAGGAAACCACCAATGTCTAAGATCATCAAGAACGACCGGATCGTCGACGACGCCTGGCAACTTCTCAAACTGGCTGAAGGGCAGACGCCCGAAACGCTTGCCCTGCCCACCACCGCGACCCTCTTGCCGCTCGCCGTCTGGCAGGCACGCAAGCTTGAAATCCTCGCCAGCCAACAGCCGTTCGGCGTCTGGCTCGACAGCAGCGAAGGCCCGGAAGCGCTGGCTGACGACCTCGACCACATCGCTCTCGTCGGCATCAACTTCCCGAAATTCGCCGACGGTCGAGGCTATTCCAGCGCTCGTTTACTGCGTGAACGTTACCACTATCACGGCGAAATCCGCGCGATCGGCGACGTGCTACAGGACCAGCTATTTTTCATGATGCGCTGCGGCATCGATGCCTACGCCGTGCGCGAAGACAAGAACATCGAGGCCGCGCTGGCGGGTCTGCGCACCTTTAGCGAAACCTACCAGGCGGCCGTCGATCAGCCGCAGCCCTTGTTCCGCCGCCGCGCCGCCTGATGATATTGCCATGAGTATTAAGAACGTCAATCTCAACGACGAAAAACTACTGGCCTCGGTCACCGAGAAAACCGCGCAAGCCATCGCCCTACTGGAAAAAATTGCCCACGATTATTCGCCTGCCGCGTTCGCCAACAGCCTCGGTGCCGAAGACATGGTACTGACCAGTCTGATTGTCGGCGAAAACCTGGACATCGAGAGCTTCTCGCTCGATACCGGCCGCCTGCCGCTGGAGACCTACGACCTGATCGCTGAAGTCAAGAAACACAATGGCCTGACGCTCAAGCTCTACTACCCCCGCCACGATCTGGTCGAAGCCTATACGCGCCAGAACGGTATCAACGCCTTTTACGAATCGGTCGATCTGCGCAAAGGCTGCTGCCACGTGCGCAAGGTCGAGCCGCTGCAACGCGCGCTGGCCGGCAAGAA
>JAVBSG010000192.1:0-12982 GCA_031547245.1 Propionivibrio sp.
GGTCGAAATGGGCATGAACCATCCTGGCGAAATTGCCTATCTTGCCGGCATCGGCCGTCCGACGGTGGCGCTGGTGACGAACGCGCAGCGCGCGCACCTGGAGGGCATGGGTACGCTGGAGAGCGTTGCCGCCGAGAAGGGCGCCATCTTTTCCGGCCTGGGGCCGGAGGGCGTGGCCGTTTTTTGCGCCACCGACCCGTGGGCCAGTCTGTGGCGGTCACAAAGCGCGCACTGCCGGCATTTTTGTTTTGCGCTCGATTGCCCGGCCGGCGTGGCCGCCGAGGTGACAGGCCATTGCCGGACGCACGGCCTGGACACCGTGGTCAGCCTGGCGGCCGGCGGCGAAACCATCGAAGTGACGCTGGCCCTGCCGGGACGGCACAACGCGAGAAACGCCCTGGGCGCGGCGGCTGCCGCGCTGGCCGCCGGGGTGGCGCTGGCGGCCGTGCGGACCGGGCTGGAAGCCGTCCGCGGCATCAAGGGCCGTTTGCAGCGGCGGGCGGCGGCGCGCGGCGCGACGCTGATCGACGATACCTACAATGCCAATCCGGATTCGGTATGCGCGGCCATCGACGTGCTGGCGGCGACTGTCGGCAAGAAAATCCTGGTGCTGGGCGACATGGGCGAAATCGGCGAGCGGGCCAGCCAGTTTCACGACGAGATCGGCGGCTATGCCAAGAGCCAGGGGATCGACCGCCTGTTGACCCTGGGCGAGGCGAGTGCGCTGGCGGCGCGGAATTTCGGCGCGGGCGGACAATCCTTCAAAAAAGCCGAGGAACTCGTCGAGGCTCTGCGCAAGGAACTGGTGCCGGGAGCCATCGTCCTCGTCAAGGGATCGCGCTTCATGCGCATGGAGCGTGTGGCTGACGCCATCGCCGAGCCGGCGGGAGAAAAATCATGCTGATGCTGCTGGCGCAATGGCTGTCGCAGGATGTGCGCGGGTTCGCCATCGGCGACTATTACGTCAACCTGCGCGGCTTCAACGTTCTTTCCTACATCACGTTGCGCGCGGTGCTCGCGGCTATGACTGCGCTCGTCATGTCTTTCATCGCCGGGCCGCGCGTCATCCGTTGGCTGGCGGCCAAGAAAATCGGCCAGGCAGTGCGCCAGGACGGGCCGCAGACGCATCTCGTCAAATCGGGCACGCCGACCATGGGCGGCATCTTGATCCTGATTTCCATCGGGATTACGACGCTGCTCTGGGGCGATCTCGCCAACCGCTACGTCTGGGTGGCGCTGCTCGTCACGCTAGGCTACGGCAGCATCGGCTGGTACGACGACTGGAAAAAGGTGGTGTACCGCGATCCGAAGGGGCTGGCCAGCCGCTGGAAATACTTCTGGCAATCCGTGCTCGGGCTGGCGGTGGCGGTATATCTCTCCTGGTCGTCGTCATTGCCGGCGCAGATGGAGCTGATCGTGCCTTTCTTCAAAACCGTTGCCTATCCGCTGGGTTCGATAGGCTTCATCGTGCTGACCTATCTGGTGATCGTCGGCACCAGTAATGCCGTCAACCTGACCGACGGGCTCGACGGGCTGGCGATCATGCCGGCGGTGATGATCGCCGCGGCGCTGGCCATCTTCGCCTACGTGGCCGGCAGTTCGGTGTTCTCGAAATACCTGTTGCTGCCCTACATCCCCGGCGCCGGCGAACTGATGGTGTTCCTCGGGGCGATGGCGGGCGCCGGTTTGGGGTTCCTGTGGTTCAACGCCTATCCCGCCGAGGTGTTCATGGGCGATGTGGGCGCACTGGCCATCGGCGCGGCGCTCGGCACGGTGGCGGTCATCGTGCGGCAGGAAATCGTGCTGGCCATCATGGGCGGGGTATTCGTCGCCGAAACCCTGTCGGTGGCGGCGCAGGTGCTTTATTTCAGGCATACCGGCGGCAAGCGCATTTTCCGCATGGCGCCACTGCATCACCACTACGAACTGGGCGGCTGGAAGGAAACGCAGGTCGTCGTCCGCTTCTGGATCATCACCATCATGCTGGTGCTGGTGGGCCTTTCCACGCTCAAGATCCGCTGAAAGACACATGGAACTCAAGGGAAAACGCGCACTCGTGATCGGCCTCGGCGAAAGCGGGCTGGCCATGGCCAAATGGCTGGGCCGCCAGGGCGCCGCCGTGCGCGTTGCCGACAGCCGTTCGGCGCCGCCCAACGTCGATGCGCTACGCGCCGCCGTGCCGGGTGCCGAACTCATGGCCGGCGATTTTTGCGACGCGGCGTTTGCCAATGTGGATCTTATCGCCATCTCGCCCGGCATGCCGGTGCAGACGCCGCAGGTGCAGGCGGCCATGGCGCGTGGTATTCCGGTGGTATCCGAAGTGGAGTTGTTTGCCTGGGGAATCCGGCAATATTTCCCGGCGACGAGAATCATCGCCATCACCGGCAGCAACGGCAAGACGACGACCACCGCGCTGGCAGCTTTCCTGCTCAACGCGGCGGAAATCCCCGCCGTGGCCTGCGGCAACATCTCGCCATCGGTGCTCGATGCACTGATGGGCGTGCAGGATGGCGCGGCCGGTTTCCCCGCCTCGCCCGCGGCGTGGGTCGTCGAACTGTCAAGCTTCCAGCTGGAAACGACCCATAGCTTGAACGCCGATGCCGCAGTCGTGCTCAACGTCAGCGAGGACCATCTCGACCGCTATGCCGGGATGGAGGATTACGCCGCCGCCAAGGAACGCGTCTTCCAGGGGCCGGGGCTGATGCTCATCAACCGCGACGACACGCGCTGCCGGGGCTGGCGAAAGGCGGATCGCCGCACCGTCAGCTTCGGATTGAATCCGCCGCCGTCGGAAAACGACTACGGTTTAGCCGACGGCTGGATAATGCGCGGAAATCGGCGGCTGGCGGCGCTAACCTCTCTCAAACTGAGCGGACTGCACAACGCGGCCAATGCCATGGCGGCGCTGGCGCTGTGCGAAGCCGTCGGTGCCGCTCCAACTGCACTGGCTGAGGCGCTGGGCCGCTTCTCGGGGCTCGCGCACCGCGTCGAGTTCGTGGCCACCATCAATGGCGTTTCCTATTACGACGATTCGAAAGGCACCAACGTCGGCGCCACGTTGGCGGCCGTCCAGGGGCTTGGCTGCAAGGTGGCATTGATCCTTGGCGGCGAAGGCAAGGAGCAGGATTTCTCGCCACTCGAGCCGGCTCTTGCCGCGCATGCCCGCGCCGTGGCGCTGATCGGGCGCGACGCGCGGCTGATCGGACAGGCCATTGCCGGTTGCCCGGCGCCCATGCGGTTTTGCCACGATTTCGAGGATGCCGTGCGCTGGTGCGCGGAACAGGCCCTGGCAGGGGATGCCGTGCTGCTGTCGCCGGCCTGCGCCAGTTTCGACATGTTCCGCAATTATGCCCACCGCGCCGAGGTCTTCGTCGGCCTCGTGCGCACGCTACAGGACGAGGCGCGCTGATGCTGCCGTCTTTCGACACTTCCCGCCGCCTGCCCGCCGAGGTCGATCCGGCCCTGCTGTGGAGCGGCTTGGTCCTGCTGCTGCTGGGCATGGTCATGGTCTATTCGTCGTCGATCGCCATCGCCGAGGCTGGGAAATACACCGGCAACCAACCGGCCTATTTTCTGGTCCGGCACGGCGTGTTCCTGGCCCTTGGCCTGATCACCGCCGGCTGCGCATTCCAGGTGCCGATGTCAGTCTGGCAGAAGCTCTCGCCGTGGCTGTTCGTGGCCGGCTTCGTGCTGCTGGCGCTGGTTCTGGTACCGGGCGTCGGCCGCGATGTGAATGGCGCGCGCCGCTGGCTGTCGCTGGGATTTGCCAACCTGCAGCCGTCGGAGCTGATGAAGCTTTTCGCCGTCCTGTACGCCGCCGACTACACGGTGCGCAAGATGCCGCACATGCACGACCTGAAGAAGGCTTTCCTGCCGATGGCCGCGGCCATGGTGGCGGTCGGCGTGCTGCTGCTCAAGGAGCCGGATTTCGGCGCTTTCGTCGTCATCATCGCCATCGCCATCGGCATTCTCTTTCTGGGAGGCATGCGCGCGCGCCTGTTCGCCATCCTGATCGTCGTGCTGCTCGTGGCGTTTACGGTCCTGATCATCGTCTCGCCGTACCGGCGCGACCGCATCTTCGGCTTCATGGACCCCTGGTCGGACGCCTTCGGGCGCGGCTATCAGCTGTCGCATGCGCTGATCGCCTTCGGGCGCGGCGAATGGTTCGGCGTCGGCCTCGGCGCCAGCGTCGAAAAACTGTTCTATCTGCCCGAGGCGCACACCGATTTCCTGCTGGCGGTGATTGCCGAGGAACTTGGGTTCGCCGGCATCGTCGTGGTGGTCGTGCTGTTCGGGCTCATCGTGCAGCGCGCCTTCGCCATCGGCCGGCAGGCCGTGGCGCTCGACCGCGTCTACTCGGCGCTGGTGGCGCAAGGCGTCGGCATCTGGATCGGCGCGCAGGGCTTCATCAACATGGGCGTGAACATGGGTTTGTTGCCGACCAAGGGGCTGACGCTGCCGCTGATGAGCTTCGGCGGCTCCGGCATTCTCGCCAACTGCGTGGCGCTCGCCGTTCTGCTGCGGGCCGACTGGGAGAATCGACAGCTTATGAGAGGGGCGAAGCTATGACGAAAACGCTCCTGGTCATGGCTGGCGGCACGGGCGGGCATGTTTTCCCCGGCCTGTCCGTGGCCGATCTGCTCAAAAGCCGCGGCTGGCGCGTCGTGTGGATGGGCAATCCCGACAGTTTCGAAGCGAGGAAAGTGCCGCCGCACGGCTACGAGATGGCCTGGGTGCGCTTCGGCGCACTGCGCGGCAAGGGCTTTTTGAGCAAGCTGCTGCTGCCGTCGCGGCTGCTGGCGGCCTTTTACCGGACGTGGAAAGAGATTCGCCGCATCCGGCCGGACGTGGTACTGGGCATGGGCGGTTACGTGAGTTTTCCCGGCGGCATGATGGCTTCGCTGCTCAACCGCCCGTTGGTGATCCACGAGCAGAACTCGATCGCCGGCCTGGCCAACCGCGTTCTCGCCCGCGTGGCTGACCGGGTCGTCTGCGGCTTTCCCGACACCCTGCCCAAAGGCGAATGGCTCGGCAATCCGGTGCGCGCCGATATCGCGCAGCTGGATGAGCCGGCGGTCCGCTTTGCCAAGCACGTGCAGGAAGTGCCGGGGCAGAGATCGCCGCTGCACCTGCTGGTGCTGGGCGGAAGCCTGGGGGCTGCGGCCATCAACGAGGTCGTGCCGAAAGGGTTGGCGCTGATTCCCGAGGAAGAGCGGCCGATCGTCGTACACCAGGCGGGCGAGAAGCATCTGTCGGCGCTCGAAGCGAATTACGCGGCGGCCGGCGTGCGGGCGAATTGCGTGGCTTTTGTCCAGGATATGGCCGGCGCTTATGAGTGGGCCGATCTGGTGTTGTGCCGCGCCGGCGCGCTGACCGTGTCCGAACTGGCGGCGGCGGGCGTGGCCGGCATCCTGGTGCCGTTCCCGCATGCGGTCGATGACCATCAAACGGTCAATGCGAAATTTTTGGCTTCGGCAGGAGGCGCGTTCCTGCTGCCGCAGAATGAAATGACCCCTGAATCCATCAGCCTGATCAGGAACTATACCCGCGGGCAATTGCTGCAGATGGCCGAACACGCGCGTTCTCTGGCCAAGCCGGACGCGACGGCGGAAGTGGCGCGGGTATGCGAGGAAGCGAGCAGAAAATGAGACACAAGATAAAGAACATCCACTTCGTCGGGATCGGCGGCGCGGGCATGAGCGGTATCGCCGAAGTGCTGGCCAACCTCGGTTTCGGCATCAGCGGCTCGGATCTGGCGGAAAGCGCGACGACGCGCCGCCTGGCCGGGCACGGTATCCGGATTGCGATCGGACATGCCGCGGAGAACATCGGCGAGGCCGACGCCGTGGTGGTGTCCACCGCCGTGCGCGAGGAAAACCCCGAGGTGCAGGCGGCACGCGCCCGCAAGATTCCGCTTGTGCCGCGGGCGCAGATGCTGGCCGAGCTGATGCGCTTGAAGCGCAGCATCGCCGTGGCCGGCACGCACGGCAAAACGACGACGACGAGCCTCGTCGCCTCGGTTCTCGCGGAAGGCGGGCTGGATCCGACCTTCGTCATCGGCGGCCGCCTGAATGCCGCCGGCGCGAACGCGCGGCTGGGGTCGGGCGATTATCTGGTGGCCGAGGCAGACGAGTCGGATGCCTCCTTCCTGTTTTTGCTGCCGGTAATTTCGATCGTCACCAATATCGATGCCGATCACATGGAAACCTACTGCCACGATTTCGGCCGGCTCAAGCAGGCCTTCATCGATTTCCTGCAGCGCCTGCCTTTCTACGGTGTGGCCGTGCTGTGCGCCGACGATCCCAACATCCGCGAAATCATGCCGCAGCTATCCCGGCAGGTCGTCACCTACGGCTTCGACGAGAGCGCCAGCGTGCGCGCCGAGAACGTGGTTGCCGAGGAGGGCTGCATGAAGTTCGACTGCGTGCGGGTCAATGGCCGTATC
The DNA here is from genome assembly GCA_031547245.1 of Propionivibrio sp. Classification (GTDB taxonomy): domain Bacteria; phylum Pseudomonadota; class Gammaproteobacteria; order Burkholderiales; family Rhodocyclaceae; genus Propionivibrio. The sequence goes on from JAVBSG010000192.1 coordinate 6,446, forward strand.
AGCCGCTTCCCGGTCACGCTCAATCTGCCCGGGATGCACAACGTGCTGAATGCCCTGGCGGCCGTTGCCGTGGCGGCGGAAGTGGGCGTATCCGATACGGCGATCGCCAAGGCGCTGGCCGAGTTCAGGGGCGTCGGGCGGCGCTTTCAGCGCTATGGCGAAGTGGCGCTGCCGGGCGGCGGGTCGTTTACGCTGGTTGACGATTATGGGCACCATCCGGCGGAGATGCGCGCCACGATCGCCGCGGCGCGCGGCGCTTTCCCGGGCCGGCGCCTGCTGCTGGCCTTCCAGCCACACCGCTACACGCGGACGCGCGATTGTTTCGAGGATTTCGTCAGTGTGCTCGGCAGCGTGGACGCGCTGGTGCTGACGGATGTTTATGCGGCGGGCGAGGCGCCGGTCGTGGCCGCCGACGGGCGGACGCTGGCGCGTGCGCTGCGCGTTGCCGGCAGGGTCGATCCGGTATTCGTCGAAAACATCGCCGATGCGCCGCAAACGATTCTGGAGGTCGCTCGCGACGGCGACGTGGTGATTACGATGGGCGCCGGCTCTATCGGCGGCGTGCCGGGCAATCTGGTCAACAGTCCGGCCAACAACAGCTGATGGAAAAGTGATGGATATCAAGGCATTTGGAAAGGTGGCCGTGCTGTTCGGCGGCAAATCGACGGAACGCGAAGTGTCGCTGAACAGCGGTTCGCGGGTGCTGGCGGCGCTGCAGCGGCAAGGCGTGGATGCGCACGCTTTCGACCCCGCCGAGCGCCGGCTCGACGAACTGGCGGCGTTCGACCGCGCTTTCATCATGCTGCACGGCCGCTACGGCGAGGACGGCACGGTGCAGGGGGCGCTGGAGCTGATGGGCATTCCTTACACGGGCAGCGGCGTGATGGCTTCCGCGCTCGGCATGGACAAGTGGCGGACCAAGCTATTGTGGCGCGCGGCCGGCTTGCCGATCCCCGAATTCGTCATGCTCAACGAGAGCAGCGATTTTGCCGCCGTCGAGAGGCAACTCAAGTTCCCGCTATTCGTCAAACCGGCCTGCGAGGGATCGTCGATCGGCATTACCAAAGTGACGCAACCGGGCGAACTGGGTCCGGCTTATCGTGAAGCGGCGAAATACGACTCGCTGGTGATCGCCGAACAGGGCGTGATGGCCGGCGAATATACCGTGGGCATCGTCGGCGATGAGGCCATGCCGATCATCCGCATCATTCCGGCGACCGACTTCTACGATTACGACGCCAAGTACCTGCGCGACGACACGCAGTATCTGTGCCCCTGCGGCCTGGACGATGCGCGTGAAACCGCATTGCGGCAGCAGGCGCTGGAAGCCTTCCGCATCCTGGGATGCCGCGGCTGGGGGCGGGTCGATTTTCTGATGGACGAGGCGGGGCGGGCCTATTTTCTGGAAGCGAATACTTCGCCGGGCATGACCGATCATTCGCTGGTGCCCATGGCGGCGCGGGTGGCGGGGATGTCTTACGAACAACTGGTTCTGCGCGTGCTGTCGCTGGCGGCGCTGGGATGATGGAATGATCGATGTGGAACCGACCGCAATTGATGAAGGCTGTAGCGGATCTGCTCATTCTGGCAGGGGCTGCGGCGCTGCTGGCGGCCGCGGTCGTCTGGGTGATGCGCCTGCCGCTGCTGCCGGTTCGCGAAGTGGTGGTCATGAACGAACTGCGGGCGGTGCAGCGCGGCGAAATCGAAGATTCGCTGATGGATCATCTGCATGGCGGTTTTTTCAGCATCGATCTGGAAAATGTCCGCGTGTCGCTGGAGCGGCTGCCCTGGGTGCGGCATGCCGAGGTGCGGCGGCAGTGGCCGGCGAACATCGAGATTCGCATCGAGGAACACGTGCCGGTAGCGTTTTGGGGGCAGGAGACAGGGCAACTGGTGAATTCGCACGGCGAGGTTTTCACGGCTGGGCTGCGCGGCGAGCCGGGCTGGACGATGCCGGTGTTGTCGGGTCCGGAGGGGTTCGTGCCGGAAATCCTGGGGTATTTCCAGCAGGCCGCCGAGTTGCTCCGGCCGATCGGGCGCTGGCCGCATGCGCTGAACGTGTCGCCGCGCCTGGCGCTGCAGCTGAAGCTGGACGACGGAATGGTCGTCGAGCTGGGGCGGCAGCAGGCGAAAGCGCCGATCCGCGAGCGGCTGGAGCGCTTCGTCACGTACTACCCAACCATACTGAAAGCCGCCAGAAAGCCGCCTGGCGTCGTGGATATGCGGTATCCGCAGGGGTTCGCGCTACGCGTTGCCGCTGCGCCGGAAACTGAGAGCAAAGGGAAACCATGAGCAGGGAAAACAAGGAAATCATCGTCGGACTCGACATCGGAACCGCCAAGGTGGTGGCGCTGGTGGCGGAAGTGAGTCCGGACGAGCGGTTGAACATCATCGGCATGGGCTCGCAGGACTCGCGCGGCCTTAAAAAAGGCGTGGTGGTCAACATCGAGGAAACGGTGACGACGATTTCCCGCGTGATCCAGGAAGTCGAGCTGATGGCCGACTGCAAGGTCAAGGACGTCTATACCGGCATCGCCGGCAGCCACATCCGCAGCTTCAATTCGAACGGCATGGTGGCGATCAAGGACAAGGAAGTCACGCCGATGGACGTCGAGCGCGTCATCGAGACGGCGCGCGCGATGCCCATTCCGGCCGACCAGGAGATCCTGCACATCCTGACACAGGAGTTCATCATCGAAGACCAGGACGGCATCCGCGAGCCCATTGGCATGAGCGGGTTCAGGCTCGAAGCTAAGGTGCATATCGTGACCGGCGCCGTCTCCGCGGCGCAGAACATCGTCAAGTGCGTGCGCCGCTGCGGGCTGGAAGTCAACGACCTGGTGCTGCAGCCGCTGGCATCGAGTTATGCCGTGCTTTCCGAGGATGAGAAGGATCTCGGCGTCTGTCTCATCGACATCGGCGGCGGCACGACCGACCTCGCCGTATGGACGCAGGGCGCCATCCGCCATACCTCGGTGATTCCGATCGCCGGCGACCAGATCACCAACGACATTGCCATGGCCCTGCGCACGCCGACGCGCGAGGCCGAGGACATCAAGTGCAAGTTCGGCTGCGCGTTGTCCGAGCTGGCCGATCCCGAGGATGTGCTGGACGTCGTCGGCGTCGACGACCGGCCGTCGCGCAAGCTCTCGCGCCGTGCGTTGGCCGACGTGATCCAGCCGCGCGTCGAAGAACTGTTCGAATTGATCCAGGCGGAATTGCGCCGGTCCGGATTCGAGGAAGTACTCTCGTCCGGCATCGTTCTGACCGGCGGTTCGGCAATCATGCCCGGCATGATTGAACTGGGCGAAGAGGTTTTTCACATGCCGGTGCGCCTTGGTATACCGAAGTATACCGGAGCCCTGGCCGACGTGATCCAGAACCCGCATTTCGCCACGTCCTACGGGCTTCTGCTGGAGGCGCTGACGCAGCGCAAACGGGGGCTGAAAGTGCGCGAGACGCGCGACGTCAAGCAACTGTTCGGGCGGATGAAATCCTGGTTCGAAAAGAATTTTTAGCCGTTTTTATTCAGAGTTTTTTGCAGAGGAGAAAGGCCATGACCATGTTTGAAATCATCGAGAAGGAAGATTTCGCCAGCGACTCCGAGACTGTCATCAGGGTGATAGGTGTCGGCGGGGCAGGCGGCAATGCCGTGGATCACATGATCCGCGAGGGGGTGATGGGCGTCGATTTTCTTGCCGCCAACACCGATGCACAGGCGCTGAAGCGCAGCGTGGCGCACAAGAAACTGCGCCTCGGCAAGACCGGGCTGGGAGCCGGCGCCAAGCCGGAGGTCGGGCGCAATTCCGCCGTCGAGGAGCGCGAGCAAATCGCCGAGATGCTCAAGGGCTCCCACATGGTCTTCATCACCGCCGGCATGGGTGGCGGCACGGGCACCGGCGCCGGGCCTGTAGTTGCCGAAATCGCACGCGAAATGGGCATCTTGACCGTGGCCGTGGTGACCAAGCCGTTCGGTTTCGAAGGCAAGCGCACGAAGATCGCCGAGGCCGGAATCGCCGAACTGCAAAAACACGTCGATTCGCTGATCGTCATTCTCAACGACCGGTTGATGGACGTGATGGGCGAAGATGTGTCGATGGACGAAGCCTTCAAGGCCGCCGACAACGTGCTGCGCAATGCCGTGGGCGGCATCGCCGAGATCATCAATTACCCGGGCCTGGTCAACGTGGACTTCGAGGACGTGCGCACCGTCATGGGCGAGATGGGCATGGCCATGATGGGGTCGGCCTACGCTTCCGGCGTCGACCGGGCGCGCATCGCTGCCGAACAGGCCGTGGCCTCGCCGTTGCTGGAAGGCGTCAACCTGTCCGGCGCCAAGGGCGTGCTGGTCAATATCACCGCTTCGCGCAGCCTGAAGATGAAGGAAGTCACCGAAGTCATGAACACCATCCGCGAATTTGCTGCGGACGATGCGCATATCATCTTCGGCGCAGTGTACGACGAGGGCATGGAGGATGAGTTGCGCGTCACCGTGGTGGCTACAGGGCTGGGACAGCAGACCAAGCGCCAGCCGCTGGAAGTGATCAGTTCCTCCCTCGTGCAGGCGACCGGCACGGACGGGGCCTTTGCCCACGGAGGCAACATCGATTACAGCCAGCTCGACGTGCCAGCGGTCGTGCGCAAGGGACGCAGCAGCACGACCGTCGAGGCGCTGGCCAACAGCGGCGTGGATCGTTACGACATTCCGGCTTTCCTGCGCAAGCAGGCGGACTGATGGTTGCGCCGCGCCTGTCCGGTGCGTGACTCGGCAGGGCCGCCCGGCCTTGGCGGTCTGCCCGAGCCGCGCCCGAATGGAACCAGCGTGGCCAAAGTTGTTCCAAAATATTTCTTCTCTGCAAAAGGGGGAGGGCGGATTGTGCTACCATTCGCCAATTCCCCCGTTTTTTCAAATACATGCTCAAACAGCGCACACTCAAATCCCTGATCCGGGCTTCTGGGGTCGGGCTGCACTCCGGAGTCAAGGTCAACCTGACCCTGCGTCCGGCGGCGTCCAATACCGGTATCGTTTTCCGGCGCGTCGACCTCGATCCGGTGATTGATCTGCCGGCGTCGGCGCTGTCCGTCGGCGATACGCGCATGTGCTCCTGCCTGGAGCGCGACGGCGCCAAGGTCGGGACCATCGAGCACCTGATGTCGGCGCTGGCGGGCCTGGGGGTGGACAACGCCTATATCGATCTCGATGCGGCCGAAGTGCCGATTCTCGATGGCTCGGCCTCGCCGTTCGTGTTTCTGATCCAGTCGGCGGGGATCGAGGAGCAGCCGGCACCAAACACGTTCATTCGCATCAAGCGGCCGATCGAAGTGCGCGAAAGCGACCGGAACGGCGACAAGTGGGCGCGCTTCGAACCGTATGACGGTTACCGCCTGTCGTTCTCCATCGTTTTCAATCACCCGGCCATCGACCGCACCGGGCAGTCGGTGACCATCGATTTCGCCGAGCAGTCGTATGTGCGCGAAGTGGCGCGTGCGCGCACCTTCGGCTTCATGCAGGAAGTCGAGTGGCTGCACGAAAGCGGCCTGGCGCAAGGCGGCGGCTTGGACAATGCGGTCGTTCTCGACGAATTTCGCGTGCTCAACTCTGACGGTCTGCGCTACAGCGATGAGTTCGTCAAGCACAAGGTGCTTGATGCCATCGGCGACCTGTATCTGCTGGGACATCCGCTGCTGGCTTCCTTCTCTGCGCACAAATCCGGGCATGCGCTGAACAACATGCTGGCGCGCAAGCTTCTGGCCAACCAGGACGCGTGGGAGTTCGTCACCTTCGAGGACGCGTCGCGCGCGCCCCTCTCCGTCGTCCGCTGGCTGGCGCAACCGGCCCACTGAGCGGGAGGCGCTGGCATGTGGCTGCTGCGCTTGCTGGGTGTGCTGGTGCTGATCGCCGTTGCTGGCGGCGTGGCGGCCTATCTCTTGACGCGGAACACAAAATATCTGTTTTTCTCCTGGCGTGTTTTCCGTTTCGCCGTGTTCGTGGCCCTGATGATATTCGGCCTGTTGATTCTGGAGCGGTTAGCCGTCATTCCGCTATAGCGGAGCGCCGGATCAGCGTTTCGACGGCTCGGCGCAATTCCGATTCGGGCAGGCTGTCGCATAGGCCGCGCAAGGCCCGCAAAGACTGGGGGGATAACGGTTTCAAGGTGCAATTCCTTGATTGCATTGGTGTTTGTTTGACTTGCACTTTGACATGAACGCCGCTACACTCGATACCTCGCTTGGAAAAACCTTCAGCCAGGGTGTTTGCCATCTGGCGTAGTTTGGTTGCAACCGCGCTGTTCACAGCGTGAACGACAATAAATCCTGACTTGTAATTCGCTATCGTGCTGGCCTGCCACAGGTGGGGTGGGGCGATCTCGTGGTAAAGATGCGTTAACCGAAGCAACAGTCTGGCGTGCGCCAGAACGTTGCCGGCTCCGTCGGGGGCTTCAAGAAAATCTTCGAGGGAGTTCAGCATCGGAAGCGGCTGGGAGAAGTTGCATGAACATAATTCTGGTATCGAGTCGCCTGAAAACGGCGAAGACC
>JAVBSG010000032.1:0-20029 GCA_031547245.1 Propionivibrio sp.
CCGGGGACCAGCACGAAGCGTATCCACATCTTGCGGCCCAGGCTTTCGAGGCGGCGGGCGAAGTCGAGCGTCGGCTGCAGGTCGACGCCGCAGACGCGGCGGTAGGTGTCGGGATCGTAGGATTTGATGTCGAGCAGCACGAGGTCGATGTCGGCCAGCATGGCGTCGGTCGCCTTGTCGCCGAGGTAGCCGGTGGTGTCGAGCGCGGTGTGCAGTCCCATTTCCTTGCTGCCGCGGAAGATGGAGGCGACGAACTCGGGCTGCACCAGCGGCTCGCCGCCGCTGATGGTGACGCCGCCGCGGGCGCGTTTGAGGAAGGTGGAGGCATTTTCGATCTGGTCGAGCAGGTCGGCGGAGCCGATGAGGGTTCCGCGCTTCAAGCGCCAGCTGTCGGGGTTGTGGCAATACAGGCAGCGGTGGGGGCAGCCCTGGGTGAAGACGACGAAGCGCACCCCCGGCCCGTCGACGGTTCCGAGTGTTTCAAGGGAGTGGATGTAGCCATCGACGGATTGGGTTTTGCGCGGGGTGTATCTGATTTTCATAAATCGGCTTGCGGCGCCGGGGTCTCCCGGCGCGGAGTTGATGGCGCATGGTGTCTGCCATGCGCCATCGCAACGCTTTTGGAACTATTGGAACTCAAGAATCCTGCTTATCCTGGGGCAAAGGCTCAGGCGTGGGCAGGGGTCGAGAGGTTCTCATGGAAGGTGCGGTTGATGACGTCGAGCTGCTGTTCGCGCGTGAGCTTGATGAAGTTCACGGCGTAGCCCGAGACGCGGACGGTCAACTGCGGGTACTTCTCGGGATGGTCCATGGCGTCCTGCAGCGTCTCGCGGGTGAAGACGTTGACGTTGATGTGCTGGCCGCCTTCGCCGAAGTAGCCGTCGAGCAGGCCGACGAGGTTGCCGATGCGTTCCTCGCCGGTCTTGCCGAGCGCCTTGGGCACCACGGAGAAGGTGTAGGAAACGCCGTCCTGGGCATGCTCGTAGTCGATCTTGGCAACCGAGCGCATCGAGGCCAGCGCGCCTTTCTGGTCGCGGCCGTGCATCGGGTTGGCGCCTGGGGCGAACGGTTCGCCGGCCTTGCGGCCGTCCGGCGTGTTGCCGGTCTTCTTGCCGTAGACGACGTTGGAGGTGATGGTCAGCACCGACTGGGTGTGCATCGCGTCGCGGTAGGTCGGGTGCTGGCGCAGTTTTTCCATGAAGCTCTTGACGAGCATGGTGGCGATTTCGTCGACACGGTCGTCGTCGTTGCCGAAGGCGGGGTATTCGCCGTCGATCTTGTAGTCGATGGCGAGGCCGGTTTCGTCGCGGATGACGTGCACCTTGGCGTGCTTGATCGCCGACAGGGAGTCGGCCACCACCGACAGGCCGGCGATGCCGCAGGCCATGGTGCGCAGGATGTGCATGTCATGGAGCGCCATCTCGATGCGCTCGTAGGCGTAGCGGTCGTGCATGTAGTGGATGACGTTGAGCGCGTTGACGTAGGTGCCGGCCAGCCAGTCGAGCATGATTTCCAGGCGCGACATGACTTCGGCGTAGTCGAGAACGTCGGAGGTGATCGGCGCGAAGGGGGTGGCCACCTGCTTGCCGGTCATTTCGTCGCGGCCGCCGTTGATTGCGTAGAGGAGCGCCTTGGCCATGTTGACGCGCGCGCCGAAGAACTGCATCTGCTTGCCGGTGCGCATCGCGGAGACGCAGCAGGCGATGGAGTAGTCGTCGCCCCAGTATTGGCGCATCAGGTCGTCGCTCTCGTACTGGATCGAGCTCGTCTCGATCGACTGCGAGGCGCAGTAGTCCTTGAAGCCTTGCGGCAGCAGGTGCGACCAGAGCACGGTGAGGTTCGGTTCGGGCGCGGCGCCGAGCGTGGTGAGCGTGTGCAGGAAGCGGAAGCTGCTCTTGGTGACGAGCGGCCGCCCGTCGATGCCGACGCCGCCGATGGCCTCGGTCACCCAGGTCGGGTCGCCGGAGAAGAGGGCGTTGTAGTCTTCCGTGCGCAGGAAGCGGACCATGCGCAGCTTGATGATCAGGTCGTCGATCAGTTCCTGCGCTTCGGTTTCGGTCAGCAGCCCGTCATGGATGTCGCGTTCGATGTAGATGTCGAGGAAGGTGCTGACGCGGCCGAGCGACATGGCGGCGCCGTTCTGTTCCTTGATCGCGGCGAGGTAGCCGAAGTAGGTCCACTGGATGGCTTCGCGGGCGTCCCTGGCCGGCTTGGAAATGTCGAAGCCGTAGCTCTGGGCCATCTGGCCGAGTTCGCCGAGCGCGGCGATCTGCCGCGAGAGTTCTTCGCGCAGGCGGATGGTTTCTTCCTTGATGACGTCGAGGCGCAACTGGTGCTTCTGCGCTTTTTTGTCTTCGATCAGGTAGTCGAGCCCGTACAGCGCCACGCGCCGGTAGTCGCCGATGATGCGGCCGCGGCCGTAGGCGTCCGGCAGGCCGGTGACGATCGCCGAGCTGCGCGCGCGCATCATGTCCTCGGTGTAGGCGTCGAACACGCCCTGGTTGTGCGTGCGGCGGTATTCGCTGAACACCCGCTCGATTTCCGGATCGATTTCGTAGCCGTATTCCTTGAGCGCCTGCGCCGCCATGCGGATGCCGCCGAAGGGCATCATGGCGCGCTTCAGGGGCTTGTCGGTCTGCAGGCCGACGATTTTTTCCAGCGACTGGTCGATGTAGCCGGCCGCGTGCGTGGCGATGTTGCCGACGACGTGCGTGTCGGCGTCGAGCACGCCGCCTTTGTCGAGCTCCTGCTTGTAGAGGTCGAGCACCTGGTTCCAGAGGTTCAGCGTGCGTTCGGTGGCCGGGGCCAGGAAGGCGCTGTCGCCGAGGTAGGGGGTGTAGTTGCGGTGGATGAAGTCGCGGACGTTGATTTCCTTCGTCCAGAGTCCGGCTTCGAATTCGTCCCAGGCGTTTTCGCGCAGCGGCGCGGCGCTGCCTGTGAGCGAGGCGATTTTTTTCTCGTCCGCCGCTTGGATGTTTTTAGTCATTTGCATTGTCTCCTGTGTTGAAAGTCTCGGCGTCGGAAGCGGTGTTCAAGGTTTGCCGTCTTCTTGAACCGCTTCGGCGCGCATGGGGTGCACGGTCGCCGTATCGTCGGCGTGCCGGGAATGGGTTGATCGGGTTTCTTCGGTAATGGACGGGCGCGAGGCGTACCAGTACGCGCCGCCCATCAGCAGGACGCCGCTCGTGGCGTTGCCGAGCGTGGCCCAGAGCAGGTTGTGGCACCAGCCGGCGAGGTTGACCGTGGGGTCGCCGCCGCCCATGACGCCGAGCGTGAGGCCGGTCATGTTGGCGACGCTGTGCTCGTAGCCGCTGGCGATGAAGCCGAGCAGGCACCAGAAGATCAGGATGCACTTGGCGGCGTCGCTGGTCGTCCGCGCGGTCATCCACACGGCTAGGCAGACCAGCCAGTTGCACAGCACCCCGCGGGCGAATATCTGCAGCGCCGGGGCGTGCATCTTGTGTCCGACGATGTCGTAAAGCACCGTGCCGCCGACCAGGTTGCCGCCGCCGGCGACGATGAAGAGGGAAGCCACGAGCAGGGCGCCGGCGAGGTTGCCGAGCCAGGTGATGGCGCACAGCTTGACCGATTCGGCGAGCGTGGTGCGGCCGCGCAGCCAGCCGAGCGACATGTACATGGTGTAGCCGGTGAAGAGTTCGGAGCCGGCGAAGATGACTAGCGTGAGCGAGATGCCGAAACAGGCGCCCATGACCAGCTTGCGTATCGACGGATCGACGTCGTTGCCCAGCGTGAAGATCAGGATGATGGCGAGGCCGACGTAGGCGCCGGCCATCATGGCGCCGACGAAGAATCCGCTGGGTGATTTTTTCTGGTACTTGACCTTCTTTGCCGCCAGATCGGCAAATTTGTCGACTGTCTCGATATACATCGATGCAATAAATCTTTCCGGCATCGACCGCCTCCAGCGCTGTTTACGCTGTTCGATCGCTGCTCATTCATTTTGTGAAAGCCCCGTTGGAAGGGGATGGAATCCGATTGCGCTGCGTATTGTTATTTTTTCGTCGTCAGGGCGGCTCCGAGGGGCAAAACAATTCGTTCAATTCAAAATACCCGTATCTGTTCTTCGTCGATAAAAAAACTGCGCCCGTCAATCGCGGGCGCGAATCCAATTGGACACAGATTCGATTTTACCATGGATGTTCTTTTTCCAATGTGACCGAGTGTGTGGTTTGTGGGGCGGGCGATGCAAAGTGTGACAGCGTCATGCGGCTGGCCGCCGTCCGCGTGGGCACGCTTCGCTTTGCCCTACCGCGCCTTGCATTGTCGTTCATTTGCCGGGGGCCGTTCGATAGGAAATGGTCCGTTTGCCATTCAATCGGTGCGCCCCCGGTTTTTTTCAAATGTCCGCCCGGATCTTGGCGCGGATGGTTTTCTCCACGTCGAGCTGGCGCTCGATGGCCGCCAGGGTGGAATCGATTTCGCTGCGCGGGACGATGATCACGCCGTCGCTGTCGCCAACGACGACGTCGCCGGCGCAACACACCACGTGCCCGCAGGCGACCGGTTTTCCGACCGTGCCGGGACCGTGCTTGGCGGGGCCGGCGGGGCAGATGCCGCGGGCAAAAACCGGCAGGCCGAATTCGATGATGGAATCGACGTCGCGAACCGATCCGTCGATCACGACGCCGCGGACGCCGCGCTTGAGGCAGATTTCGGCAAGTATGTCGCCGAAGACCGAGCGGTTGACTTCGCCGTTGGCGTTGATCACCAGCACGTCTCCGGGTTTGGCGATGTCGAGGGCGGCATGGATGGCGAGGTTGTCTCCTTCCCAGACGAGGATCGGCAAAACGGAACCGGCCATGGCGAAGCCCGGCGTGACGGAGCTGATGCCGGCGGCCATCATGCCAAGGCGCGAGCGCGAATCGCCGATCATGGCCACGGCGGTTTCGCCGAGTTTGGCCACCTTGTCTGGATCGGGGCGTTCCCAGTCGGCGGCGAATTGAATGTTGTCGATGCTTGCGTTGATGTACATGGAATAATCCTTTCAGTTGATCGATTGGCGTGGGTTAGCGTGGATTGGCGGGAGAATTGAATGGGTGGCGCGGAGCCGCTCCGCTCGTGACGGCCTGGATGTCGTGCCAGGCGGTGGTGCCGACGTTGAGCAGCGACTGAATCGTCTGCCCGGCCACATGCGGCGTGACGAGGAGATTCGGCACGGCGGCGATGGGCTGGCCGCCGAATGTGACGGAAGCGGAATTTCCCTGCTCGGCGTCGATGACATCGAGGGCGGCGCCGGCGATTTGCCCGGTTTGCAGCGCGGATGCGAGGGCGGGTTCATCCACGAGCCCGGAGCGGGCGGTGTTAACCACGATGGCGTCCGGCGGCATCATGGCCAGCGTCCGGGCGTTGATCAGGCCTTTGGTCGATGCGGTCAAGGGGGCGTGCAGGCTGACTACCTGCGACCGTTTGAGCAGCTCCTCGAATTCGACGAGGCTCGCGCCGTAGGCATTGACATCGCTCTCCTTGAGGAACGGGTCCGATACCAGCACATTCATTCCGAAGCCTTTGGCGATGCGGCAGACGATCTTGCCGATTTCGCCGAAGCCGACGATGCCGATGCCGCGGCCGTAGAGTTCCTCGCCAACGAGGTGCTGCTTGGCTTTCGGCCATGGGCCGGCAACCAGATCGTCGTGGCCGGCCTTGATTTTCCTGGCCAGCGCCAGCAGCATCGAGAAGACGTGTTCGGCCACGGCGTTCGAGTTGCCGCCGGGGCAGTAGGTCACCACGATCCCCTGTTTCGTCGCCGCATCGACGTCGACGGTGTCGACCCCGACGCCGTGGCGGGCAATGACTTTGAGGCGCGGCGAGGCATCGACGCGGGAAGCCGGAAACTTCTCGCTGCGCAGCATGACGGCGTCGACCTGGTCGGCGATCTCCTCGTAGGCCACGGCCTTGAGGCCAAAGCCCACGAACAGCCTGGCTTTCGAGCCGATTTCCTCCAGAACGCGCGGGTGTATCGGTTCCGAAATGTAGATTGTCATCATTTGATATTCCTTTGTCTTATCGGTACAAGTGGGTGCCGCCGGCATTCGGTTTCATCGTGAGGCCGATCACGACAAGGCCGATCAACCCCGAAAACGCCAGCAGATAGGCGGGCATCAGGTTGTTGCCGGTAAGCTGGATGAGCCACGTCGAGAGGTAGGGTCCGCCGCCGCCGCCGATCACGGCGCCGACGCTGTGGCCAAAGGCGACTCCGGTGTGCCGCACCTGGGTGGGGAAGAGTTCGGGCATGCTCGAATAGGTGCCCGCCTGGCACAGTGCGTAGGGAATGATGCCGATCAGGAGGCCGATGAGGGCCAGCGCAAAGCTCCCCTGGTTCATCAGCATGAACTCGGGAATGCTCACCAGCATGTAGAAAATGTAGGCCAGGATGAGCAGTTTCTTGCCGCCGATCCGCGTGCCGATCTGCCCGGCCACCGGAATCAGCACGGAGGCGAACAGCACCGCGAGCAGCACGATGGTCGATGCCTGCGATTTGGTGAACCCGAGCACCTCGCTGAAATAGACCGCCACGAATACGGTGCCGAGGTAGGTGCCGATGTTCTGGACCATGGAAATGATGGTGACTTTGGCGAGCGACTTCGGGTAGTCGGCGAAGATTTCCTTCATCGGGGTGCGCGTCGACTTCTTCGTTTTGGCGAGCGCGGTGAATTCGGGGCTGTCTTCGATCGACAGGCGCATCCAGATGGTCAGGATGGCCAGCGGGGCGGCCAGGAGGTAGGGGATACGCCAGCCCCATTCGGCCATCGAATCCTTCGTCAGAAGCGCCGCCATCAACGCCGCCAGGCCGGCCGCCAGCCCCTTGCCCAACTGGGCCACGGAGGGGATGAAGGCGATGTAGAGGGCGCGCCGGTTTGGCGGCGCCCATTCCCGGATATAGGAAGCCGCGCCGCCGATTTCGCCGCCGGTGGAGAAGCCTTGCAGCATCCGCATCAGGACGAGCAGAACCGGCGCCATGACGCCGATGGTGGCGTGGCCCGGCAGCAGCCCGGTGACGGTCGAAGCGACCCCCATCAGGGTAATGCTGGCAATGAGGCTGGTGCGCCGCCCTTGTTTGTCGCCGAGGTAGCCGAAGAACCAGGCGCCTACCGGGCGGATGATGAACGCCAGGCCGAAGATGGCCAGGGTGTTGAGCAGATTGGCCATAGGGTCGGCTTTGGGGAAAAACACCATCGCCAGGGTGGCTGCGACGTAGCCGTATATGCTGAAGTCGTAATACTCGATGAACGTGCCGAAGACGGCGACCAGCGTGGCCTTCTTGGCTTTCTTCTTGTGCTCGTCGGTGACTGTGTGATCCGTTTTGCCGGCCATGATGGCCCCTCCGTTGATGACTGCCGTGTTTTCCATTGTCGCCTCACTGTTTATTTACGTTTAAAATAAATGGGACACTGTCCGTATAATTGTTTTGCGAATGATATCCACGTTTTTTTTGGAATGTCAAGAAGAAAATCGCCGGGTTTGGCGAACATCGATTTTTGGGGAATTCGGAGTCCCGCCGCGGGTATTCGCCCGGATTGACGCCGTCTCCCTAAAGAAATGACAATTCGTCCTTCTTTCAACAAAAAACCATTCGGCTGCCCCGCAAAATGACAGAAAAATCGCCCACCAAACCCGCCGAGGGGGTCAGCGCCACGCTGGCGGTCATGGACGCGCTGATTGCCCGGGCGGATGGCGCCTGGGGAGTCCGGGAACTCGCCGAACATCTCGGCATGAGCCGGACGACGACGAACCGCGTTCTCAGCCAGTTGAGCGAGGAGGGCCTGGCAACGAAAACGGCGGATAGTTCTTACGCGGTCGGTCCCCGTCTCAGCGTCCTGTCGTCGGTGCTGCATCGCCTTTATCCAGTGCTCGACCGGGGGAGGGCGGCGCTCGACGCCATCCGGCGGAAAACGGGCGGCACGGTTTTCATGTCCGTGCAGGCGGCAAGCGGCCAGAGTTGCTTTATCGCCCTCGAAAGCGAGTCGGAAACGCCGGTGCGCTACCGGATTTCTCCGGGCGACGTTCTGACCACGCACGCCGGCGCCGCCGGGCTGACTATCCTGGCGCAACTCGATGAGAGCCGTTGGCCCGACGAGGTCCGCGAATTCACGAAGAAGACGCTGGTTGCGCGCGATGCGCGGAACGATTTCCTGCGCCGGGTCAGGAGCGAGGGCTTTGCGGTCAGCGTCGAACAGCACATCAAGGGGGCGGCGGGGGTTGCCGTGCCTTTCGCCTTCGGTCCGACATTGAAGGCGTCGGTTTCCGTGACGCGCCCGGTGTGGGAATTCCAGGAGGATAGCGTCCCGGAAATCGTTGCGGCGCTCCGGGAGAATCTTGAGCCGCTGGAGAAGGCCGCCGCGCTCGCCTACAAGTCCGCGCAGCGCAAAAAGCTCGTGGATTCGTCCGAAGCTGCCCGGGCAGCCTCGCAGGTCGAGCGGGTAAATCAGCTTTTGACCTTCCTCGTCAGCCATCCCTGCCATCCATTGACGCTCAAGGAGGTCGGGTGGGTCGTGGGGGCGGGGAGCTATGCGGTCACGTCGCTTGCCGAGGCGGCCGAGCAGCACGGAATCCTCTGCCGAGGCCCGGACGGTTCGCTTTACATCGGCCCGACGCTGTTCCGGTGGTCGGCAACCGTGGGGCCTGCGCATTCACCGAAAGATCTGGCGCTCGGCGAGATGAAGCATCTGTCGACTATGACGGGAGAGACCGTCGGCCTGGCGTTGCTCGCGGAAAACTCGCGCCGGCTGCGAATGGTTCAATCGGTGCCGGGGACGAATCGCATTCAGTATATTCTGGATACCCCCGTTGATATCCCCCTGCACGCGGGAGCCGCCGGCAAGGCGGTGTTGGCCTTCGCTCCGCAGTGGCTGGACGAAATCGAGCTGGTGCCCGATGCGCAGCAGCGTGAAATCGGCGTCGAGGAATTGCGCGCCGTGTTGGCGGACGTTCGCGCCAAGGGGTATGCGGTGGCCGAGGGGGAGAGAATTCCGCAAGCCTTCGGCGTTGCCGCCCCAATTATCGTCGATGGGAAGATCGCCGGCTCCATCACGGTGACCATTCCGCGCTATCGCGTCGATCGCGCCAAAGTCGGGAAGATTGCGGAGCAGGTTAGGCAGGCGGCAAACAATCTGTCGCGGTTGTTTTCGATTACGTAGGGATGTTCCGGTCAGCAGGAAGAGGAAGATGGACGGTCGGTCTCTCATGACAGCGTCCGCCGGCACCCGTTTACAGGAACAGGTGGCGGCGGGGCTGTTTCGGGGAAGCAAATCGATAGGCTATTTCGACGGCTGAATCAGCGGATCGTCGACCGGGTCGCGGATCGTGAAGAGCACCAGCAGGCAGAGAAAGCAGCACACTGAGAGGTAGATCCAGACCGCGTCCCAGCTGTAGGTGTCCAGGAGGAATCCGGCGGTAATCGGCGCCGTTGCCCCGCCGAGCTGGCCCGACATGTTGACGACGGAGCAGGCGATCGGGTAGGACTTCTTGGTGGTCAGGCCCATCGGATAGACCATGTAGGTGGAATAGCCGATGTTCATGAAAATGCCGAGGACGAACATGAGGGCGGCGAGCATGTAGGGATCGTTCGGCGCGTATACCAGCGAATACATCATGAAGATCGAGGTGAAGGCGGTGAACATCATGTTGGGTTTGCGCCGCTTGTTGATGATCTTGTCCGAGAACCATCCGCCCAGCATGTTGCCGACAATCGCGCCCGTCCAGGGGGCCGCGGCCACGATGCCCATTTTCAGGATCTCGAACTTCTTGACGGTGACGAGATAGGTTGGAATCCACGTCAGCAGGACATTGACGACCGCCACGATGAAGAAATAGCCGAGCGCCGCGCCCCAGATGTCCCACGATCGGAATATCTCTTTCTTGGTTTCGAGAGGGCTGATCTTTTCGGCTCGGACAAACTTGTCGAGCCAAACGAGGTTGTATCGTTTTTTCTCCTGGCCGGCCTGGCTGCCGGTTGCCGTTTCGCCGGACTCGATGTACTGGCGTTCCGATTCCGAGCAGTACGGGCTGTCGGACGGCTGGTTCCTGACGTAGATGAACCAGATGATCGACAGCCCAACCCCCGGAATGGCGAAGATGTAGAAAATCTCGCGCCAGCCATAAACGGAGACGATCCAGGCGCACAGCGGCGGAACCAGCACCGGGCCGAACTTCGCCGCCGACAGGAAAAGGCCAGTGGCGGTGCCTTTTTCCTTTGGCGGAAACCAGTGATTGATGGTCGAAGTCATACCCAGCGGCAACGGTCCTTCGGCAAGGCCGAGCATGAAGCGATAGACCTTGAGCACCAGCACGCTGCCCGCCGTGCCGATCAGCCCGGTGACCGCCGAGGTGGCGATCATGGCCACGGAGAAGATGCTGCGGACGCCGAAGCGGCTGTAGATGAAGCCTGCGGGAAGCTGGGCGATGGCATAGGCGAGCAGGAACAGGCTGGCCAGCGCGCCGGCTTCGGTGTTGCTCATGTCGAACTCTTGGCGCATGAACGGCAGCGCCACGCCGATGTTCGCACGGTCGGCGGCGGCGACCGTGTAGATGATGAAGATCATGAACGCGACGAACCAACGAAAATGCGTGCGTTTTTCCGTCACGGCTTCACTCGCCTCCAGGGTTTGGGCAGAACTCGATACCTCACTCATGATGGTCCCTCCTCATTTTTCTGTCTAGTCTCTAGTCATTCAGGGCGTTGATCACTTCTTCCCATTTCTGGGGAACTCTGCCGTGAAACCTGTCTTTCAACTTCTTGCCGGTCAGCCGGTTGAGGTGCTGTTTCGTTGCCTCGGTCATGATCGGGTCGATGCCGATGTCTTTGAGCATGGCGACGCAGTCGGACATTTCGTGGGCCTGCCGCTCGGCATGAACGGCGCTGGCGGTGACGAGGAAGTTCATCGTGTTCACGAACGAGGATGCGTCGAGCATGTCGGAGATCGAGGCCAGCACCTTGTCCTCGACCTTGAGCATCGAGGCTGCTTCGAGCATTTCGGTCTGTAGCGAGGCAATGCCCTTCATGTAGACGCTTCGCACCAGCTTGATGGCGATGGCATCGCCCGCCCGGTCGCTGACTTTCTGCAGCGACATGTGGAAGGGCGCCATCAGTTCGATGAACCTGTCCGTGCCGGAGCCGCTGACCAGCGTCGGCACCTTGTGCTGCTTGATGGTGAGCGCGCCCATCAGGCCGCCATCGACGAATCCCGCGCCGGTCGGCTTGAGCAATTCGGCGATCTGCTGTTTTATAGGCGGGGACGAGGTCGAAACGTCCGCGTAGATCTTGCTCCCGCCGATGAACGGCCGGACGGCCGCGGCGGCCTGCAGCGCCTTGCTGCCGGGGGTGGCGGCGATGATCACGTCGGCGGCGCGGATGACGTCGGCCGGGGCGGACAGCAGCGTCACGTCGGCGATCTTCGCGCGTTCATGCACCAGCGGGCCGTATGTCGGATCGTCGGCCATCGGGTCGAACGCCACGATTCCCTTGATCCCTTCGGTTCCAAAGCCTTTCGACATTTCGAAAGCCACTTCGCCAAATCCGATAAATCCTAGTTTCACAGTCATCTTCCTTTCCTGGTTGAATAGGAGAACTGCAGACGAGCGATGCCGTGGCGGCGGTTCGCCGGCGACATCCCGCCGCCGGAGCCACGCTGAGGCGTCAGTCAGGCGGAAAGGTGCGTCGGGTCAGGCAGCCGTGCATCGCACGAAATGCGGGCACTCCTGGTGGTTTGCGCTGCGGGATTCAAAATCGCTAGTCGGTAAGGGTGCAGCCCTTGGCAGCCAGGGTCTTGTCCACCCAGGAACGGTCCCAGCGGCCGCTCTTGATCTCGTCCATGAACACGGCTTCCTTGGCGATCGTTTCCCTGGCCTTTGCAGCAAGCGCGGCCGCATCTTCGGGGCAGATGACGACGACGCCGTCCTCATCGCCAACGAGGATGTCGCCGGGGTTGATCACCACGCCGCCGCAGCAGATTTCCTGGTTGATTTCGCCGGGGCCGTTTTTGTACGGGCCTTTCGGAGTGGCGCCGGCGGCATAGACGGGGAAGGCCATCTTCTGGATGGTGCCGACGTCGCGGATCGCGCCGTCGACGATCAATCCGGCGATCTTGCGGTATTCCATCCACGCCACCATGAGTTCGCCGGTAATGGCGTTGTCGAGCGAGCCCTGAGCGTCGACCACGATGACATCCCCCGGCTCGGCCATGTCGATGGCTTTGTGAAGCATCAGGTTGTCGCCCGGATTGACCTTGACGGTAAAGGCCGTGCCGAGCAGCGGGGCGGCGTTGAGCGGACGGATCTTCGCCGAGATGCAGGACATCCGGTTCATGTTGTCGGCGATGTTGGCGACGGGAATATCCGCGAAGGCGTCGACCAGGCTGCGGTCCGGACGGTTGAATGTTGCGCGTACTCTGAATCCGATGTTGGACATGATTTATCAAGCTCCCATTTGTCGTTGATGTAAACACGGCTCGGTTGCCGAGACAGAAGGGCCGGGGCGGCCTTTCCCGTGCAACGCGAAGCCAAGTCTAGGGGCAGATAAATCGGAATAAAAGCGAATTGTTTTGCAGTAAAATATTCCAATAACCGATATTTATTGGAGTGTGACATGCGCATGCCGAGTGTTTCAGCATTTCTGGCGATAGTCAGAACCAAGAGTCTTTACCGCGCGGCGACGCAGCTGAATCTGGCGCAGTCGACGGTGAGCAAGCGGCTGCAGACGCTAGAGGAGGAAATCGGCATGACCCTCATCGAGCGGGCCAAGGGAGTACGGTCGATCCAGCTGACCAGCGCTGGTGAGGCTTTCGTCGAAATCGCCGAACGCTGGGAGGGATTGCTGCAGGACATGCGCACGCTGCGCAGCGCCGGGCCGGAGATAAACCTTCGCATCGGGACGCTGGACAGCGTGGTCAATTCGGTATTTCCCAGCATCCATGCGGAGTTGATACGCCATCGGCCGAAGATCCACCTCAAGATCAGCACCCACCACTCCCCCGACGCCTACGATGCGGTCGAGCGGCGCGATGTCGATGTGGCGTTTTCGCTGCTGGAGTTGGCCAACGCCAACGTGAATATACGCGAAGCCTATCGCGAGTCGATGGTTGTGTTGCGCCTGGGCGGCAACGACGGGAAGTACCCTAAAAAGGTGCGTACAGGGGATCTTGATGAAGATTCGGAACTGTACGTGCGATGGGGGCCGGGTTTCCAACTGTGGCACGACAAATGCTGGAGCCCATACGCCCACGGCCGGACGGACCTCGACACGCCGCAACTGATTCTGAACTGCTTCCGCCTCCCCGGCGAATGGGCCATCGTTCCCCGCTCGTTCGCCAATCAGGCCCAGAGCCGCGGCAACTTCATCGTGCAGCAACTGAGCGATCCACCTCCGGAAAGGGTAGTTTACAAGCTTACCCACAGACTTCCGAAGGCAAATTCTCTAATTGCCTCCGGCATATTCGATGAATGCCTGAATACCGCCTTGGGAAGCCTCAAAGGGATTGTTCGCCGGAGGTGATTCGCGTGTATGCAAATGCGATGTGGTGTGTAGGGCGGATAAGCGCAGCGCCATCCGCCGAATGGGAGGTTCCTCCAATCATCTGTTGCGGCGTATAAGTTATGACATTAGGTTGTATCATGGATATGCGTTTGGGGTTATAGTGTGTCACGAACGTTCGGCGGATGGCGCTGTGCTGATCCGCCCTACAGTTATGCGTAGCTTGGTAGGGTGGGCAAAGCGCAGCGTGCCCACGCGTAAAGCCGAACCGGCGCTAAAGCCGGGAATCCCTTAAAATAAAACCCAAATTTCCAGGCGTTGGATTGGGGTGGCGATGAGAATAGAAAAAATCGCGAGTGAAAAAAAACGATTCCTCGACCTGCTGCTGTTGGCGGACGAGCAGGAAGATATGATCGACAAGTACCTGGAAGAGGGCGATCTGTTCGCCTTGTACGACGGCGATTTGAAGAGCGTTTGTGTCGTTGTCCGCGTCGATGACGAAACCTGCGAACTGAAGAACATCGCGACTTACGCGAAACATCAGGGCAAGGGGTACGGCAGGGCGCTGATAGCGTTCATCGCCGGCCACTACAGGAATGACTACCGGGCGATGCTTGTCGGAACGGGCGATAGCCCGGCGATACTGTCGTTCTATGAGAGTTGCGGGTTCCTGCGGTCGCACCGCGTGAAGAACTTTTTTACCGACAATTACGATCACCCGATTTTCGAGGCGGGGGAGCAGCTTGTCGACATGGTTTATTTGAAGAAGGCGTTGTAGCGCCGGCATGGATACGATGAAAACACTGGTCGAAAGACTGCAAAGCCAGGGCGCCGATTTTGAGCTTATACGGCACGATAAACCCATAAAATCGAAAAAGGATGCTTTGTCGTATTTCAGGATCGAGGAAACGGTTCCCACGCTGATCGTCCGGACCGGGGCGGCGTTTTATGCCGTTATGATTTCCGGGGAGAGGGAGAAGGTCGATTTCAGCCGGATCGAAACCCTGCTTGGCTGCGGCAAAATCGAAATGGCCGATAAGCGGGAGGTCGTCGATCGCCTTGGCCTGACTCCCGGGCAAATTCCCTTGGTCGGCCACGATCTGCCTTGTATCATGGACGGGAGAATATTCAACTATCAATATGTTTATGGGGGAAGCGGCGATTTGTTTCATACGCTGAAAATAGCCCCCAGGGATCTTGAGAAGGCGAACAACGTCGTTTTGAAATTCGATTGAGTGAGTAGGGCGGATAAGCGTAGCGCCATCCGCCGAATGTTCGCGGCGCAAAAAAACCTAAATGCATATAATCAACACACCTTTATGTCATAAACTGTACGCCACAACGGATGATTTGATGAATCTCCCATTCGGCGGATGGCGCTACGCTTATCCGCCCTACGGGCTGTGTGCTCTCGCCATCGCCTTGGCTTCCGCCGATCTATACGCGGCAAGCTTCGCCGAAAGGGTGGCCATGGCCAAGGAGATCGAAACCCAGGAGGCGGCCTCCGACTATTTTCTCAAAACCCTTTTCCCGGCCATCGGCCCCGACATGGCGGGCATGATGAAATATTGCCTGTCCCTCCCCGATGCCAGCAAGGAGCGATTCACGCTCGTCGCCAACGTCGCGCAGGACGGAGGGATGACGGATGTCGATTTCGAGCCCAAATCGAACAACACGGGCGCCTGTTTTGCCGAGGCATTCGCGACGCTCGTTGGACCGCCGCCGCCGCTGTGCGATTGCGGTGCTCTGCCGGTGGTTATCGAGATGAAGGTGAATCCGTGACAATTTCGAAACGGGCGGATATGAACTCCCACCCTACCGCGCTGAGCGATGATTAACGGGTGGGATACATTGCCAAGGGGCAACTCAGGATTCGGAAGGAGGACGCGTGACGGCTTTCCACCGGAAGACGATCAATCCTACCAGCAATGCCTCGGTGATGATGAAAGCAAAGAGAGGAATGGCTTGATTGAGGTACTGGCGATACTCCTCCCCTAGGCGCACCTGCAGATAAATAAAGGCTCCCGCCAGAGATAGTGCAACTGCAATCAATCCGGAAATATGCAGGCTCGGATAACGTTGGAGGATGATCGTTATCACGCCAGCAAGGAAAAGCGCATGGCTGGCGAACGACAAACTTCCCGCATCGTAATCTCCATCCAAAATGAGCTGGAATGGAGATTCCTTTGTCAGCATGCCAAATGAATATATGGAAATAAGGTAGATCGATGCGGCAACCAGGGCAACAAGAATAATCAGCGGAATATTGAGTTGTTTTTTTACGGAGAGGGTGCTGTCCATGAAAAATTCCTTGTGAGGTCAGACGGAATGGCCGGCCTGGCGAATGAAAGGGACTTGCCGTTCCGGGGTGGCGGCGGAAGCCGCGGGCAGCGTGAGCTGGCGTCTGCTTGCACATTACACAAACGACAACGGATCGGGGGAATTAGTTCGTCAGCAGGGAAAACTGGCTTCGAGTTACCGAGGCGCCGAAGGGCAGAAACCCGTTACATAGCCGACCGACACGGGCGGACGAGCGAACGGTCGTTTCATGGATAGGACGTGAGCCGATAGAGGGCGTTCGTGGGATGTTCTACGGTAGGGCCGCCGATCTGGCCAACTCCGCCATTGCCTGTATTGCCGATCGAAGCCGTTCTTCTCCCATGGAGCGGGACAGCTCCGCTTTGGCCGATTTCCATACGGGCAAGGCATCTGCCATGAGGCGCCGGCCTGAGCGGGTCAGGTTCAGCCGCTTTCCCGCGCGGCCGCGTCCGCCTTCTGCACGGACCAAACCTCGCGCCTCCAGGTTCTGGACATTTCGGCTGAGAGTGGTGGCATCGACCCCGGCATCAGCCGCGAGTTCTACAAGAGTCGCTCCCTCGGCAGCTCCGATTCCGACCAGGAGGCTGAACTGCTCGGCCGTCAGCCCCAGCGGCTTGAAGCAGGCGTTGTAGTAGCGCGTGACCGCGCGCGCCGTCGCGCGAGCCTGAAAGCCCGGGCATTCCGCTGCAATGCCCTGCAAAGACTCAGGATTGAATTCGTTCACATCCATCCCCTGGACAAGCTTGCGTGAGTATAATAATGTATATACAGTATAAACATCGTTTGGAGATTTGTCATGCCTGCATACGTACATGTCAATCTGAGAGTCATCGATCCTGCCAGGCAGGCGGCGCTCGCACCTCGCTTTCTCGCGGCGCTGCAAGAGGCGGGGGGAAAGATTCTGCACTTTGGCCGGGTTGCGCAGGTTCTTGAAGGTGACGAGACGCCTCTCCCAATGGCCGGCGTGTTTGAGTTTCCGACCCTGGCCCAGGCGCTGGCCTTCTACAATTCCGAAAGGTATGCGCCGATCAAGGCCGAACGCCAGGAGGCCCAGCAGGCAAGGATGTTCGTTGTCGAAACCGATTGAAACTAGAATCGGTCTGGAGAATGAGAGATAAACGTAGCTTGTTGCACATGAGGCAGACAATATGCAACTGACCGTCCTGGTCGAGAACAATACGCTGATCGACCGATATTTCCACGGGGAACCGGGGCTGAGTTTTTACCTGCAGCACCGCGGCCAGACCATCCTGTTCGACACCGGTTATTCCGATATCCTGCTCGGCAATGCCGACAAAATGGGCATTGACCTGGGCGGCATCGACACGCTGGTGCTGTCGCACGGCCATAACGACCACACCCGCGGGCTGGGGTCGCTGCTGCCGCGGCTGGCCGGACGCAAGCCCCGGCTGATTGCCCACCCGCAGGTTCTGGAACGCAAAACGCTCGACGATGGCGAGAACTGCGGCATCACCCTGTCCCGCGAGGTGCTGGAAAAGCATTTCTCTTTCAGCCTCAGCCGTGAGCCGCAATGGCTGGCCGCCGATCTGGTTTTTCTGGGCGAAATCCCGCGCGGCAACAACTTTGAGGCGAAGAAGCCGATAGGCCACCACGCGTTGAACGGCGCGGAGCAACCCGATTTCGTCAGCGACGACTCGGCGCTGGTTTACCGCGCGGCGGATGGTCTGGTGCTGATCACCGGCTGCTCGCACGCCGGTATCTGCAACATGATCGAATATGCCAAGAAGGTGTGCGGTGATGAGCGCATCGTCGACATCATCGGCGGTTTTCACCTGCAAAAACCCGATCCGGCGGTTCTGGATGCGACGCTGGACTATCTGCGCGCGCAGAACCTGCGTAGCGCCCATGCCTGCCACTGCACCGATCTGGCGTCGAAAATCCGCCTGGCGCAGGTGGTGGATGTGCGCGAGGTGGGGGTTGGGCTGCAGTTGAGTTATTGAGCCTGCGCAGGCGCGTTCATGGGTAACGAAGAGGGGTAACGGGCGGATTCGGAGAAACGGAACGCGTGGGTGCGCTGTGTTTTTCCGACTATGCTATGTTCATTACATGCGGCGGATAACGCTACGCTCATCCCGTTCGGCGGATAACGCTTCGCTCATCCGCCCTACGGCCCTTCGCAAAATAAATAATGTGAATGCATGCGCCGAAACATGCAAAAAAAGTAAAGAAACTTCCTAAAATGATCGGACTGCTCCACCACAGTCTCAAAGGTGTTGCCGCTTGAAGCCATAAGGCATTCATCGAAAAACTGAACGCCCACAGCGCCAATGAAAACGCAAAGGACGCGCACGCCTTTTTGAAGTTTCTGCTTCTTTCGGTCAGTGTCCCCAAAAACCATGAGTAAGCTGTGATACAAAAAAAACAAAACACCGGAATAAGGAACAATTTAGGAGACTCTTTTGCAACCGTTTTGGAAAAACTACTCCAGTAAAAAGATATCTGCCAGTACAAAAACAGGACTAACGCTCTGTGAAAAAGCAACACGCCATTCGTTCTCTTTTGCGGAGAAAAAAGGCTTCCCCATGGATAAGGCAACAATGCTTGAAAATTAATCATGGGTTCGCTCGTATGTCCGGTTCAAATGGACTCTGACCCGCCTTGGGATTATCGGACCAGGCGAAATTTGAGAAAATGGTTTTACTGGTAGAAATGCATTGAGTGTAATACCCTTGAATACTCGGCACAAATAGATCGCCAATCAGGCGAGGACGCCGTCGACGAAATCATGGCGGCGGTGAGCGATAGAAAAAGCCGTGCCGCCTGATGTTCCGAACGGAGGCGTCCGTAGCTGCCTCGCCGTGATTTTTTGTCATATTCACTTCTCAATTTCTGGAACGCCATGAAACCCAAGGAGATACTGTTGCGCTGGATCGATCTGTTCAATCGGGGAAAGGCCGCCGAGATTGCCGATCTCTATCACGACGACGCCGTCAATCATCAGGTGGCGAACGAGCCTGTCGTCGGCAAGGAAAACATCGGCAAGATGTTTGCGGACGAATTCTCCGCCGCCGAGATGACTTGCATCGTGGAGAACATTTTCGAGGACGGGGAGTGGGCGATCCTGGAATGGAAAGACCCTCTTGGCCTTAGAGGCTGCGGTTTTTTCCACGTTGTCGAGGGGAAAATCAAATTCCAGCGCGGGTATTGGGACAAGTTGTCGTTCCTGCGGCAGCATAAGCTGCCTTTGCCGGCGGAATGACGATAGCCGGCGATGTTTCCCCTCTTTATGATTGTTCCAACCGATCCATTGAAATCCGGAGGCAAGTGGCGCTAATATCAAGGTAGAGGGTTCACTGTTGATGTCGTATCGCCACACCCCCTGCGCCGAACCCGGCGCGGCGCCAGTCAAACCGGCGAAAGGGGAAAACCGATGGGAGAGCGAACATGAACCGACTGCTGATGTTCTACTACGGCGGCCTTCCGGACGACTATGGCCGCACGCTGGCGGAGATCACGCGGCAGGACGATCTCTGGCTGGAGGTTTCCCACAACTACATCCAGTGGCTGTTCCCGACGTGGGAAGTAAGCCGCGTTGCGCCCGATGCGCCAACCCTGAGCGAGGATACCGTCAAGGCCTTCCATGAGGACGAGCTGTTGCGGCGGCATCTGCTGGCGAGTTTCATCCGCATGCTGGCGTTCTATGGGCTGGTCCGCCGCGAGGGGAAAATCGTCAAGGGCGACAACTGGGGCGAGCGCAAGTCGAACTGGTTTACGGAGGGCTCGCACAACGACCTGAGGATCACGCGCATTCTCAAGTCGTTGACGGCGCTTGGGCTGCGGCCGGAGGCCGAGAAATTCCTGGCCTGCCTGCTGACGCTTCGCGAGTCCGAAGCCGATTGCGGCATCGGGGCCACGGCGTATGAATTCTGGCAGAACGCGTTGAAAGAGTGAGGCTATGCTACCGGTAAAAAACGCTTCGAAAGAGGAAATCAAAACCCTGATCGGCCAGTCCGGACACAAGGCCGCCAAGTGGCTGAAGGACGAAGCCACGGGCGACGTCTTCTTCTGGCCGGCGGAGGCCTACCAGCATGCCGAAGTGGCGCGCGCCTTCAAGATCGAGAAATAATAAACAACCCCGCGCCAAGAGCGCGGGGTATTAGAAAAGCCTAAACTGCCGCAGATCTTCGCGAGGCTGTCCTTGGTTACGAACATATCTTTCGACCACTTCCCAGCCGCCTCCCTCGCCCACCGTAGCCACATAAT
>JAVBSG010000138.1:0-6755 GCA_031547245.1 Propionivibrio sp.
CGAGTCGGAGAGCAGGATGTCGCCGACGAACAGGTGGCCCTTGTAGATGGTGCGCCCATTGACCGGGAAGGCCGGGCAGGCAATCGTGAAGTTGCTGCCCAGCGCTTTCATGAGCGCTTCGGCCACCGGGCCGATGTTGCCCTTGGGCGTGGAGTCGAAGGTGGAGCAATACTTGAAGTAGATCTGCCGGCACCCGGCCTTCTGCAGCCATTCGAGCGCCGCCAGCGATTCGGCGATGGCGTCCTCGGCCGGACTGGTGCGCGATTTCAGGGCAATCACCACCGCGTCGATATCCTCCCCTATCGCTTCCTGCGGCACCCCGATCATCTGCACCGTGCGCATCCCCGCCTTCACCAGCATCCCCGCCAGATCCGTGCCCCCAGTAAAATCGTCCGCTATACACCCCAATAAAACACTCATTACCCGCTCCTTCTGTCAGACTCAAAATCATTTCGCCCGGGGTTCGGGCAACCCGATACCCGGAAACACCTTGATCACCGCCGAATCGTCCTCGCCGCCATGCCCGGCGGCCGAAGCCGACATGTACATCTGATGCGCGGCGGCGGACAACGGCAAGGGGAAAATATTCTTCTTGGCGTAGTCGAGAACGATGCCCAGATCCTTGACGAAAATATTGACCGCCGACAACGGCGTGTAATCGCCCGCCAGAATGTGCGGCACCCGGTTCTGGAACATCCAGGAATTCCCTGCGCTGTTGGTAATCACCTCATAAACCTGGTCCGGATCGGCGCCGGCACGGATGGCCAGCGCCATCGCCTCGCCGGCGGCGGCAATATGCACGCCGGCCAGCAGCTGATTGACCATCTTGACAACCGACCCCGGCCCGACCTCATCACCGAGACGATACACCTTTCCGGCGATCGCCGCCAGCACGGAATTGCATTTGTCATAAGCCTCGGGCACGCCGGACGACATGACCGTCATCTCGCCGGCCATGGCCTTGGCCGCGCCGCCAGAGATCGGCCCGTCGATCATCAACAACCCCGCTTCATGCAGGCGCTTGCCGAGCGACCTGGCGAACTCCGGAGAAACCGTGGCGCTGGCGATGACCACCGAACCCGGTTTCATGTGCGGCGCCGCGCCGTTTTCGCCGAACAGGACGCCTTCGGTCTGATCGGCATTGACGACGACGGTGATCAGCACATCGACCCTGGGCGCCATCTCCGCCGGCGAGCCGGCGCGGACGGCGCCCGCGTCGACCGCCTTCTGCACGGCCTCCGCCCGCACGTCGCAGACATGGACTTCGAACCCCTCGCGCAGCAGCGACATCGCCACGCCCATCCCCATGGCCCCCAGGCCGACAACTCCCACTGGTTTCTTATCTGCCGAACTCATGATATGCCCTTTAAATATTAGAAAAATCAGTATCCATAAACCCAATCCCGGAGGAAAAGGGAAATCTGCGGACAATAGGTAATCAGCATCAAACACCCGAGCACCGTCAGCACGAAAGGGATCAACTCGCGCACGATGTGGTCGAGCGAGATCTTGGCGACCGTGCAGGCGGCGAACAGGTTGACCCCGAACGGCGGCGTGATCATGCCAAGCGCCAGGTTGACCACCATGATCGTGCCGAAGTGCACCGGATCGATGCCGAATTTTGCCGCCACCGGCGCCAGGATCGGCGCCAGCACGATGATCGACGCCGAGGTCTCGATGAACATGCCGATGAGGAACAGCGCCGCGTTGACGCCGAGCAGGAACATGGCCCCCGAAGTCAGGTGCGTCCGGAGGAACTCGCCGATCGCTTCCGGCACCCCGGCGCGCGTGATCAGCAGGCTGAAGAGGCCGGCGTTGGCGATGATGAACATGATCACGGCCGAGGAAATCACCGATTTGCGGAAAATCGGATAAAGATCCTTGACCTTGATTTCCCTATAGATGCCCATGCCGACGATCAGCGCGTAGAAAACGGCAACTACCGCCGCTTCGGTCGGCGTAAACACGCCGCCATAGATACCGCCGAGAATGATGACCGGCATCAGCAGCGCCAGCGCCGCCTCACGGCTGGCCTGCCCGAAGCGCATGCGTCCGAGATGGTCGTTCTGGCCGTACCCCTTGTACTTCGACCAGCACCAGACGAAAAACATCAGGCCGCAACCGATCAGGAGGCCCGGACCGAAGCCGGCGATGAACAGTTCGCCGATGGAAACCTCGGCCGAAACGCCGTACAGGATCATCGGGATCGACGGCGGAATGATGACGCCGAGCTCGGCGCTGGTGGCCTGCAGGGCGGCGGCGAAGTTGGTCGGGTAACCGTGCTTGATCAGCGCCGGGATCAGAATCGCGCCGATGGCAAACGTGGTGGCGACGCTCGATCCGGAAACCGCCGCGAAGATCATGCAGGTCATGACGCAGGTCATGGCCAGGCCACCTTGCAGACCGCCGACGATGGACTTGGCGAAATTCACCAGGCGCTGCGAGATGCCGCCGACCTCCATGAGGTTGCCGGCGAGGATGAAGAAAGGGATGGCTCCCAAAGCGAATTTATCGATGGCGGAAAACATCTCCTTGGGCACCACCAGCATCGGCGTGTTGCTGAACAGAAACAGGCCAGTGGTGCTGGCAAACCCGATGGACACCGCAATCGGGATGCTGAAGGCGAAGAAGATGACCATCGATACAAACATTGCAGTCGACATATGGACTCCTGATTCGATTGTGACGTACGGCGCTTTACGGCGGATTTCGCTACTGCTGCGTCTCCAGCTCGTTATGCCGCGGATCGAGGTAATTGGCGATCGCGGCGATGATGGCGAAGAACGCTCCGACCGGCAGGGCGGCGTAGCCGACGCTCATGGGCAGGAATTCCATGCCGCCGATTTCCTGGAAACGGGTGCGCCAGGTGATATCGGTGCCGTGCCAGACGATGACCAGCAGGAACAGAACGGCGACCAGGGTGATCATGAAATGCAGCGGGCGCCGGAAGCGCCCGCTCAAACGAAACATGAGATCGACCGAAATCTGCGCGCCTTCGCGAAAGGCGATGACGACGCCGAACATGACCATCCAGATGATCACGAGGCGGATGAGCACCTCGCTCCAGCTGAGCGGCTGATTGAAAACGAAACGGCTGAGCACCTGGATGATGCCTAGGACGGAGGCGATTCCGAGCAGGACGCAGGCGACCCTGACGATCACCGCTGACAGGCGGCGCTCGAGAATGAGAAATTGGCGTTTCATGACAAAGCTCCAATCGGGGGAGCCGCGCACGGCTCCCCCGGTTCCCGGATGTTAAAAGGCTAAGCAGCCGGATGCCCGGCGGCGTTTACTGGACATCCATGATCTTCTTGATGTTGGCTTCGCCGAATTCCTTGTTGAAATTGGCATAGGCGGAAGCCACGGCCTTCTGGAACTGGGCGTTGTCCACTTTCATGATGACCTCGGTGCCGCCTTTTTCCATCGTGGCGATGCCATTGTTCTCATCCTCGTTGACCTTCTTGCGGTTGGCCACCAGCGCGATCTTGGCCGCTTCCTTGAAGGCCGCCTTGTCGGCATCGCTCACCTTGTCCCAGAAGCCTTTGGAGGTGACGATCAGCGCCGGCGAATAAACGTGGCCGGTCAGCGTCAGGTACTTCTGCACGGTGTAGAGCTTGTTGGCCAGGATCACCGGGATGGGGTTTTCCTGCCCGTCGACCGTTCCCGTCTGCAGCGACGTAAACACCTCGTTCATGTTCATCGGCGTCGGCAGCGCGCCCATGGCCTTGAACGCCTCCATGTGCACCTTGTTCTCCATGGTGCGGATCTTCAAGCCCTTGACGTCTTCCGGCGTTTTGATCGGGCGCTTGCTGTTGGTGATGTGGCGGAAGCCGTTCTCGAACCAGGTGATGGCGACCAACCCCTTGGACGGAAACTTAGTGAGGATATCCTGGCCGATCGGACCGTCCAGCACCTTGCGCGCGTGGTCGTAATCGCGGAACAGGAAGGGAATGTCGAGAATCCGCGTTTCGGGAACGAAATTCCCGGTCGGCCCCGTCGAAGTCAGCACCATATCCTGCGTTCCCAACTGCACGGCTTCGAGCATCTCGCGCTCGCCGCCGAGCGCGCCCGACGGAAAATACTGCAGCTTGTAGCGCCCGTTGGTGCGCTTTTCCAATTCCGCGCCGAACGTCGTCAGCCCCGTGCCGTAGTGCGAGTCGATGGTGTTCGTCCAACCCACCTTGAGCACCGTCTGCGCCTGCGCGGCGGCTGCGAGGCCCAATCCAAGTGCAACAGCGATTCCTGCGGTAAACTGTAGTGCTTTCATATGTCTTCCCCTCGTTATTAAGATGCTGGCCGCTTCTCCCACAGCCGGATTGCCTGAGAAAAAGGTAGCCAGCGATGATCAACCCGATACATCCTCTTGCGGTAAACCTGAGCGATTCACGCCTGTTATGTTTTGTTTTGTTTTAAAGTTGTCATACAACAATACATATGATAACTTTGAGTTAGTAAATCATAGAAACCGATCGATTACAATACCCGTTAAAAATATTTATCGAATGCGAAAATCATGGCTTCTTCTCCCGAGTTCAAGGTCAAGCGGATCACCACCTCAGGCACGCTGGCGGATCGCGTTTGCGACGCGCTGACGCTGCTCATCAACGGCGAGGATTTTCCGCCGGGCTCGCGCCTTCCTTCGGAACTGAAAATGGCCGA
This sequence comes from Propionivibrio sp., assembly GCA_031547245.1. Lineage (GTDB taxonomy): Bacteria > Pseudomonadota > Gammaproteobacteria > Burkholderiales > Rhodocyclaceae > Propionivibrio. Next base: position 4,660 of record JAVBSG010000138.1, read on the forward strand.
CCGCTTCGGCGTCAGCCGGACCGTCATCCGCGAAGCGGTCTCGCGCCTGAAATCGGAAGGCCTGGTGGAATCCCGCCAAGGCAGCGGCGTATTCGTGCGCGACCGGAACATGGACGCCCCCTTCCGCATCGACCCCAACACCATGGAGTCCATCCATTCGGTGCTGCAAGTGGTGGAATTGCGCCTGTCGCTCGAAGGCGAAATCGCCGCGCTGGCGGCAAAACGCCGGACCCGCGAACAGATGGGCGCCATCAAGCGAGCGCTGAAGCAGATCGAAATCGCTGAAAGCGAAGGCAAGGACGGCGTCGAACCCGACATCGAATTTCATCGCAGCATCGCCGTCGCCACCGGCAATCCGCATTTTCTGGCCCTGATCGAGTTTCTTTTCACTTTCCTGATCAAGGCCACGAAAATGACGCGCAACTATGAGGCCACCAAGGCCATTCTGTCGCTGCAGGTCAAGGAAGAACACCAGAGAATCGTCGACGCCATTTCCCGCCAGGACGCCGAGGCGGCCCGCGCCGCCGCCCGGCAGCACATGGAGGGCGCCTCGCGCCGGCTGGGCTCGGCCGACATGAAAAAACTTCTCGCCGCAAGCAAGCCCCGCCGGCCCGCCCTCGGCTAATTCACCCGCCGGACGCTTAGGGAGGCGCGGCATCCCCTCCGACAGGACCGGCGGACAAACCGAGTCCTGTCGTGCCCCGGCGGGGTTAGGCCCCGATCAGCCGATCAGCCGGCGACCTTGATCCCCTGTTCCCGAATGTAATCGCCGATCATCGATTCGACGCTCGCGTCGGCAACAAAACCCATATTCAATGCCCGCACTGTATTGAAGCGCGCCGGCCAGGTCAGGACGATCGCCTGCACGCGCGCATCGGGCTTCCATTCGATGAGGTCGGCCACCTTGTCGCCAGCGAGCTTGCGCAAGGCATCCACCATCTCGCCCACGGCAACGGTGATCCCCGCGATATTGAGGACCCGGTTGATCCCCCAGGCCGAAGACGGCAAATCGTGCGCGTGCACCAGCGCAGCCACGGCTTTTGCGGGCGAAAGCAGCCACAGGCAAGCCTCGCGGCCGACCGGACAGACCGCGGCAACGCCGGCGAGCGGCTCGCGGATAATGCCGCTGGCAAACGACGAGGCAGCCGCGTTGGGTTTACCGGCGCGCACGGAAATGGTCGGCAGCCGCAGGGTGCGGCCGTCGATGAAGCCTTTCCGCGTGTAGTCGGTGATCAGGTACTCGCAGCAGACTTTCTGGATGCCGTAGGAGCTTTGCGGCGTCGGCATCGTCGTATCTTCGATGACATCCGGAATCTCGCCGCCGAACACCGCGAGCGAGCTGGTGAAGACGAAGCGCGGCGGTCGCGCCTGCTGCCGGCAGACTTCCAGCAGATTGCGGGTGCCGTCCAGGTTGACGCGCATGCCGAGGTCGAAATCCGCCTCCGCCGCGCCGCTGACCACCGAAGCCAGATGGAAAACCGCGTCGGTATCGCCGCCCATCGTTTTTTCGAGCAGCGCCCTGTCCGCCAGATCGCCCTCAACGCAAACGAGGCGGGAATCCACGTTCGCCGGAAACGCCATGTCATACAGCGTGATCCGCGAAATCGCAACTTGCCGGCCTTCGGCGTCGGCGGCAGTTCCCCGTTCCAGCAGGGTTTTCGCCACGCGATAGCCAAGAAAACCACCGCCTCCTGTGATCAGAATCTTCACATCCGCCTCCCTGGGTTATTGGAATAAAAGAGTATCGTAACCGAAAAGAATGCCGTTTGAAAAACTTCCACCGGCAAGTTTTTCGGCAATTGCCGGGTAGAGAAAAACCCGTACGCCCCAGTGGTTCGGTCCGAATTTCAAGCAGCAGCCCCCTTTCGGAGCCGATAGGGCGGAAGGGGTTACGTGAGGGCTTGACGGTCTGCGATGGCATCAGTACAATCAAATCTCTACCTAACGTCAAGTTTATAATAAACAACCCCGCGCCAAGAGCGCGGGGTATTAGAAAAGCCTAAACTGCCGCAGATCTTCGCGAGGCTGTCCTTGGTTACGAACATATCTTTCGACCACTTCCCAGCCGCCTCCCTCGCCCACCGTAGCCACATAAT
>JAVBSG010000123.1:0-9211 GCA_031547245.1 Propionivibrio sp.
CATATTTGCCAGAAAACGAAACCCGAGGATGTGGACGTCGCCGGCTCGGCGGTTTTCTATGCCAGCAAGGATATCCGCTATCTCAAGGGGGAAGAGGAATACTTGCTCTTTTCCGGGAATCGGAACGGCGAGGGGCGAAGCGTCGCCTTGATCAGAAACGGAAAGCCGGTAGCCACCTTGCAGGTGAAGGCGACCGACGTCGCGCCGGCGCCGCAATACCTGCCATTTCGCGACGAGTATCTTCTGACCGCCGGCGCGTTTTCCACGTTGAGGACTATGACGCGTTTCGACGAGGCGCCAACGACTGAATATCCGATTGTCACGATGGCGGGATCGGGAAAGATCAAACGCGAATACGTCAGGCCGCTATTTGAAAAGAATCACATGGCGGTCGATGGCTTCACGTTCCCGTATGCCAAGGGAACGTTGATTTTCGTCCCGGCCCGTCCAAAGGAAGGCGGGGGCGTTTATCTGAGCCAGGGCGAGTCGATCAGGCGGGTATGGTGCGTCAATACCGGCAAGACGCTTGATCGCCAATGCCAGGCCACGGAGGGGTCGATGTCGCCCGATGGATGCCACTTCGCTTTCTATGCGAAGGATTCGGATGACCCGAAGCCGCCGTTCGCTTTTGGCTCGTCGCTGAAGATACTGCCTCTCTGCAGGTAGCGGTCTTTCGATTATTCCATTCGGCGGATAACGCTTCGCTCATCCCATACGGCGGATAACGCTTCGCTCATCCGCCCTACAGCCTATGTCTTTCGATCAGGTGAAGCTGTCGATGGGGCGGTTGTGCGTGACGCTCCAGCCGGTTTGGGCGTTGCCGGCGGGTGTCGTGTCGGTGTTCCGGGCTACGTTGTAGGTCCAGAGGATTTCCGTGAAGTTGATCTTGAACTGTTCGGCCAGCATGTCCCCCGGATGGGGCTGGAGCTGGATCTCGCTGATGATCGCGTCGCGCAGCGATAGGGTGATGATGTTCGCGGTGCTCTCGCCGGAGTCGCGCACGATGTAGATCCTGGTCGGTTTGTCGGCGCCGGAGTCCAACGGGAAGGCCCGCAGGCAGTATTCGTAGAGTTTCACCGATGTCTGGTCAAAGAGTTTGACGCAGGTGATCTCGGTGATTGCCGGGCGCCCGGGGGGGGGTGTGCGGTTGCCCACGTCGACGGTGATTGGTTGTTTCACATCGTAGTGGAAAGAGACCAGCTTTATGCATTTGCCGAACCTCTCGACGAGGTCGCGCACCTGATAGTCGATCGGGGAGGAACTGTAGTCTCCGATGATGTCGTCGGCATTTCCGGGCTGCAGGAGAATCAAGTCCATGTTCTATCCTTCCTCTCGGTTGCTTTGGCAGCGGTTGTTGTGGGCAAAGCGTAGCATGTCCGCGCGGAGGGTGATTGACGGCGAGATTACACACCGGCCCCGGCGTTGATTCAACTTGTGATTCCCCGTGGCTTGCCACGGGGACAAGATTTGGTTTTGCGTTTAGGAGACTTTCACGAACATACCCCGCGCTCTTGGCGCGGGGTGGTTGATCGTTATGTTATGCGGTTTTTTCCTCCGCGATCCATTTTTTCGATCTTCCCTGTCAATCATCGTTCTTTACGCGTGGGCACGCTGCGCTTTTCCCGCCCTGCGCGGGTTATGTCAATCGCGTAGGGCGGATGAGCGGAGCGTAATCCGCCGAATGTTATCCGTCGGACTCCGCTCCGTCCGTGCGTTACCGGTTCAGAAACTCCTGCATGTTGTCGATGGCTTTTTGCGACAGCCGTTCCTTGGATTCGCGGGTGAAGCCGGCGGATCGTTCGTAGAGGACGATGTTTTCCATCGCTGAGAATTCCTTGTAGTGGACGCCCGCGCCGTCGGTGTCGAAGAAGGCGTAGGAGTTCTTGTCGGCGTTCATCCAGCGGACGAAGGCGTCTTTATCGAACAGCGGGCCGAAGGAGGTGTTGATGAAGACGGAGTTTTTCTTCTTGCATTTGAACTCTTCTTCGTTGATCAGCACGGTGTAGCGGGGCAGGTGCAGGGTGACGGCGTCGCAGTGGGCCATCAGGTCCTTGAGCGGCATGTATACGGCCCCTTGGGCTTCGACGTCCTCTTTCCTCGTCTTGCTGTGGTAGCAGACCTGCATGCCGAAGGCGCGCGCGGCGTTGGCGACCATTTTGCCGACGGTGCCCATGCCGACGATGCCGATGCTCTTGCTGCTGAGTTCGGTCGGCTCCTCTTTCCAGAGGTAGGGGCCGTGCCCCTTGCAGAGGTTGATCAGCTGGCTGAAGATGAATTCGATGACGCCTTCGTCGCCGTAGTCCTTGACGCCCTTGACGACGATGCCGCGTTGCCGCGAGGCGGGGATGTCGACGCTGGAGGTTTCTTCGCTGAACAGGCTGCAGCACATGCCGATGTATTTGAGGTTGGGGGCCGCGGCGATGATGGCGGGCGTGAGGCGCGTGGAGAAGCTGACCAGCACGCAGTCGCTGCCGCCGATGCGCTCGATGATTTCCTGCTCGCTCTGCGGGTAGCTCCAGTGCAGGACCATGGGTTCCTTGGAGAGCTTCTTGATTTCTTCGATGGCGGGCGCGGTCAGGCGGCAGGTGTCGATCATCGTTATTTTTTGGAATTGCTTCATGTTTCTTTACTCCAGGATGTTTTCCGCGCGAAACCGGGGCTGCCCCGGCGTCATGCGGAAGTTCGGTGGTTCAGGTTCGGGCGGGTTCCGCCCGATCGGCAAACAGCGGATGATACCGTTGTTCTGGCTAATCGGGTGGAATAGGGGATTTGTGGGGTGGGTGGGCGGGGTGTTATCCGGCGGGAGGGTGGTTCGGGCGGATGGGGTGTTCCGCGTGGGCACGCTGCGCTTTGCCCACCCTACCGAATCTGGATAGTCATATGGAATATTGTTGGCGGATGATGCTACTCTCATTCCGTCCGGCGGATAGCGCTTCGCTCATCCCATTCGGCGGATAGCGCTTCGCTCATCCCATTCGGCGGATAACGCTTCGCTCATCCGCCCTACCGCTCCGGCCAGGTGTTTGGGGTGGGGGTCCAGTCGGGGCTGGGGGCGTGGCCGGTTAGGGCGGCGGCGATTTCGCCTAGGTCTAGGCCGAGGTGGTCGGCGGCGGCCGATGCGCCGGCATCCGCGGCGTCGGCGGCGAGGGCGAAGGCCCGGAAGGCTTCCCAGTCCGCGGCGAATTGGGCGACGATTTTTTGCGCGAGGTCGTAGGAGAGGAGGTTGCCGTCGTCGGTGCGGTAGAAGGATTTTCCCGACCAGAATTCCTGGATTTTGGCGGCGTCCCAGTAGTCGAGGTGTTTCTGCTGCATCTGGCGTGGCGGATGGGCGGGCGGGGAGGCGCGGCTGACGCGCTGTTCGGTGTTGACGGCGAGGCCTTCGTTCAGCCACGCGGGGAGCGGCAGGTGGTCGAGGCAGCCGTGCGTCATTTCGTGGGCGATGACCGGCTCGATGGCGGAGAGGTCGGCTTTCCGGGTTACGAAGTGCCCGCAGCCCCGGTTGAGGAACATGCCGCCGCTCGTGGCGAATTCGCCGGCGTCCGGGTAGTAATGGGCGACGTAGCGGTAGTAGGTGTCCTCGTCGTCGAACACGATCAGGATGTCCTTGCCATAGGCCGGCGCCTGGGCGATGCCGTCGAGCACGTGCTGTATGCGGCGCAGGGTCTTGCCCATGTAGTCGAGCGTGGCGCGGGCGACGTTCGGCGCTAGGCTGGAGAGGAGAACGGCGTCGCCTTGCTGGGCGAGCGTGAAGGTGTCGCCGAGGGCGGCCCTGAGGTGCTGGAGCCAGGCGATTTCGCAGTCCGCCCAGGCTTTTGCCTGGATTTCAGGGGATTCGATGGGGTCTAGCCAAAGCGCCGCCGCCTGCCAGTCGAGGTAAGGCAGGCCTTCCTCCAGCGAGAGGTGGTCCTTGAGGGGAAAGGCCGGGACGCCCGGCGCGGCGATTTCGCCGGGCGGCTCGATGGCTGGTGGAGCCGCGGGCTCGGCATCGGCCGTGTTGGATGAAGATGACAGGAAGGAGCGGAGGAGTTTCAGCATGACGGGGTGGAAGACGCGGTTAGACGCTAGCATTCGGCATGGCGGTCATTTTTTGCGCGGGCGGGTGGCGTCCTTGATGATTTGTTCGAGGTGGGCCGGCAGGAAGCCGAATTCCGGTTCGCCGTTGATGACGATGACGGGAACGATGCGGCTTTTGAAGGCCTTCAAATCCGCTTCGTAGGTGGGCGAACCTTCGACGTTGCGTTCCTCGAAGGCGATCTGGCGCTGCGTCAGCCAGGTTTTGGCGCGGTTGCAGGGTTCGCAGGACGGCGTGGTGTAGATCACGACATGGAGCTCGGGTGGCGTGTCCGGTTCGGCGGCGGCGCGCGGTTTGGTGAACCAGGCATAGACGCCGTAGGCCAGCAAGGCGAAAACCAGCAGTCCCACCAGCGATATTCCGCGGGCGTTGGCGGGGCCGCTGAATCCGCCGGATGTCCGGCGGGTGGGGGCGGCTGTCGGGTTGGGCTGCATGGTCATTTGGCGGCTCCTGCCAGCGAGATGATGTCCGGGACGAGAGGGGCCGGAAAAATCCGGCCGACCCTGCCGGGGTCGGCGTTGATTTCCTGCGCCGGAATGAAGTGGGTGATTTCGAATTGCGTGCGCTCGACGGCCGCGATGCGGGCCGCGCCTTCGTGGATCGTTTGGGAGCCGGCGAATACTATGACCCAGGCGTAGTACTTGGGGAGGGCGACGCCGGTTTGGGTGGGCCCATCGCGCAATAGTTTGTAGCTGACGGCGGTGGCCGAGGGGCTGCCGGATGCCCGGAATTGGGCCAGCAGGTCCCGTTCGAGCAGGGAACGGAATTCGCCGGCGGCGGGTACGTTGGCTTCCACGTGGGATTGCTGGAGGGGGGATTGCGCGAAAGCGGGCGGGCATGCCAGTGCGATGGCGGCGAGCAATGCGGACAGGGGGTTCATGGCGCTGGGCGAAGGCGGGTTTTCGGCGGGTCGGTTGTCCGGCGTGTGGTGGGCGGTCTTCAACGAGGCTCTTTCGCGCATGAGGGGCTTCAATATAGCTCATGCGGGGTGGGTGAGTGAAGCGCCGTGCGGCCACTGCGCCCTTTGCAGCCGGGGCTCCGGCATCAGTCCTCGCCGGCCAGCTCAGCGCCGTGTGTCCGCATCCAGCCGGCCAGCGAATCCAGCGTCGGGCGCAGCGACCTGCCCAGCGCCGTGATCCGGTATTCCACGCGCGGCGGGACTTCGGCATACACCTGGCGCCGCACCAGCCCTCGGCGCTCGAACAGGCGCAGTTGCCGGGTCAGTTCCTTTTGCGTGATGGGGGCGATGGCGCGCTGCAATTGACTGAAACGCACCGGTTCGCCGATCACGATCAGGCGATACAGGATCGGGATGGCCCATTTCCCCGAAACGAGATTGACGAAGCTGACCATCGGGCACGGTTCGCCCGTGCGCGATGGCGGGGAGGACAGCGGATCGGCCGGGGGCGTGTGACGGGGCATGAGTATTCGGGAGCCTGATTGGTATCCAATTGGTGCCTACTATGCAAAGGATACCATTAAGGAAACAATGCGGCTGTTCCAACAGGATCATGGAGAGTGCGCATGAAACGATTGCAGGATAAGTTTGCCTTGGTTACCGGCGGCACCAGCGGCATCGGCCTGGAGACCGCGCGGCAGTTTTTGGCCGAGGGCGCGGCCGTTGCCATTACCGGCCGCGACGAGCGGGCCTTGGAGAATGCGCGGGCGGAATTGAGCGGCGCCGCACTGGCGATCCGGTGCGATGCCGGGGACATCGGCGCCCAGCGCGATCTGGCGCAGGCGCTGGCACGGCAGTGGCCGCGCCTGGACGTGCTGTACGCCAATGCCGGCGACGTTACCCACCGGCCGCTGCAGGACTGGGACGAGGCGGCCTGGGACCGGCTCATGGCGACCAATCTCAAGGGGCCGTTCTTTCTGATCCAGTCGCTGTTGCCGCTGCTTGCCAGCCCCGCATCGGTGATTTTGTGCGGATCGACCAGCGCCCATATCGGTTTGCCGCAAAGCAGCGCCTACGCCGCCAGCAAGGCCGGCCTGTTGTCGTTGGCGCGCACGCTGTCGGCGGAACTGGCGGCGCGGGGCATCCGGGTCAATGGCCTGAGCCCCGGCCCGACCGAGACGCCGGCGCTCGGTAAGCTGGGGTTGTCTCCCGAGCAGCAAAGCGCCATGCAGGAGCAAATCCGCAAGCTGGTGCCCATCGGCCGCATGGGAACACCGTGGGAGCTGGCGAAGGCGGCGGTTTTCCTGGCGTCCGACGAGTCGTGTTTCGTTGTCGGGACCGAGCTGCTGGTCGATGGCGGCGTCGCCAGCCTGTAGGCGGTTCGACGGATTGACGAAAACCGCGCCAAGTTGTGGCGCGGTTTATCGAACTGCGCCATTTCGATGAAAACTGCGCCAGTCTTCTCATGCCAACTACCGGTGAGCTTTGTTTGAGCATTCGGCGGATAACGCTTCGCTCATCCCATACGGCGGATAACGCTTCGCTCATCCCATACGGCGGATAACGCTTCGCTCATCCGCCCTACACTCCTCATTCCGTGGGTGGGATGAAATGACGGCGGCGATTTTTTATGCGTAGGTGCTGAAAAATGTGCATCTGATTACGCATGTCAAGAGAAAGTATACTTCCTTCTGTTGTTGATGATCCTTTTGATTTAGGGCGATTTGTCGATTGTTTCGGCGGTGCGTCGTTGGGTATTTTTCGTTATTTTTCTCAAAACTTACAGCGATTTTTGGCGTTCGGGGGGCGGTGTGAAGGAGGCTTTCTTTTGTCCGAAGTGCGGTCTGTACAAGCCGGCCGGGGAGATGACGGAGCGGCGGGCGGGGAAGCATCGCGTCTGCCGGGTGTGCGATGCGCATATACGCGATTGCCTGCGGGCGATCCGGGCGCGGCAGGCGGGCAAGCGTTGAGGCGGGAGCGGAGGGGCATGGAGGACTTTTGTGCATATGCCGATGGCCGCGATGGCGGGGCGGCCGCCGGCGATGCGGGCGGGGAATCGGACCCGCGGGGGCTGCCCGCCCATTCGCCGGGGGCGAAGCTCGATCGGGGGAAGATCCGGGTGGGGATGGTGCTGTTGGGGTTTTCGCGCGCGCTGGCGGAGGTGGCGAGGGTCGGCACCTACGGCGCGGAGAAGTACACGGCGGATGGTTGGGTAGAGGTGCCGGACGGGGAAGCGCGCTATACGGATGCGATGTTCCGCCATCTGTTTGCGGAGGCCGGCGGGGAGGAATCCGACAGGGAGTCGGGGCTGGCGCATGCCGCGCATGCGGCCTGGAATGCGCTGGCGCGGCTGGATCTGGCGATGCGCAGGAAGGAGGAGGAGGCGAATGAGCGAACGGCGTAGTGCGCTGGAGGGGCTGGCGTCGGCGTTTGTGTCGAGCGATCTGACGGTGAGGGAGGATCGGCGGGGCGACGTGGACTATATCGCGGCGCTGGGGGCGGCGGGAACGCGCCTGCGGCCGGGGGCTTCGGCCATTGTTTCGCTGGCGCTGTCCGGCGACAGGGCCTCGGCCGGGGAGGCGTTGCGCACGACGCTGGCGGTCGTCCGCCGCCTGAACGCCAAGCGCGGCTGGCGGCTGGATGGCAAGACGCTGCGCCAGGTGGCCGAGAAGGCGCTGAAGCATTACATTGCGCCGGCGTGTCCGGTGTGCCAGGGGCGGAAGTTCAAGTCGGTCGCCGGGTCGCCGGCGCTGTCCGCCTCGCCTTGCCCGGTGTGCCAGGGCAGCGGGAGGCGGCCGCCGCCGTCGCGGCACGGCCGCGAGGTGGCCGAGGCGCTGTGTTCGCTGGAGGATGCGGGCCGGGCGGTGGAGGCGGCGGTGAGGAGGCGTTTGCGTTAGGTGGTTTTGCCGGTGTGCCTTGGCGCGAATCGGATTTTTTTGAATCGTGTCTGCGACTTATCGTATCAATAATAGCTCGTTAACGCGCCAATATCATATGGCGTGTACATTGGTGGACAAAGGATGGAAAGAAGCCGGATGCGCGTTGTAAATAGCCGGTTCAATATGCTTGATATCCGTTAAAGTCGTTTTTTAAACGCTTTAATGATTTCCATAAAATTTTCTTGTGGAAATCCGCAAATATATAAAAAAAGCGAAATTTTGCATTTCTGAAAAAACGGGGCGGGCGTAGTATCTGGACTGCGCCAAATAATCATAAGGAGGGCTGTTCGATCATGGAAAATCGAGGTTTTTCTTCGGACTTGTTCAGTGCAATGGAGGAAGGCGGTGCTCCAGCGACGGCGGCAACGCCTCGACAGGCAGCTGAAACGGCGTCGGATTCGCGAATTCCTTTCGACGATAAGCTGATCGGCAAGCTGAAGACCGATCACGCCGAGCTGTTGCGCCTGTTCGGCGAAATCAGGGCCTTTGCCGAATGCGGCTATCTTGCCGTCCTGCCGGAGCTTCTGACGCTGTTCCGGCTGACGTTGGAGACGCATCTGATGTTGGAAAACGTCAGGTTCTATGCCTACCTGCAGCAGAATTTCGCGAAGGACGCCGATCTGATGACCTTCCTCTCCGACGTTAAAAAGGAAATGGACAGCGTCGCCCACGAAGTCATGGGCTTTACGAATACCTATGCGTCGCAATGCCTGGAGCCGGGAGGCGCCGTTGCGTTCAGAAGGGAACTCGACGATATCGGCGACGTACTGATCTCGCGCGTGGAACTCGAAGAGACGCGGCTGTATTCGCTGTACATGCCATCGTATTAGGGGGCGGGGCCGGCGGCTTTGCCGGACGCGCTTCGGTTGTTTTTTTGAATCGGGTTTGCGCATTATTGTGCAATACGTTGTTCATTAATGATCATGTTTTGATTGGCTTTTTTGTTTTCGGTCGAGAGCCGAGGAAAGCCATGCCGGCAAGGGAAAGAGAGTCTTGGATGGCGATGGCCGTCTCCGTTGTCGTATTTCCCTGTTTCGTTTCGAAGATGGTTTTTGCGCGGTTCAGACGGTAGTTCTCCGCGGCAACAAAAATATGCAGTTTTTGCTTCTCAAAAAAAGCGGGGTCGATGTACCATCGAGACTCTGTTTTATAACTATAAGCAGTCGTCCCTGCAAAAATCCTGGATGCCTTAAATTTTCTGGGTTTGAAGCTATTTTTTCTGCGTTGAAATCTCCGAGAAATTAAAATAACGGGTAATAAAACCTCAGAGAAATTGGTGGAGAAACGATGGCGACCGAGGAC
>JAVBSG010000170.1:0-7175 GCA_031547245.1 Propionivibrio sp.
CCCTTCTCGGCGGCAACGCTCTCCAGCGTACCCATGCCCTCCAGGTGCGCGCGCTGCGCGTTCGTCACCAGCGCCACCGTCGGACGGCCGATGCCGGCAAGATAGGCAATTTCGCCAGGATGGTTCATGCCCATTTCGACCACTGCGGCGCGATGGCCGGCATCGAGCCGGAGCAGCGTCAGCGGCAGGCCAATGTCGTTATTGAGGTTACCCTGCGTCATGAGTACGGCGTCCTCACCGAACTCGGCCTTCAGGATGCTGCCGATCATTTCCTTGTTCGTCGTCTTGCCGTTGCTGCCCGTCACGGCAATTACCGGCAGCGCGAAGCATGCGCGCCAATGCGCCGCCAGCGCGCCGAGCGCCAGCCGCGTGTCGCCGACCACGATGAGCGGCAGTCCGGCCTCGCGCAGCTTTCCGGCGCCGGCCGTGTCGACCATGGCCGCTGCCGCGCCTCGTTCGCGGGCGGTGTCGACGAAATCGTGTCCGTCGAAATTGTCGCCGCGCAGGGCGATGAACAGTTCGCCGGCGGCAACCGTCCGGCTATCCGTCGAAACGCCTGCAAAGGAAACGTTTCCGCCGACGGCATCCCCGGCAGCGGCATTGGCTGCGGCCAGCAAATCCAGCGCGATGCTCATTGCGCACCTCCCCGAGATTTCTGCCAGGCCGCCAACGCCTGCCGCGCTTCGCCGACATCCGAGAACGGCCGGCGCACGCCGGCGATTTCCTGGTACGGTTCATGCCCCTTGCCGGCCAGCACCACGACATCCTGCCGGTCGGCCGCCAGGATCGCCTGCCGGATGGCTTCGGCACGGTTCTCGATCACGGCGGCGGAAAGCGTGGCCGTTCTGATTTCTTCGATGATCGCCGCGGGATTTTCGCTGCGCGGGTTGTCGCTGGTCAGCACCACGCGGTCGGCCAGGCGCTCGGCAATCGCCCCCATCAGCGGCCGCTCGCCGCGGTCGCGGTCGCCGCCGCAGCCGAACACGGCGATAAGCCGCCCGGCGCGGGCGGCGGCCATGCCGCGCAGGGCAACCAGCACGTTTTCCAGGGCATCCGGCGTGTGCGCGTAGTCGACAACGATGCGCGGGCCGTCGGCCAGCGAACCGTCCTCATTCCGCACGACCTCCAGCCGGCCGGGCGGCGGCGGCAGCTCGGCCAGTCGCGCGGCAGTCTCGGCAGGCGTAAGGCCGGCATCGAGGAGTACGGCAGCTGTGGCCAGCAGGTTGGAGACATTGAAGCGGCCGACCAGGCGCGTTTCGACGATGGCCTGCCCGGTCGGCGCAAGCAGCCGGAAACGCAGGCCATCGGCAGCTTCTTCAACGGCCTCGGCGCGAACGACGCCCTGGCGGTCGGCAAGCGCGTCGTCCTGCGTGTAGCCCACCACCCGGCTGGCCGTCGTCCGTTGCATCAGTTCGCGGCCGAAAGCGTCGTCGAGATTGATCACGGCCAGCCGCAGGCGCGGCCATCTGAACAATTTCTCCTTGGCCGCCGCGTAGCCTTCCATCGAACCGTGGTAATCGAGATGGTCGCGCGTCAGGTTGGTGAACACGACAACATCGACGCGCGCGCCGTCGAGGCGGCCTTCCTCGACACCGATCGAGCTGGCTTCCAGCGCGCAGGCCCGCGCTTCGTTCCGAGCGAACTCGGAAAGATAGCGTGCCAGCGTCACGGCTTCCGGCGTGGTAAACCCCGTCTCGCAAATCTCGCCGGAGAAACCAGCCCCCAGCGTGCCGATAATGGCGCAACGGCCCGGATGCGCGCGGCCCAGCCATTGGGTGATACTCGTTTTGCCGTTGGTGCCGGTCACGGCGATCAGCGACAGCCGCTCGCACGGATGCCCGTAAACCGCATGCGCCAGCGGACCGCACAGGGGCCGCAGGTCCGGCTCGGCGACATTCGGCACATTCCAGGCGGCATCCCAAACGAATCCGCCGCCCGACTGCCAGAGCACGGCGCCGACGCCGCGCGCAACGGCATCCGGAATAAATTTCCGGCCGTCGGCGGCATCGCCTGGAAAAGCGATGAACAGATCGCCCGGGCGTACCCGGCGGCTGTCGTCTGCAACGCCGCCCAGCCGTGCCCCGAGCGCTTCGAAACGGCGAAGTATCGGCATGGGATCGGCGAAAACAGGTTTTGTCGTCATAAACTCCCTTTCGGCGCTGCCGTTGTCTGCGCAACCTGCACGGCCGGCATGTCGGGCGCGATACCGAGCGTGCGCAACGAGCCGCTCATCACGCCGGCGAAGACCGGGCCGGCAACGTCGCCGCCGTAGTGGGCGCCACTGGTCGGTTCGTCGATCATCACCGCGACTATCAGGCGCGGGTCGGACATCGGCGCGAGGCCGACGAAAGAAGCCACATACTTGCGGACGTATTGCCCACCCTCGATCTTGTAGGCCGTGCCGGTCTTGCCGCCCACACGGTAGCCGGGAATCTGCGCCTTGGGCGCCGTCCCGCCCGGCCTTGCGGCCATTTCCAGCATGGCGCGCATTTCGCGGACGGTTTGCTGGCTGTAGACGGGTGTCGTATCGGCGGCCTGGGTGCTCTCATCGGCCTTGAGCAGCGTCAGCGGAATCACGTCGCCGTCACGGGCGAAAGCGGTATAGGCATGCGCCAACTGCATCAGCGAGACAGAAATCCCGTGTCCGTACGACATGGTCGCCTGCTCGATCGGCCGCCACGATTTCCACGGCCGCACGCGCCCCGTCGCCTCGCCGGGAAATCCCAGCCTGGGAACCTGGCCGAGCCCGAGCTTGTGGAACATCCCCCACATCTGCTCCGGCGTCAGCAGTGCGGCAATCTTCGCTGTCCCCACGTTGGACGACTTCTGGATGACCTGCGCCACGGTCAGTTCCTTGTGCGGGTGGGCGTCGGAAATGGTCGCCGTGCCGATGGTCAGACGCCCTGGCGCGCAATTGATGACCGTGTCGGCGCGGACTTTTTTGCTGTCCAGCGCCAGCGCCACTGAAAACGGCTTCATGACCGAACCCGGCTCGTAGGTGTCGGTAATGGCGCGGTTGCGCAACTGCTCACCGGTCAGGCGTTCGCGGTTGTTCGGGTTGTAGGTGGGGAAATTGGCCAGCGCCAGCACCTCGCCGGTTTTCGTATCGATGACGACGATGCTGCCGGCTTTGGCCTTGAAGTCGCCAACGGCCTGCTTCAGGTGGCTGTAGGCCAGGTATTGGATCTTGGAATCCAGCGCCAGACGGATATCCTTGCCGTCGCGCGGCGGCACCAACGAACCGACGTCCTCGACGATATGCCCGCGGCGGTCCTTGATCACGCTGCGATTTCCGGAACGTCCGAGCAGCGCGTTCTGGAAAGCCAGTTCGACGCCTTCCAACCCCTTGTCGTCTACGCCGGTAAAGCCGACCAGATGCGCCGTCATTTCACCGGTCGGGTAAAAGCGGCGATACTCCCTGTCCTGCCCGATGCCCGGCAGCTTGAGCGTTGCCACTGCATCGCCGACTTCCGGAGGCAGTTGCCGTTGCAGGAAGACGAACGATTTCTCGGTATCCAGCTTGCGCGTGAGTTCCTTGGAGTTCATTTCCAGCAGCCCGGCCAAATGCTTGAGCTGTTCCGGCGAAAGCTGGGTTTCCGCCGGAACGGCCCAGATCGACTTCATCGGCGTGGACACCGCCAGCACGTCGCCGTTGCGGTCCGAAATCCGGCCGCGCGAGGCGGTAATCTCGAGGTCGCGGCGATAACGCGACTCGCCCTTTTCCTGCAGGAAATCGTTGTGCAGCACCTGCAGGTAAAAAGAACGCCCGATCAAAATAGCGAAGCCACCCAGGATCAGCAGCGCCATCAGGCGCGAGCGCCACGCCGGCAGGCGCAGCTGGAGCACCGGGCTTTCCGCGAATTTGTGTGCGCGCGCGCCGCTGAAATTCATCATTGTCCGCCTCCGGCCGTAGCGGTGATGATCTTGGCCGTTTCCGGCGTACGCATTTTGAGCTTTTCGCGCGCGATCTTCTCGATGCGCGGCGACGTGGCCCAGGTCGACAATTCCAGCTGCAACTGGCCGAACTCGATGTCCAATTGCCGCGCGCGTTCCTGCTCGACCTCCATGGCCTGAAACAGCTTGCGCGCCTTGTGTTGCGAGGTCACCACGCTCAGGGCGCAGATAAGCGCCGCCACCAACAGCAAAACATTGAGCCGCGTCATTTTCAGGCCGCCTTCCGGCCCGGCGAATCATTCGCGGGAACCGCCAGTTTTTCGGCCACGCGCATGACGGCGCTGCGCGCCCTGGGGTTGGCCGCAACTTCCTCCGCCCCGGCCTTGACCGGTTTGCCGACGAGGCGCAGACGCGGCGGCGGCAGATCGGCCGCGCGCAACGGCAGATTTCTGGGGAGATCATCGCGGAATACCTGCCCGCGCATGTAACGCTTGACGATACGGTCCTCCAGCGAATGAAAGCTGATAACGGCCAGACGCCCCCCGGCATTGAGCATTTCCACCGCCTGCGGCAAGGCTAGCGTGAGCTGTTCGAGCTCTTGATTGACGTGAATCCGTAGAGCTTGAAAGGTACGCGTCGCCGGATCCTGGCCGGGCTCACGGGTCCGCACGGCCTCGCGTACGAGCGCGGCGAGTTCACCCGTGGTTGCAACAGGCCGCTCGTTCCGAGCAGCCACAATCTTCTTTGCAATCTGGAAAGCAAACCGTTCTTCGCCATAGTTTCTGATGACCTCCGTAATATCCCTTACATCCGCCGTCGCCAGAAACGACGCCGCTGTTTCTCCCCGCGTGGTATCCATGCGCATGTCCAGCGGTGCGTCGAAACGGAAACTGAACCCTCTCGCCCCTTCATCGATTTGCGGCGACGACACGCCGATATCCAGCAGCACGCCGTCAACCGCCACGAACCCCGCCTGACACGCCGCCTCGGCCATTTCCGAGAAAGGCCGGTGCGCCACGAGCAGCCTCGGGTCCTTTATCTCCCGCGCCGCCGCAACCGCCTGCGGATCCCGATCCAGCGCCAGCAGGCGACCCTGCGGCCCCAGCCGTTCGAGGATCGCGCGCGCATGCCCGCCGCGTCCAAAAGTGCCGTCCACATAGATGCCGGCGGGTTTTACCGCCAGTGCTTCAACTGCTTCCTGCAACAATACGGTTCGATGCGTCAAAGCAACGCTCACAGCGCCAGATCCTCGAACCCATGCGGCAAAGGCTGGTTCCCCAGTTGTTGGAAAACGTCCTCCTGCTGCTGCCAATCGGTGGAAGCCCAGATTTCAAAGTGCGACCCCATGCCGGCCAGGTTGACCTGCTTTTCGAGCCTGGCGAAACGGCGCAATTCCGGGGAAACCAGCAAACGCCCGGCGGCATCCAGCGTTTCCTCGCAGGCATGCCCGACCAGCAGGCGCTTGATCGACGCCGCGTGCCGGTCCAGGCTGGAGGCCGCCAGCACCTTGTCGCGTATGGGTTCCCAGGCGGCCACGGGATAAAGGAGCAGGCAGCCGTGGGGGTGCGCCGTTATGACAACCTGTCCGCCGGATGCGGAGACGAGCGCTTCCCGGTAGCGGGCTGGAACAGCCAGCCGGCCTTTCGCATCGAGACTCAGCGCTGTTGATCCTTGAAATATCAATTCCACCCTCTTGCCGGCCAATGAAAGGTAAAAAAATCCACCTCTCCCCACTTTTTCCCACTTATCCCCACTTTAAGGCAAAGAATTTGGCAACGCAAGAGGTTTTTATAGTTTTTTTCAATGACTACAATGACTTAGAGGTCTTTTTGAAGAAAGTATTGATTAAAAATATTGTTTATAATCAATAAGGAAAAATATATAATTAAAGTGATTTGTCACAATGACACCGCGCTGGCGATTCAAACTGGCGTTTTGCCGATATACAACACAAAAGCGGCAGCCCTTCATCAGGACTGCCGCTCTTCCGATCCGAAAAAAATCGGCTTTTTATGCTTATAGCAACAAGCTTCCGGGGTTCACTCCACTTTGATGCCCGTGCGCTCGATCACCGCCGCCCAGGAGTTCGTCTCATTCCGGATAAGATCGGCGAACTGCTCCGGCGTGCCGCCGGCAGCTTCCGCACCGGCCGTCAGCAGCTTTTGCCGGATTTCCGGCATCTCCAGAATCTGGCCAATGGCCTGGTTCAACCGCTGCACCACCTCCTTCGGTGTTCCGGCCGGGGCCATGAAGCCGTTCCAGGTCGTGGCGTCAAAGCCCGGAAATCCCTGCTCGGCAACCGTCGGCAGGTCGGGCAGCGCCGCCGACCGCTTGATGTTGGAAACGGCGATCAGCTTGACCTTGCCGTCGCGCACCAGCGGCTGCACGTTCGAGAAAGCGGCAAAAAGCACCTGCACGTCGCCGCGTCCCAGCGCCAGCGAAGCCGCCGGCCCGCCGTTGAACGGGATATGCAGCAGGAAGGCATCCGTTTTCATCTTGAGCATTTCCATCGCCAGATGCGACAGCGAACCGTTGCCGACCGAGGCGTAGTCGATCTTGCCCGGCCGGCTCTTGGCCAGGGCGATCAGTTCCTTGACCGAATCGACCTTGAGTTCGCTGCGCACCGCCAGGACATTGGGCTGGGTCACCGCCAGGATGATCGGCAGGAAATCCTGCTGCGGCTTGTACGGCAAATTGGGAAACATGGCCGGCGCCACGGTGATGGGGCCGTTATAGGCAAGGAAGAAAGTGTGCCCGTCACGCGATTTGGCCACGCCGTCCGCAGCGATCGTGCCGCCGGCGCCGCCCTTGTTGTCGACGATGACCGTCTGCCCGATCATGCCGCCCAGCTTGTCGGCGACCAGCCGGGCCACGATGTCGACGGAGCTGCCCGCCGGCGTCGGCACCACCAGTCTGATCGTCTGCTTCGGCCAGGCATCGGCCCACGCACTCATTCCCCACAGCCCGACGGACAACGCAACCAGAATCAAGCGGAAGCTCTTCAGCATTTATTGCATCCTTTTCTTTTGAAAAAATGGAAACCGGCATCGGCTCCAGGCTCTCCGAATAACCACGAAAAGCGTCGAGTAGTGTAGCACCGCACCGGTTCCGTACAGCGGCCGACGGAAGCCGCCCGGAAGAGAGTGGGAAGCCGGCCGATAAGCCGGGTTCTGTCGTGGGCAACCATTCCTCTAGGCGCACTGTTGCCAGTGCGCTCAAGCAGCCTACCCGGAAGCAGCGCGAGCCACGCCATGCGCTTCCCTATTTGGCCTTGCTTCGGA
>JAVBSG010000182.1:0-17408 GCA_031547245.1 Propionivibrio sp.
GGGACGGGTCCATATTGTTTTCAAATGGATGCGCGCCGAAGCGGAGAAAGCGCACGGCTTCAACTGAAGCCGCGAAGCCAACGGCATCGCCGAAATCACGCGCTATTTGCGCCAATAGGCTGGCGCCCATTTTCCCGTCCCCTGAAACACAGGGACAACTCTGTGGAAAACGACGAAAAAGACTGCCGCTTCAAGGCAATAGCCGGGTGCTCAAGGATTCGGCAGGATTGGCTCAAATCATCCGCCCAAGAGGATGGCTCGATGACTTCCCCTGTCATTACGGAAACGATATCTCCTGCAACACGGTCATATTTGAAGGTTCGCAATTCACCTTCCGCAAAATCCTCGCCTCCGAATTCCGATTGCCCGACCATCGAGACACAGACCTCGCGAGAAGAAAACTCGCCTTTGTCATCAAGGTAATCGAAGCAGACAATATCGATGTTCTCCCTGTTGACTATGGCCCGGCTTTGGAATGTATTTTGAGGCACTGTCGCTGCGCCTTGTTTTTTCTCTATCTTAGCGGACAGCACCTCATCTAACCGTTCATGTTTGATGGTTTGCAAAAATTTCACTTCACTTGAGAAAAGGGGCTCATCAAGCCTATCCGGTGCAGCCGCTACAAGCGCCAACGAACGCTTGACATAACTTTGGAATCTCCAGAAGAACACAACAAAGGAAATAAACGATCCAAGCCATCCAAGAACAAACGAAACACTCAAAACGCATAACACTACGGCAGTTGATAGGAATTGAAAAAAACGCAGATAAGCAATTCTCCCTGCCGAAAGACGGCGTACACGCGCATAGCGCCACTCTATCCAGGCCAATTGAGACAGGAAAAATAGTGTAATTAATTCAGCCATGGCGCATTGTGTTTGCGGCAAGAACAGGCTGGGACAGGAAGGCTACTGCGGAGATTCTGCTGTGAGACATTTATGGATTTCTTGACTGATTCTACCCTTCCGAATCAGTGTAACACAGCAACCGATCAATCAACGAGCAGTAACGCACTTATTACGATACATTCCATCGCAATAATTTGCAGCCGGCGAAGCGGGTGGCAGATCTGGCGCTTCCTGCGCGGCACGGTCGGCGCAAAAACATCGAGGCGATGCGGCTGGAACATCGGAACAGCGCGCACGCCAAGCCTCCCCGCAGGCAACCTGCTCGTCTGAGGCTTTATTGCGATTCAGGTTTCCCGGACAAATTGCTTGACCACACCAGCACTTTTCAGCCCGTCACAGTAAAAGACAGCATCATGCCCGTATCCTCATGCTCAAGAAGATGGCAGTGGGCCATGAACATGCGCTCAGCCGGGGCCGGGTGCATGAACCGGACGAGCACTTCGCTTTCCCTGCCTTCCACGAACACGGTATCTTTCATGCCGCTACGGTGCGCTGCCGGAGCCGCTCCGTTTTCTTTCAGAATTCGGAACTGGGCGCCGTGAATATGGAAGGGGTGCAACATCATGTCGCCCTGGCCGGAGATGATCCAACGCTCGTACTGGCCGCGCTTGACGTCAAAAGCAACGGTGTCCATGGCAAATACCTTGCCGTTGATCAGATTGCCGCGCCACAGGTCGAAGGGCTGCCGGCCCCCGCCGCCCATGCCATGACCGCCGTTCATGTTTCCGTGCCCCATGGCTCCGTGATCCATCATGCCGCCGCCAGCCATGCCGCCATGGGTTCCGCCCCCGGCCATGCCCGGCATGGCGTGGCCTCCCATGCCCATTCCGGTCATGGCCTTTTCCCCATACCGATTCATCAACTCCCGCATGCCTTGCATATCCAGACGCGGATCCATGGAAAGCTGCAATTTACGCACCGGCAGACCAGACAGGTCCGGCAACGGCGGCAGCAGCGCCAGCTTGTCCGGCAGGCTCTTGTGTCCGGCCTGCCGGGTGGGCGTGACGCGCAGAGCGGGCAAGGGCTTGTCGAACGGCGGCAGCGCCATGCCCATTTGTTCGACGGGAAGGCACATCAGGTCAAAAGCTTTGCCGTCGCTGGCGTCAACCAGAATCTCAAAACGCTCTCCCATGTAGATAGTCAGCTCGCTCAACTTGACCGGCTCGGCCAGAAAACCGCCGTCGCTCGCGATGACGTACATCGGCCTGTTGTCGCTGCAAGCCAGCCGCAGCGAGCGGGCGTTGCACCCGTTGAGCAAGCGCAGGCGCAGCCAGCCGCGCGGCGCGGCATGCTCGGGATACAGCGTTCCGTTGGTGAGCAGGAGATCGCCGAACCAGCCGACCGCCGCGCTGACCACATCCACGGCATAGTCGATCTGGCCGTCCTTGTCGAGACGCTTGTCCTGCAGAACCACGGGAATGTCATCGACTCCCCAGTTCCGCGGAATGGCGAGCTTCGCGCTTTCGTCATCCTCGATGAGGAACAGGCCGGCCAGCCCCATGGCCACATGGCGTCCGGTCTTCTGATGCGGGTGGGGATGAAACCAGCAGGTCGCCGCGGGCTGGCCGATGGACAGCTCGGGCTGCCATACGCCGCCCGGCTCGATTATCTGCTGCGGCCCGCCGTCGGACGTTCCGGAAATCTCAAGTCCGTGCCAGTGCACGGCTGTGGATTCGGTCAAGGCGTTTTCCACATCCATGACCACCTTCTGCCCCCTGCGCACCGAGACTGCCGGCCCCAGCAAGGGGCCGTTGTAGCCCCAGGTTCGGGTGGCGGCCTGTTTCCAGAGGCTGGCCCCCTCGGCAATCCTGATTTTGATACGCCCGGCGGCATCGGCCTTGAGCAATCCGGGCACGGGCAGGAGCGGCGGCGAAGCAGCCCAGGCTTGACGAATCTCGAAAGGCAGCGCGGCGCCGGCGCCGAACACTCCGAGCGATTTCAGGAAATCTCTTCGCTGCATGGCATGTTCCTTTCAATAGGAATAAGACCATCAACACCACGAAATGGTTGCTGCGGAATCACGCGTGAGTTTGAAGTGTTCGCAGGGGCAGGCGCCGACCCGGCAGCGAATTCCCTGTCCGTATGATCAGAAATTGATTAGGCGACCCATATAGGATAATCTGCACCTCATTCAAGACCTTACGTGGAGTTGGGCCGTGTCCGCATTATTAGCCATAACCCGGACGTTCCTGCCTATGGTTAACTGTTAGCCGATGAACATGGAAGCCAGGTTTCCGCCGTTCTATATGGATGTCACGCTTGTGGACGCACCCTTGGATCAGGCTGTATCAGACGCAAAGAAGTGGTGGAATCCACCTGAGGAGACTTCTGTTCCTTTTTGCGTACCGCCTATGCGTCCGTATGAATATAAGGAACCAAATTCCTTTGGATTGTTCTGGGCTCCGTCTGAAAATTCTGGTCACACGGCATTAGTGGACAATTGCTCCATGGGTTACAACCTAGCGTTGCGCTTTGGGCATCGGGTCCTGGCCATGCGCGTTTCACCCCCAGAAGATGAGTGGCCTATTTGTGAACTAGCCCTCTACGAAGGCGGCGCTCTCCGGCGTTTTATTAGGGCATTCCGAGATGATGCAAAATGGGACTTTTTTGAGGAAGGCGAGCCTCTGACGTTTGAGCATACTGAGTTTTATACAAAGCGCCGCATCAAAGATCGCTTCATCCCTTCACTGCTCCATGAGTACTGTCTCAAGCTGGGTTGGGATATTAGCCCTCATTCCCTCTTCACTACATCACAGTTGGCCGTGCGTCTAGTTCGTCCGTGGAACCAAAAAAATGGGCGCAGCCCTAGCTAGTGTAGTGTTGCGTTCTTGATTGCACCTAGAAAATGCCTTTAAAGCCGCTCTGCTACTGGGCTTTATATGTACATATTTGCGTGCAACACTACACTAGCCATAAGGCTGACAAACGCTTCGAACCGACCGCCCAAAAGCCGCGCTTTTGGGTTCCCTCCGCGCTGCACGCTCCGGTGCCTTGATGAAAATACTTTTCCTACAGCTTCGTTAGAGCGCACATGCAAGAACAGCAAACCAATTGCTCATACTGCAAAATGGTTAACACGGTTTGCTTTTGGGGACCGCGCCCTGAAGCTGCTTGGAAACGGCCTGCTCTTATTTTGTGCGCGCTACCATTCGCCTTTGGTATTCCTGTCTTGTTGTGGCATTTCTGGGGTCATCTAGACAGCGTATTACTCTGGGTATTGGGCATCCCATTATTCCTGTTCGCCATCCTTGGCTTGCTTGTTGGTGTTAGTGGGTGCAGCGCTTGTGTCGCTCGGCTTTTCGGGGAGGTCTAAAACGGCGCTCGCCTTAGGTCACTGGACGCTGCGCCATGAAGCAGCGTAGCGCCGGTCAGCTTTGCATTCTGAGCGGCTACTTTCACGTTACGCCAACGGCAGCAAAAGGCCAAGAGTGCGAATTCGCAATTAAGAGACCATATGCGCCATCGTTAAATTGCTTCGCTTGCCCCTCCGCCTGAAACATAGCGGTGCAGCACCAAGGCCAAGTGCGCACGTTTGGTGCGGCAACTTGCGAAGTTCGGGCAAATAAACGCCGATCCCGGATGCCGGGAGCAGCATTCCGGCGAAAAACAATTTGGCATGGCGTTTGCTTTGACTGGTGCCAAGCGCTTGTGTGCAAGCAGGAATCCAAGCGCGGCCCATTGATATCCGCCCCACTCTTCAAAGGATCCGCCATGATGCCCCGCCGCCTTTTGCTCGCCTTTTTCACCTCTTCCGCGTTGGCTTTGTCCATGGCTGCCCCTACGTTGGCACAGGCGCAGGACAAAGTGATCAAAGTCGGGACGCTCAAGCTCATCCACGGCATCACGCCTTACTTCTACGACAGGTTCACGCCCGCAGGCTACAAGTTTGAAGTGGTGCCTTTCGAAACCCCCACCGATGGCAAGAATGCCGTCGTGACCAAGTCGGTGGACTTCGGCACCTATGGCCTGGCTGCCGCCACCTTGGGCGCTGCCGCGGGAGAACCCGTGGTCGCCGTTGCGCCCACCTGCAGTGGCGGCATGGCGATTGTGGTGGGCAAGGACAGTGGCATTGGCAGCTTCAAGGAACTCAAAGGCAAGCGTATCGGCATCCTGCCCGGATCCACCCAGGAAACCGTGTTCAACGACCGCCTGAAGGCCGAAGGCATGACCATCAAAGACGTGAAATCGGTGCGCGTGTCCTTCAGCGAAATGGCGGGCGCATTGGAGCGTGGCGATATCGACGCCTATGTAGGCGCGGAGCCCGGACCGTCGATCAGCGTGATCCGCGGCGTGGGCAAGGTGCTGGAGTTCCCCTACAGCACGCCCACGGGCAAGGTGAACATGGTGATGACCACGCATGCCGACACGGTCAGGAAAAATCCCGAGTTGACCAAGGTGTTCCTGGAGGTGCATCGCAAGGCATCCGAATACGCCATGGCCAACCGCGCGGAACTGGTGCAGATGGCCCATACCAAGCTGGGCTTCCCGACCGATGTCGCCAATCTGGCAGCCGACAACGTCGAGCTGACCTGGAAGATCGATGATGAATGGGTAGAGCGCAGCAAATACTACGGCTCGCTGATGCTCGAGCGCAAGCAGATCCGCAAGCTGCCGGATTACAGCACCTTCATCGTCACCGACTTCAACCCCAAGATATAACGCTGCGCAGCGCCCTGCTCCCTCCTTGCCAGTTTCAGGAGTTCCCGTCATGCCGCCCCCCGCATTTTCAACACCGGCCGGCGCTGCCTCCAGCGCCACAGCCGCAGCACGGCGCCAGTTGCGCTGATGCGGCCCCCGCAACCCAACGCAGCCAAGGTGTGGGCGGCTACATGGCTGCTTCCCGCCGTTCTGCCCGTGCTGCTGCTGTTGGCCTGGGACATGGCCGTGCGCGCCACGGGCACCATGCTGGTGCCATCGCCCAGGGAAGTGGGGATGATGCTGTGGGACTTCGCGTTTGGCGGCGTGCATGACGACGCCTTCAGCGAAACCCTGCTCACCCATTGGTGGCAGTCCATGACGCGCGTGTATGGCGCGTTCGGGCTGGCGGCGTTGGCCGGCATACCGTTGGGGCTGGTCATCGGCAAAAACGCCGCCATCCGCCGTTTTGTGGACCCGACGCTGCAAATGCTGCGCCCGGTGCCTGTCACCGCGTGGCTGCCCCTGTCCATGATCTTTTTCGGCGTCGGCCCCAACGCCGCCGTCTTCCTGGTGTTTTTAGGCGCTTTCTTCCCTATCGTCATCAACACCACTTTCGGTGTAAAGTCCGTGGAGCCGCGTTTGTTCGAAGCCGCCGCCATGCTGGGCTGCAAGGGCGCTTCCATGTTCCGCCAAGTGGTTCTGCCGGCGGCCATGCCTTCCATCTTCAACGGCCTGCGCCTGGGGCACGGCATCGCCTGGTTCCTGATCGTAGTCGGCGAGATGACGGGGGTGCCCGAAGGGCTGGGCGCCGCCATCATGGACGGCCGCATGCTCTCGCGAACCGACGTGGTGATCGCCGGCATGGTGGTGATCGGTTTCACCGGCTTTGTCACCGACCGTTTGCTGGTCATCCTCAACAACCGTCTGCTCAAGTGGAGCCCGCAGCACAATGTCTGAAACCCTTGCCCACCGCCATCCCGCGCCCATTCTGGACATTGCCGATGTCAGCAAGGTATTTAGCCTGAACGGCCGCCCCATCCATGCGCTCAAGGACGTGAATCTGCAAATCCGGAAAGGCGAATTCATCTGCCTGATCGGCGCATCCGGCTGCGGCAAATCCACGCTGCTGCGCATCATGGGCGGCTTTGAAAGCGTCTCCGCGGGCGTAGCCAGGATGTACCACGCCCCCATCAGCGAGCCCGGCCCCGACCGCGGCATGGTGTTCCAGGACTACGGCCTGTTTCCCTGGCTGACCGTGCGCCAAAACATCGCGTTCGGCCCCAAGCAAAACGGCTTGCCCGATGCGCGGCTCAAAGAAATTGCCGACCGCTACCTGAACATGGTGGGCCTGGCCAAATTCGCGGATCACTTCCCCAACCAGCTTTCGGGCGGCATGAAGCAGCGCGTGTCGATCGCCCGCGCGCTGGCCAACGAGTGCGAAGTGCTGCTGATGGACGAGCCCTTCGGCGCACTGGATGCGCTGACGCGCGAAGCGCTGCAGCAAGAGCTGTTGGACATCTGGGAAAAGACCCGGCTGACCGTGGTTTTCGTCACCCACGCGGTGGAAGAAGCGGTACTGCTGGCCGACCGCGTGGTGGTCATGACCGCAGGCCCCGGCCGCGTGGAGCGCGACTACCGCATCCCGCTGGAGCGCCCGCGCTGCATCACCGCCCCCGAGTTCAACCGGGTGCGCCAGGAACTGACGGAAATGCTCAGCAGCCACGTCGCCCACCATGCGAGAGCCGCATGATGCTGGACTGCCTGCTGCATCTGGACGATGCCGCCCGCAACGCGGCATATGACAACTCCGGCGCGGTGGCCGACAGCGCCGCGCACATGGCGGATTTCGAAGCCCGCAGCGCCGCGCTGATGCAGCGCTACCCGGCGGATGCCGACATCGCCTATGGCCCGGCGGAGCGCCAGCGCTTCGACTTTTTTCCTGGCGATGCCGGCGCGCCCACCTTGCTGTTCATCCACGGCGGCTACTGGCAGATGCGGCACAAAAACACCTTCCGCTTCGTGGCGGAAGCGGCGCTGCAGGAAGGCCTGAATGCCGCGCTGATCGGCTACACCCTGGCGCCGCAAGCCACCCTCACGCAGATCGTGCAGGAAGTGCGCGACGGCATTGCCGCCGTGCGCGCCCATGCGCGCCGGCAAGGCGGCGCCGATGCCATCTTGCTGAGCGGCTGGTCCGCGGGCGGGCACCTGACGGCCATCTGCCTGGATACCCCCGGCGTGGTGGCGGGCCTGGGCATCAGCGGCATTTACGACCTGGGGCCGATTCGGCACAACTACCTGAATGCGGCCTTGCAGCTGACCGATGCCGAGGTGCAGACCCTTAGCCCCCTGCGTTTGCCCGTAGTGCCCAAGCCGTTCGTGACCGCCTTCGGCACTGCGGAGCTGCCGCAACTGCAGGCGCAAAGCCAGGCGTTTGCCCTGCACCGACAAGGCGTGGCCGCAGGCGCTGTCCTGCCCGTGCGCGATGCCGACCACTTCAGCATTTTGAACGCCTTTGCCCAGCCCCAAGGGGTGTTGCTGCAAACCTTGCTGCAGCACGTGCCGTGATACCAAGGGCAGGTTTTACACCATAAAAAGCGCTGCCATAATGCACGGCCGTATTTGACCGAGTCTTGTACATTGCCCAACGCCCCGTGCGGCGAATACGCCTACAATATCCGCAAAAACCGCGGCGAATAACTTGCATTACCCCCGCATCAAAAGCACCTTTTCAACAGCGTTGTCAGGTTAAGGAAGAACAGAAATGGGAATGCATTTCGGTCTCATCGCCGTCAATGCCCCCCTCTCGGAGTTCAGGGCGGCTTTTTCGGAGACATGGCCCAAGCTCGAGGTGACTGCCTCTGCTGATGGCTTTGGCAGCACAGACGATATTTGGTCTTGGAAAAGCGCAAACGAGCGCTTCATCTCGGCCAAGGACTGGACGAAAGAGACCCCAGGGACAGAGGTCTATATCCTCTGTCAGAACGGGCCTTGGGCCGTTCTCATGGATTTCACTTATGTGCTTGCCGGCGACGAAGCCGCCCTTCAGAAACTCAGCTCCCGTTTCGGCTCAACTCTTTCGT
Source organism: Propionivibrio sp. (assembly GCA_031547245.1). Classification (GTDB taxonomy): domain Bacteria; phylum Pseudomonadota; class Gammaproteobacteria; order Burkholderiales; family Rhodocyclaceae; genus Propionivibrio. Next base: position 8,627 of record JAVBSG010000182.1, read on the forward strand.
TCATTGTCGAGACGACAGGCGGTTGCGCGTACTTCTGGTGTTACGAGTCAGGGCAGTTGCGACGGATGATCCAATACGCCAACGGGGAATCCAAGTCGTCCGGGACAGCTCTCCCGCAAGAGAAGGATATCAATGTTGAATACTATTACATGGACGAAACAGAACGGCTGATGCAAGCCTTTGGCCTATCAAAGCCAGAGAATCTACTCGTCCCTTCCACTGCTGTGGCGATTGCCACCGCTGACCGCACTGACTATTCGCAACTCGCAGGCGGAGCCGCCAGCGATAGGGCTAATTTCCAAGAAATATCTCCCCAAGAGACAACGCCATGGTGGAAGTTCTGGTAGCGCTTGTAGTGTGGGCAAAGCAAAGCGTGCCCACGCGGAATATGCGAGATCTCGCCTGAATTACCTGCCTGAAGTCGCCGCGTCTGGCCACCGGTTATCGACGCTTTGACCGGAGTGCAGTCGGGCGGCAGTCGGCCACAACCAGCCGGTGAGCATTCCTCCCTAGAGCAGCCGTTCCAGCAGACTTCCTTGCATCCGTACTATTGGTGTTGTTACACCGCCTCTGCCAAACAATTCCTCTTGCTGGGCAAGCGATCTTTTATGCATAATGGATGTATTTAAAGCAATTTATCTACTGACCCGGTGGGTCCGTTTTATAACTGTTAGGGCGCGCGAAGACATGAATACCCAGGCGTTCACCAAGCTTCTTTCTAGGCATCTCTACCCGGTGCTGAGGGCTGATGGCTTTCGCGGCTCCGGTGCTACTCTTCGACGGATCAGCGGCCCTCTTGTCCACGTCTTCAACGTGCAAGGCAGTTCCACTGGTAATCGTTGTTACCTCAACTTGGGAGCACATTTGTCCTTTCTGTCGCCTAGCTGTGATTGGAAACCAGAGAAGTTTCTTGAATACCAATGTGCTTTCCGCTCTCGTATCGAGCCGCCGACTGATCAATCTCTTGGCTGGAGTTACGAGCTGGGTGAAGCAAACGCTTTGGCCATAGTGGCCGCATGGGAGTCTCAGGGCAAACCGTTCTTTGAGCGTTATGCCTCCTACCCAAACCAATTCTCTCGGCTGGTAGCCGAGTTCGTGCCTGAAGAGGCGCATCCAGCGGTGTGCCTAACAATGGCCCGCATAGCAACCCAGCTGGGCCTCCAAACCAACGCAACGTCAATCGCCGAATCTGGTCTTCGTCGCGTTGGGGCACAAGCCACAGGCCTGCGGCACTCACTCAGCCAGATGCTGGCTGGCAATAATGCTTCTTAACTCATCAAGGGGTCCCGTACTGCGTGTTCGATGCGGCAGGAGAGCACATATCAGAAGCCTCGTACGGTATCGTTGTCTCCCAAGAACTCATTACCTAGGACGTTGTTCTTCCTCGCCTGCTGTCGTCACACGTTTTGAGCGTCTGTTTACACACTACGCCAACGACAGCAAAGGGGCGCTTCGAGCCGCTCAAGTCAATGCGATTCGACGATCAGATGGACCCAGTTTCTCAGAATGGGCCGAGCGCCCCATTCGGCGGATGACGCTCCACATCCGTTCCGCGCCGGCAGGCAATTTGCAGACTGCCAGACCGCTCCCCGAAAAACACCGGTAGCCGCCCCAAATTCACAAAGCGCCCGCCCCGCCCCTCTGCTAAGATAAATCCAGCGAGCGCACCTGAGCATCCGCGACGGTACACTCGCCCGTTCCGCTTGTCCCGTCGAATCATCAACTACCGAAAGGGAAGCCATGCTAAGAAAAATGCTTGCACGAGTCGTCGCGATTTTCGCCATTGCCCTGCTGATCAACGGATCGGCGCTGGCCCAGGACAAACCCAACGTCGTCATCCTCGCCACCGGCGGCACGATTGCCGGCGCCGGCGCCGACGCCACCAACAACGCCAGCTACCAGGCGGCGAAGGTTCCCGTCGACAAACTGATCGCCGGCATCCCCGAGCTGACCAAGGCCGCCAACGTGCGCGGCGAACAGGTCTACCAGATCGCCTCGGAAAGCTTCAAGAACGACAACCTCGTCACGCTCGGCAAGCACATTGCCGCGCTGCTCAAGCAGAATGACGTCGACGGTGTCGTCGTCACCCACGGCACCGACACGCTCGAAGAAACCGCCTACTTCCTCAACCTCGTCATCCACAGCGACAAACCCATCGTCGTCGTCGGCTCCATGCGCCCCGGCACCGCCATGTCGGCGGACGGCATGCTCAACCTCTACAACGCCGTCACGCTGGCCGGCAGCAAGGACGCCCGCGGCAAAGGCACGCTGGTGGCCATGAACGACGAAATCAACAGCGGCCGCGACGTCACCAAGGCCATCAACATCCGGCCCAACGCCTTCATGAGCCCATGGGGCGCACTCGGCATGGTCGTCGAAGGCAAGAACTACTGGTTCCGCCTGCTCGATAAGCGCCACACCGTCAACTCCGAGTTCGACATCGAGAAGATCGACACCCTGCCGCTCGTCAGCATCGCCTACGCCAGCGGCAACGTCACGGACACCGCCTACCGCGCCTTCGCCGCCGATGGCGCCAAAGCCATCATCCACGCCGGCACCGGCAACGGCTCGGTCAGCGGCACGCTCGTCCCCGCCCTGCAGGAACTGCGCGGCAAGGGCATCCACATCATCCGCTCCTCGCACGTCAACGCCGGCGGCTTCGTCCTGCGCAACGCCGAACAGCCCGACGACAAATACGACTGGATCGTCGCCCACGACCTCAACCCGCAAAAAGCCCGCATCCTGGCCTCCGTGGCGCTGACGGTCACCAACGACAGCAAGGAACTGCAACGCATCTTCTGGGAATACTGATTCCCTGACCCCCGGACCGGGCCGGCCGCAGCCCTCCGGTCCGGGCATGCCGCGTATCCACCGGACATCCGCCCTGTGAGGGGCATGAGTCCGGTTTCGCCCTGGAAGCGCTCGAAAAAACAGCAGTCCCGTATCGTTTTGAAACCATGCGGGTTTTTCCAGTTGTCCACAGAGTTGTTCCTGTGTTTCTGGGGATGGGGCAATCGGCCGCTTCAGCATCGGGGGTGGGCAGAGCGAAGCGTGCCCACGCGCAACGCATCCCCTCGCAAAAAGGGGCCGGCAATGCCGCTCACGCCTTCAACGCCCTATTCTCTTCCCTGATCCTGACGGCCAGCATCACGGCATTGAGAATCGAAAAAACAAGCGCCGTATGCCATAGCCGAAAGACCAGAGGAATCACGGCGATTTCGGCCACAACGATGGCATAGTTCGGGTGTTTGAAATACTTGTACGGCCCGCTTCTTACCAGAGGAAAATCCGGAATGCGATAGATTTTCGTATTCCAGAATTTCCCCAGCGACAGAATCGTCCAGGCCTTCAAGGCCGGCAGGACGAAATACAGAGCCAACAAATAAAAATCAATAGCTTCCGCCCCTGCCGAACAATACTCGGCGATCAGCGAAACGAAAAACAAAACATGCAGAACCACCATCCAGGGATAATGTCTTTGCCCGTACTCCACTGCGCCATGCTGCAACAGCCAGCGCTCGTTTCTGCGGGAAAGCGACAATTCGCCTATCCGCAATAAAACAATGAACGAAACAAAAATCGCAAATACCATATCGCGTTATCGTTTTTCCATCCCGAGCAAAAGCATATCGCACGAAAAACCCGGCCCCATAGCCACCATCAGGCCATAACCGTTTTCGAACCCCCGCACAAGAAACCGCTCCAGCACATACAGAACCGTAGCGCTCGACATATTCCCGTAATCGCTCAGTGTGCTGCGTGTCGTTTCCAAACGATCGCTTCCGATTCCAAGCGCCTCTTCCATGGCGGAAAGCACTTTTCTCCCGCCCGGATGAAAAATAAAGTTTTTTATATCCGAAAGCTTCGTGCGATTCCTTGACAGGAACGAAGCAACATCCGCATTCACACTCCCGGCAATAAGATCGGGAATGTCTGGAGAAAACAGAATCTTGAAACCATTGTCCGTAAAATCCCACCCCATGGCATCCAGCGAATCAAAATACAACTTACTCTCGCTTGCCAGGAACCTTACTCTGCTATCGCCCTTGTTGACATGATCGTCCCCCACGATCAAACAGGCGGCAACGCCATCGGAAAACAAACTGGAGCCGACAAAGTTGCTCTTGCTGAAATCATTGCGCAAAAAAGTCAACGAACACAATTCCACGCAAACCAGCAACACCGCCGCCTTCGGGTTCGCTTTCGCCAGCGTGCAAGCCCTTGCGCAGCCGGCAGTACCCCCGCCGCAACCCAAGCCGAAAACCGGCATCCGGTTGATATATTGATTCAGCCTGATTTTATTGACGATCAGCGCATCCAGGCTCGGCGTGGCAAGCCCTGTCGTGGAAACGAAGATGATGTCGGTAACGTCTTCCTTGCGCACTTGCGCGGACGAAATGCATTCTTCAACGGCTATCGTTGCATATTCGAGAGCGATTCGGATGTACTCCGCGTTTCTTTCCCGAAAACCATGCGCGCCGGAATAATAATCAAGCGGTTTGCAAAGATTCCTTGTCTCGATCTCGGCATTGGAAAATACGCCCAACATTTTTTCCGCGTCGGGAAAAGATGGCGAAAACAGATTTCTCGCCAACTCCTTTACGTCCTGCTGGTTTGCCTTGAACGGAAAGTCAATTTTGGATATTGCCGCTAATGAAGGCATTATTTTCGTTTATGGGGAAATGCGCTTTGGACAGCATCGCCAAGGCATATGTTCAGAACGGCATTTTCGGTGCGCATAACGCCGTTCTACCGTAGGGCGGATGAGCGAAGCGCTATCCGCCGAATGGCGTACTCCCTCCCCTGTCGGGCCAAGCGACCCGCCCGCCCCGGCGCTCTGCCTGACTACCTGCCGGCATACCTTCCGGCGGATAACGGCGAGATTGCCTGCGAGTGTCAGCCAGCCCGATCGATATCCCAAACGTATTTTTTGAGCACGATCACGACGGGCATATCGCACCTGTCCACGTTCCCATGTTCATCTAAATGCTGATGCGATCCCTCGTAATCCTTTTCGGCCACCTCCAGGACAAGCCGTGCAAAGTGAATCAACCCTTGCCGGTTGCCGTTGATGCGCAGTTCTTCCCCTCCATCGCTTTCCGCTTTCTCGATTTCAAGAAACTCCGGGGACATACCCGTGCCATCCACGGATAAATCGTCGATACGACGAAGCTGTTCGAGAACTTGATCGAGTTTCACAGTTATATTTCTCCGCGTGCATGAGATGAAAACCACTGGCGGATAAGCGTAGCATGCCCCACGGGTTGAACACCGCCTTTGATTCGAGCACAAGGGCGGACAAGCAAAACGCCATCCGCCGTATCGGATAAACCTGCCAGCGGTTAAGGCTATGCGCGCCCCCGCAGATGTATCCCGCACCGCCCCACCCGTTACAACTTGCATATTCCCAAAACCACCGCATCAGGGATATAGTGAGCGCTCCATTCGGCGGATGGCGCTCCGCTTGTCTGCCTTTGCAGGCTGCGACCTCTCCAGTATGTTTATGAGTAATAGCCAGGAATGCCTCGGAGATGTCGGAAATTCTAATAAACGTAATTTTGGGAGCTGGCGTTCTTGTGCTCTTGGCAACCGGTCTCCTTAGGGGGCCACCCCGCTTTATTGCCAATGAATTAGGGCAAAGCATCCCAATTGCCACAGTAGCCGGCTACCACCAGGAATTTAATCGGTGCTGCCTCAATCGCTTTGGCTTGTTTCTTTATTACACCCGCTGGGTTTGCGTTGCCGTCATTGGTATCTGCTTAATTGCGAGTATTTCTCTTGACTGAACTGTTACCAACGCCCGCACATGGGCGGATAGGCGGATAGGCGCAGCGCATCCGCCCCAGGCGGACTACTATTGAAGCGACTTCCGATCAACAGCAATGTATCCGACAAGCATGGTGATTTTGACGATCCGAAAACTACGGGGAAAAAATGGAAATGGGGCTGAACATTCATGGAGAAAGTTTCCCGAAAAATCGCCTGACCACTCTGGCGATTAGGATATCAGTCCTTCTTTGCACCATTTTTGGCGCCCTGCTTCTAGTTTTGGCGCCGCCCAAGGAATCGGGTATCTACAATTGGGTTTCGGGGTTTTTCTTAATTTTCTTGGGGCTTGGCCTTTTTCTCGGATGTGTTGTTGAAACCTGGCAGACAAGGCGCTCCATGCAGATGTGGTGTGGGCCGAAATTCAATTTCGATACCCACCCCGTCAATTATTGTTTTCTCCTGTGTGTTTGCACGGGAGTAGCGATTCTCATCTGCTTTTTTGGAATCAAGCACCTGATTACCGCATTCGGCTAGTCGCGGATGCGGCCTCCGCTCCGCATCACGGCGGCACGGAGAACACGGCCGGCTGCCTATGCCATCCGTCAAACGGCCTGCATTCCACCCACGCCCCGCCCATCCCCAACCGCATATTCCCCAAACCACCGCACTGGGGATATAGTAAGCTCCCATCCGGCGGATGGCGCTGCGCTTATCCGCCCTACGCCCCCACACCAAACACCAACAGGGACAACCATGGCACAACATCGAATCGGCATCATCATGAACGGCGTCTCCGGGCGCATCGGCAGCAACCAGCACCTGGCCCGCGCCATCGTCGAAATCCGCAAACAGGGCGGCGTGGCGCTCTCCAACGGCGACCGCCTGATGCCCGACCCGATCCTCGTCAGCCGCAGCCTCGACAAGGCGCAGGCGCTCGCCGCCCGCTTCGGCATCGAACGCTACACCGCCGACCTCGACGCCGCCCTGAAAAACCCGGCCGACACCGTCTTCTTCGACGCCGCCTCCACGCAGGAACGGCCCGCCGTGCTCCAGCGCGCCATCGCCGCCGGCAAGCACATCTACTGCGAAAAGCCGGTCGGCGACAACCTCGCCGCGGCGATGGACGTCTACCGCGCCGCCAAGGCCGCCGGCGTCAAGCACGGCGTCGTGCAGAACATGCTCTGGCTCCCCGGCCTCGCCAAACTGCGCATGCTCAACCAGGCCGGCTACTTCGGCCGCATGCTCTCGGTGCGCGGCGAATTCGGCTACTGGGTCTTCGAAGGCGACCTCGCGCCCGCCCAGCGCCCCTCCTGGAACTACCGCAAGGAAGACGGCGGCGGCATCATCCTCGACATGTTCTGCCACTGGCGCTACATCATCGACAACGTCTTCGGCCCCGTGAAAAGCGTCTCCTGCCTTGGCGCCACGCACATCCCGCAGCGCTGGAACGAACAGGGCAAGCCCTACTCCGCCACCGCCGACGACGCCGCCTACACCACCTTCGAACTTGAGAACGGCGCCATCGTGCACATCAACTGCTCCTGGTGCGTGCGCGTGCGGCGCGACGATCTCTTCACCTTCCAGGTCGACGGCACGCAAGGCTCCGCCGTCGCCGGCCTCACCGACTGCTGGACGCAGACGCGCGTCAACACCCCCCGCCCGGCCTGGAACCCAGACATCCCAGCCCGCAACTTCCGCGACGACTGGGCGCCGATCCCCGAAACGCTCGCCTACGACAACGCCGTAAAATCCCAATGGGAACTGTTCCTCAAACACGTCTGGGGCGAAGGCGGCTTCAAATGGAGCCTCCTCGAAGGCGCCAAGGGCGTCCAGCTCGTCGAACTCGGCCTGCAAAGCTGGGCCGAACGCCGCTGGCTCGACGTGCCGAAACTCGACGCCTGACCGGAATCCGGGCGGGCAGGCGGAAGCGCTTCGCCCTGCCCGCCTTACGCCCGCTCAATGCCTGCCATATTAAAGAACAACAACCATGAAACTATTTGAAATCGGAGACGGATTAAAGTCGATCGAATTTCCCGACAACTACTGTTACGACGATGAAGACGACAGTACGGTGATTGTGTACGACCCGGAAATAGACCCCGTGGGAATACGAATAAGCACAATAACCGTGAAGCCGAAAGACGACGCGGACACGAACATCGCTTATGAACGAGTCATCCGCAATGGAAGCAAAGACGGGCACAAAGTTGAAATAGTCAACGAAAAAAGTTTCTTCACATACACTCAGGATTCGGAAGAAAACGGAGAACAGCTCAATCTATTTTTTTTCGAAATCGGCTATAAATGCCACTTTATCGTCATCAGCGTAACAGCCCCTGCCGAGTATGCACAAAACAACGAAGAAGTGATTGAAAACATTCTGGCAGACGTTACGCAATCCATTTCGACGATAGAAGAGGTATCGGCAGAACAATCCACAATCTTCGAACCTCCCTATCAGGACATACAACAAATCAATGAAAGAATCTCCAAAATATTGAACATCGACGAAAGCGACATTGACCGTTATCACGAAAACGGCAAAAGCATTTCACTGATTCAAAAAATTCTGGATAAAAAAACAATCGGCGCCGAACAAACCCATGAGTTGCAGTCCTTAGGACTCGTAATGGGAGATTACATTCGGTATAAAAATCACAACTATCGCTGGGCCATCATTCGGGACGAGGATGGAAGAGACCCATGCTTGCGACACAACAAACTGTCATTGACCATATTTCCGATGACCATGATTTCCAACAGAGTAGAAGACGGCGAAAGTGTTGTTGTCGAAGAATTGATAGCATGGCTCATGGACAAGATAAACGAGCTCGAAGAAAGCGGCGAATGCAAGGAGTCGGATTGAATGCCGAACTGGCGGCAAATGTATCGGCAGTTTCGTTACAGCCTGTCGGGTACCGAACCATAAAACGAAGTATCTCTTCCATGTGCAGTCTTCTCTTCGCCCCATCAAACCGCCTATCAACGAACGAGCTCGGGTAGGGCGGATGAG